>NZ_JBSGVS010000048.1:0-78090 GCF_053608565.1 Streptomyces sp. NPDC055025
CGCCGCGGGTGTGCGGCGGGGACGCGCTGGGACGGACCTGGGGGCCGACGACTCGACGCGGCCCTTGTCAGGGGTGGCGGCCAGAGGCTTTCGTTTGGATCAGGCTGGACAACGCGGCGAGGCGCGGTGCCGGGGCACGCGAACCCGGCAAGATCCGGCCCTAGGGCGATCCGTGACCGCGGACGGTGACCGGGGGGCTACGGGAGCTGCTCCTCGATGGCCGCGCGGCCCTTCTCGGCCAGCCGGCGCCTGGCCCACTCGATGTTCTCCGGGGTGAGATCGCGACCCGAGGCCAGTGCCAGGTCTTCCGCCGTCACCTCGGCACCGGCGGTGTGCAGCAGCCGGTCCGGGGTGATGCCCTCGTACTCCTCCGGCCCCGCAGCGGACTCCGCGTTCATGCCGCCTCCTCGTTCATCCGGTGTGGCCATTCTCGTTCCCGCCCGCCCCGCCCGCATCCCCGGCCGGACCCGTCCTAGCCGGGATCCCCGGACCCGCCCTAGCCGGGATCCGGGGTCCGGCGGGCGGGGCGGCGGCCGAGCAGCTCCGCGAGGCCGCGCCGGGTGGCCGCCAGTACCACCCGGTCCCGTGGATGCAGCACATAGCCGGGGTGCAGATCCCAGACGAGCCCCTGCGGGCGGCGTCCCTCGCGGTCGAGACGGGTGTCCGCCAGATCGGGCACCCGGTCCCCCGGCTCCGCGGTGTCCAGCGCGATGATCCGCCAGGCACCGGGCCGGAACACCTCCTCGACCGTGCGTCCTTCGAGCCGTGGATGGCCCGCCACATCGATCGCCGCCACGAGCAGCACCTTGCGCTCCACCGGGATGGCGCCCAGGATCTGACGCCCCATCATGGCGATGGCGAAGGCGGGGGCCGCCAGGGTGGAGACACTGCGGCTGCGGGTGAGGGCGCCGGGGTGGGCGGCGCGCAGGGTGCGGTAGACGGCGGTCGCGAAGTCGTCGTCGTACACCCGCAGCGCCACGCGCAGACCGGGAACGACCGAGCGCGCGTACAGCGCGGCTTCGAGATTGGTGGTGTCGGCGCTGGTCAGGGCCAGCAGCGCGTGCGCCCGCTGGATCTTGGCCGCCTCCAGCACCCCTTCCTGGGTCACATCACCGAGGACGACCGGCACCCGCAGACTGCGGGCGAGCGCGATGCCCCGCGCGTCGGGGTCCTCCTCCACACAGACCACCGGGATACCCAGCTCACGCAGCCGCACCAGCACCCGGCTGCCGATCTTGCCGAGCCCGAGCAGCACCACATGGCCGGAGATACCGCGCGGCGGACGGCGCAGGGCGGACGCCGTACGGAACGTTCCCAGGGCCTCCAGCACCGCCGCGATCACCACGGGCAGCAGCAGAAGTCCCGTGGCCCCGGAGAGGAGTTGCAGGATCTGACGTGGGGCCGGTTCGCCGACCGCCGGATCCCCTATGGCGAAGAGATCGAGCAGCGTGAGATAGGTCGCGCGCAGCGGATGGACCCCGGTGAGGACCCAGGAGGCCACGGCCAGGGTGAGTACGGCCAGCGCGATCCCGGCGAAGGACCAGCGCACCCGGCGGGAGAACAGCGAGCCCAGCGGCGCGCCACGGCCGGCGAGCCGGCCCGTCGGCAGATCGGGGCCCACATGGGACACCGCCTCCAGGACCACCGTGCCGCGTCCGGTGGCGGCGGCGGCACTGGCCTCGTCGGGCAGCAGCCGCGGGCCCTCCTGACCGCTGTTGTCCGAACCCTCCGCGCCCGCCGGGTCGTTGGTGGTGGCGGAGAGCAGGGCGAGGGTGCACAACCCCGGGTCGGCCACCTCGCCGGGCCCCGGCGGGGTGCGCTCCACGGCCCTGAGCATCAGCCCGTCGGCCCTGACGACCTTGCTGGTGCCCGCGACGGCGGTGGCGGCCAGCGCGGGCGCCGCGGTGTCCGCGTCCGAGAGGACCGTGGTGGACGCGTCCAGCGCGGCCGTGTCGAGACCGGGCACGGCGACGGCGGCGGCCTGGTCGAGCAGCGCCTCCAGATGCTGGCCGAGCTTGCGGTTGTAGAGCCTGATGACGAGGCGCAGCTGGGGGTTGAGCCGGCGGGCGGCGAGCGCGGCCCGGATATTGATCTCGTCGTCCCCATGGACGAGCGCGAGCGCCGCCGCCTCCCGTACGCCCGCGTCCACGAGAACCTCCTCGTCGAGGTCCAACGCCTCGACGACACGCGGCCCTTCGGCCCTCCCGGCGCCGCCGCCCACCGGTCCGGGCGGGTCCGGGGCCGTACGGGTCACCGCCGCGGACATCCTCCCGATGAACGCGGACGCCCTGCCCCGCGCCACGAGCGGCGCGGTCGGAAGGTGAACGCGTACGGGAGGAACGACCAGCGTGACCTGCTCGCCGTAGACGTCCCGCAACTCGCCGGCGAGCCGCTGGGCGAGCGTGTCGTCGCCGCAGACGACCATATGGCCCGCCGGGGAACCGAGTTGAACCTGGTGAGGAAGTGAGGACACGGACACCAGTGTGACGGTTGTCCTTGGAGATCGGGTGGCCGAGGTAACCCGCCCTGAGGCGACCCGTCTCCCCCGCCGGCCCGCTGAGGGTGACGGGCGGGAGGGGGACGGGGTCGCGGGAGCCGCGTGTCCGGACACGGGAGCGCGATGGGTGCCGCACACCGAGCCGCACCCGGGAACGGGACCCGCACGCGGCGCAGATCATGCCGTCCGGACACGCGCCTCCGGAGTGTCCCGGCTCCCGCACCCAGGACCGGCCCCCGCGCCGCCGGGCGCGCACCGCACGGAAGCGACCGACAACCCGCACCCACCCACCGGCCCGAGCCGAAACGCACCAAGCACCCCGGCCCCCCGCCGGACGGCGAACCGCGGCGGGCCGGGGGTCCCGCCGCGGTGAACCGGTACCGAAGCCGTCAGCTCTTCGCCACGGAGTAGGAGTGCGCCCCCACCCCGGCCAGCGCACCCTTGTCGACGATCAGGTACTCGTCACGCAGCGGGGTGCCCGCGAACCAGTTCTCCAGGATCTCCCGCGTGCCCGCCGCGTACCGCGCCTGCGCCGAGAGCGAGGAGCCCGAGATGTGCGGGGTCATGCCGTGGTGCGGCATGGTCCGCCAGGGGTGGTCGGCCGGCGCGGGCTGCGGGTACCACACATCGCCCGCGTACCCGGCGAGCTGTCCGCTCCGCAGCGCGCGGTCGATCGCGTCACGGTCGGCGATCTTCGCGCGCGCGGTGTTGATGAGATACGCGCCGCGCTTCATCGTGGCGATCAGCTCATCGCCGAAGAGTCCCTCCGTCTCGGGGTGGAGGGGCGCGTTGATGGTGACGACGTCGCAGTGCGGGACCATCGCGGCGGCGCTCTCGTGCCAGGTGAGCCCCAGCTCCTGCTCCACGGACTCGGGCAGCCGGTGCCGGTCGGTGTAGTGCAGGCCGACGTCGAAGGGCGCGAGACGGCGCAGCACGGCGAGCCCGATACGGCCCGCGGCCACGGTGCCGACCTGCATGCCCTCCAGGTCGTACGAGCGGGCGACACAGTCGGCGATGTTCCAGCCGCCGTCCAGGACCCACTTGTAGGAGGGCAGATAGTTCCGTACGAGCGACAGCGTCATCATCACCACGTGCTCGGCGACGCTGATGCTGTTGCAGTACGTGACCTCGGCGACGGTGACGCCCTTGGCGATGGCGGCGTCGAGGTCGACATGGTCCGAGCCGATGCCGGCGGTGATGGCCAGCTTGAGGTTCTCGGCCTTCGCGATCCGCTCGGGCGTCAGATAGGCCGGCCAGAAGGGCTGGGAGATGACGATGTCGGCGTCGACCAGTTCCCGGTCGAAGACCGATCCCTCCCGGTCCTTGTCGGATGTGACGACCAGGGTGTGTCCCTGGGACTCCAGATAGCTGCGCAGACCCAGTTCACCGGAGACGCTTCCGAGCAGGTGCCCGGGGGTGAAGTCGATGCCCCGCGGGGTGGGGGTGGTCTGGCCGCCGGGGTAGTGGTCGATCTTGGGGAGGTCGTCCCGGGCGTAGGTCTTCGGGTATCCGTCGACCGGGTCGTCGTACAGCACACACAGCACCTTTGCCATGACTGCGGCTCCTCGTCCGTTGTTGCGGGAAGGTTCTTCCACCCTGCTCCGGACGGTGCCCATGGTCAAAATGAACCTTTCTATGTCGGGATAGGGACCGGCTATCCCAGTGGCCCGGCGGGGTGCAGATAGGTGTCGAGGAGCTGGTCGAGGGCCTCCCGTACGCCCGCTTCCCTGGCGATCTCCAAGAGGGCTCTGGCCAGTACCGGTTCGGGGCTGCGGTCGGCGATGACCAGACCGACCCGGGGGCCGTGCGCCGGGTGCGCCACCGGGATGACGACCATGCCGTCGGGAACGCCGAACATATGGAGCCAGGCGTGTGAGATCACGCTGGACCACCGCCCCGCCGTGAGATGCGCGTACAGACCGGCGACGGAGTCGGTCTCGATCGCCGGGACCACGGCGGTCACCCCGTCCGCGGCGAAGTACTCGTCCATGATCAGACGGTTGCGCATCTGCGGGGAGAGCAGGCAGAGCGGCAGTTCGGCTATCTCCGCCCAGCCGGCCGCCGGTTGTCCCTTCATCGGGCCGTTCCGCGGGGTGAGCAGCAGATAACGCTCCTCGTAGAGCGGGGTCCTGCGCACCTGGCCGAGGCTCTCGTCGTCCAGATAGGTGAGCGCGATGTCCAGCTCGAACTCGGCCAGACGCTGGGTGATGTCACGTGAGGAGAGCGAGTCGAGCGAGACGCGCGCCCGGGGGTGCCGTTCCACGAACGGTGTGGTGAGCAGCGAGGCCGCGGTGAGAGCCGTGGGGATGGCGCCCATCCGCAGGGTGCCGGCGAGCCCGCCGCGCATCGCCGACAGCTCATGGCGCAGTGCGTCGCGTTCGGCGAGGATCCGCTGCGCCCAGAGCAGTACCCGCTCGCCCTCGGGCGTCAGCCCCTCGAAGCGGCGGCCACGGCGCACGATCGGTACGTCCAGCTCGTGTTCGAGCTTTCTGATCGCGGCGGACAGCGAGGGCTGGGACACGTAGCAGGCCGCGGCGGCGCGAGCGAAGTGCCGTTCCCTGGCGAGGGCCACCAGGTACTCCAACTGACGCAGCAACATCGCTTGCTCCCTGCTCTCCTGGACCGCTCACCGGGACTGCTCCCCGGGACGGTTCTCATATGGCGACGAGAGTCACCTCGGTGGCCTTGACACTGGTCCATACGGACGCGCCGTCGGCCAGGCCGAGTTCGGCGGCGGCCTCCGGCGTGATCTCGGCGATCAGGTCCGGTGCCTCGTCCGAAGTGATCAGAACACGGAGCCGGCTGCCGAGGGCGGTGATCTCCCTGACCGTTCCCGGCCAGACGTTGCGGGGACTGCCGGCGGGCCGGGTCCGGTGTACGGAGACGGCCTCGGGCGCGATGACGGCCAGGGCGGCCGTACCGTCGGCCGACGGCTCGGCGACGATCAGCCGCCCGCCCGCGGTCAGTTCGAGCCCGCCGGGACCGAAGGTGCCCGGCCAGGCGTTGCGGCCGAGCATCCTGGCCACCCAGGGCGAGCGCGGGTGGCGCGTCACCTCGCCGGGAGGGGCGTCCTGGAGGGCCAGCCCCTCGTCGAGTACGAGCACCCGGTCGGCCAGCGAGATGGCCTCGACCGGATCGTGGGTGACGATCAGACAGACCCCGCCGAAGCCGTCGAGATGGCCGCGCAGGGTGTGCCGTACCCGCGCCCGGGTGGTCTGGTCGAGCGCGGCCAGCGGCTCGTCCAGGAGCAGCAGCCGGGGGCTGGCGGCGAGCGCGCGGGCCAGCGCGATCCGCTGCGCCTGGCCGCCGGAGACCTGGTGCGGCTTGCGCTGGGCGAGATGGCCGACACCGAGCCGGTCGAGCCACTGCTGGGCGGTGCGGCGGGCCTCGGCCCGCCGCACGCCGTGGGCGCGCAGCCCGTACGCGGTGTTGGCGAGCGCGCTGAGATGCGGGAAGAGCGCGCCGTTCTGCGGGACCCAGGCGACACCTCGCCGGTGCGGCGGGAGCGAGGTGACGTCCAGGTCGCCGAGGCGGAGCCGGGCATGGGCGCGCGGCGTGAGTCCGAGAAGGGCGCGCAGCAGCGTGGTCTTGCCGGCTCCGTTGGGTCCGACGACGGCGATGGTGGTACCGGGCTCGGCGTCGAGGGTGAGCCGGTTGAACCCGGTGACCTCGGCGTGCAGCCGCCACCGCT
The DNA here is from genome assembly GCF_053608565.1 of Streptomyces sp. NPDC055025. Classification (NCBI taxonomy): domain Bacteria; kingdom Bacillati; phylum Actinomycetota; class Actinomycetes; order Kitasatosporales; family Streptomycetaceae; genus Streptomyces; species Streptomyces sp. NPDC055025. Next base: position 6,189 of record NZ_JBSGVS010000048.1, read on the forward strand.
CATGAGAGGCGGGCGGTCCGGCGGCGGGCGGCCCGGGGACGGGAAACGGCTCGTGGTCCGCGGGCCCCGCGGTCGTGAGGGCGCCCATGCCCCGGTCGGCCGGTGGCGCCGCCTGTTCGTCGGAGACCGGGCCGGGACGGGGTACGCGGTCGACGGCTCCGGTGGTCCACCGTCCGCGCAGGGCGATCAGCACGCCCATGGCGATGGCGAGCAGCAGCAGCGAGACGGAGGTCGCGGCCTCCGGTGAGTCCTGGAGCAGCAGATAGACCTGGAGCGGCAGGGTCTGGGTGGTGCCCGGCAGATTGCCCGCGAAGGTGATCGTGGCACCGAACTCACCGAGCGCTCGGGCCCAGGTCAGCGCGGCGCCCGCGGCGAGACCGGGGGCCACCATGGGCAGGGTGACGGTGAGGAACACCCGTACCGGCGAGGCTCCCAGCGAGGCGGCGGTCTCCTCGTAGGCGGGCCGCAGCCCGGCGAGGGCGCCTTCGAGACTGATGACGAGGAACGGCATCGCCACAAAGGTCGCGGCGACCACGGCGCCCGAGGTGTGGAAGGGCAGGGTGAGCCCGAAGCTCTCCTCCAGCCAGGGGCCGAGCAGCCCGCGCCGGCCGAAGCCCAGCAGCAGGGCGACCCCGCCGACCGTGGGGGGCAGCACCATCGGCAGCAGCACCAGCGTGCGCACCAGCGTCTTGCCGGGGAACCGCACCCGGGCCAGCAGCCAGGCCAGCGGCACCCCGAGCACCAGGGAGAGCCCGAGCGACCAGAAGGAGACCAGCAGCGACAGCCGCAGTGCCTGGACCACCTCGGGGCTGGTGAGATGCGTACCGAGTTCGCCCCAGGAGGTACGCGCGAGAATCCCGATCAGCGGCAGCAGCAGAAAGGCGATCGCGAGCAGCGCGGGCACCGCGAGTGCGACAGGGGCGCCGGGACGGCGGGTACGGGGGCGGCTCATCCGGTTCCTGGGCTGAGGGGTCGGCGGACAGCGGGGGCTGTGGTGTGATGACAGGCTTGTCCGGTCCTGCGCCCCGGACAAGCCCTGTCACACAGCGGATGTCATCCGACGGGTGTCCGGGCCGTCGGTGATGGCTTGCGCGCGGTGGGTGCTACGGCTGCTGGAATCCGGCGTCCTGAAGGATCTTCTGCGCCTCGGGGCCACTGAGCCAGGTGACGAACGCCGCCGCGGCGGCGCTGTGCTCGGACGTCTTGAGGGTGGCGGCCGGGTACTCGGCGATGGCGTTCTGCGCGTCGGGGATCTCCACGGCGTCGACCTTGTCGGGCGCGGAGTCGGCGTCCGTCTTGTAGACGATGCCGGCGTCGGCCTCGCCCAGCTCCACCTTGCTCAGTACGGCGCGGACGTTCGGCTCCTCGGAGACCGGCTTCACCGTGACGCTCTGCGCTTCGAGGACCTGCCGGCTGTACCGGCCCACGGGGACCTCGGACGCGGCCAGGACGACCTTCAGCTTCGGATCGGCGAGGTCCTTGAGGTTCTCGATCTTCTCGGGGTTCCCCTCGGTGGTGGCGATCACCAGCCGGTTCTTGGCGATGATCGCCGGGGTGCCCGTGTCGTCCTTGAGCCCGTCCATGGTCTTCGTGTCGGCGGTGACCAGCGCGTCGGCCGGGGCGCCCTGCTCGACCTGGGCGGCGAGTTCCTGCGAGCCGGCGAAGGAGAACGTCACCTTCGTACCGGGGTTCTCCTTCTCGTACGCGGCGCCCGCCGTCTTGAAGACGTCGGTCAGCGACGAGGCGGCGAGCACGGTCAGATCCGCCTCCGGGGCCGCGCTCGACGACGGGTCGGCCGGGGAGGCCGAGGGGGCGGACTCCTCCGTGCCGTCGTCATTGCCGCCGCACGCGGCCAGCGGCAGGAGAAGGACGGCGGACACGAGCGCGGTGGCCGCGCGGCGCCGGGTGAGAGCGAAGGACATGGGGGTGGACTCCTTTGCGGTACGGGCCCGTAAGGGCACGCGAGCGGACGGGCCGACGACGGCGGCGGCCCGTGCGATGCGATGGCGCTGGAAGTACGGCGGCCCGGGTGGCGCAATGGCTCGCCGAGTCGCTGGAACCCGGAACGGCGCGGCCCCGGGAGCGGTGGAACCGGCGGGGCACGCCGGAGCGGACCGTGGCCTGCGAGCGACAGCGGCTCGACGGACCATGCCGGTCAGGTGCGGTCGATGTGCACGCTCGTGGACTTCACCCGGGCGGTGGCCTCCATGCCGACCTCCAGCCCCAGTTCCTCGACGGCCTCCCGCGTGAGCAGGGAGACCAGCCGGTGCGGTCCCGCCTGGACCTCCACCTGTGCCGCGACATCGCCGAGGGTGACGGCGGTGACGATGCCCGGGAACGCGTTGCGGGCCGAGGTGTACGAGACGTCGTCCTCGCCGTTGCCGCCCTGTGCGACCTCGACGGAGAACGCCGCGAGCGCGCGGCCGTCGATGACCCGGCGACCGCCCTCGTCACGATGGGTCGTGACCCGGCCCGCGTCGGCCCAGCGGCGCGCGGTGTCGGGACTCACCCCGAGAAGCCGGGCGGCCTGACCGATCGTGTAGGACTGCATGTGCGACAAGATAGGCCGTTCGTCCTCGCATCTACAACCCTTGAGGCGATACCGTCTCGCAGATGCGAGGTTCAGCGTTTGACGGCCCGTAGGATGACGAACTTGGGATCGCTCGTCACGGTCTCGCAGTTGCCGAAGAGCCGCCGCAGCTTGATGTGGTAGCCGAGATGCCGGTTGCCGATGACCCACAGCTCTCCCCCGGGCCGCAGCGCGGCGCGCGACCCGGTGAACATCCGCCAGGCCGTCGCGTCGGTCGTCGCCTGGTGGGAGTGGAACGGCGGGTTGTTCAGCACCAGGTCGGCCGTCCCCGCGGGCATGTCCGAGAGACCGTCACCGAGCAGGAAGTCCGCCGGGGCCGCGGCGTCGGCGTTCGCGCGGAAGGTGGCCTCGGCCGAGGCCACCGCCGAGAACGACTCGTCGACGAAGGTCACCCTGGCCGCCGGATTCGCCAGCGCCGCGGCGGTGCCGATCACACCGTTGCCGCAGCCGAGGTCGACCACATGCTCGGGACCGTGGCGGCGCGGGAGATTGCGCAGCAGGAAGCGGGTGCCGATGTCGAGCCGTTCCGCACAGAAGATCCCCGCGTGATTGACGACGGTACGGCCCGACACCGCGCCGAGCCCCTCGGGCAGCGTGTAGCTGTGCGGCCAGGGACTGGGGGTCCTGGTCCGGCCCGCCGCGGGCGCGCAGAAGATCAGCCGCGCCTTGCGCTCGGCGAGCGAGGTCCTGGTCGGACCGAGGATCTGCTCGAACAGCTTCAGGGTGGAGGTGTGGATCTCGGTGACCCGTCCCGTACCGATGACCACGGTCCCCGGGTGCACGGCCGGTGCGAGCCGGTGCAGTTGGTCCTCCAGCAGCGCCAGGCTCTTGGGGACACGGATGAGCAGCACATCGATGCGCTCCGGCGGGGTGTCCCTGACCGACCGCAGCCGCACCCCCTCCGTGTCGGCGCCGCCGCGCCGCAGATTGGCCCGGGTCGCCCGCTGGGTGAGATACGAGTCGGTGATCTGTACGAGCGGCTCCGCGCACAGCTGGTCGAGCCGGCGGACGGCGAGCACGGTGGTCAGGGCGCCCCACCGGTCCCCCAGGACGACGACGGTGCCCGAGAGGTCCGTCGGCCCGGTGCCGGTGTCGGTCCCCGCGAGATGCCGCAGCAGATACTCGTCGGCGGTGTCCCACGCGCGTAGCGTGTCGCGAGGAAGCTCGGGGAAGCGGGTGAGGCCGAACTCGCCCCAGGGTGTTGTCAAACGGTTCATCGTGCTCTCAGGCTAGGGCCTCGGCGGAGCGGTCACGACACCAGGATCACGCGCCGCCGATCACGCGGTCGGCACCGGGCGCCGCGAGGACGCCCTGGTGGGGCCATATGTCCGGCGGAACCGGGAGCCGAGGCCGGGGGAGCCGGTGGGACCGGGCCGGTGGATCCCGGAGGCGCCGACGGGCCGGGGCCGGTCATACGCCACCGGTCGTACGGGACGGGCTCACGCGGTGCCATACGCGGCCCAGGGCCGTCCGCGCCCGGCCATGGGTCAGGACCTCGTGCCGTAGCCCGGCCGTCGTGTCATTCCCCTTCGTCCGCGGCGGGGCCGCCCGGCGGGATACCGAGGGTGGCGAGAGCGTGGTGGACCAGTTCGCCGGCCAGCCGCCGGCGGCTGAGCGAGCCGCTGTCGCGCGCCCAGTGCGCCATCAGCTCGTTGACGGCCCCGATGAGGGCGACCATGGCGAGTGTGTAGTCGCGTGGTACGGCCTCGCCGCGCCCGACGGCGCGTTCCGCCTCCCCGGTGAGAAAGCCGGCCCACAGACCGCGCCACAGGAGCCGGTGATCGTCCAGCGCCTGCCCGGCCCCGACGACCTCGATGAACGCGATCCGGGTGGCCGCGGGATCGGCGGTCACGGCGTCCACATAGGCGTGTGTCAGCGCCGTGATCCGCTCGCGGGTGCTCGCGCTCTCCGCCGCGGGATCGCTGAGCACCGTCAGCGCGGCCTCCATACCGGCTCGGGCGACATCGTTGTGGAGGGCGATGAGCACCGCCTCGCGGCTCTCGAACTCCTCGTAGAACGCGCGGATGGAGACATGGGCGCCGGCGCAGATCCGCTCGATGGAGGTGCCGGTGTAGCCGCGGGTGGTGAACAGACCGAGCGCGGTGGCGAGCAGCCGCTGACGGCGCTGCGCCCGCCGGTCCTGTCCCCCGCCGGCCGGGTGGTCGCCGCCGGGAGGCTGCTGCCCGGTCCCGTCGGCGCGGTCGGCCCGCCGTGTCCGCGCGCTCCGGTCCCCGCGGGCCGGCGGGGCGCCGGTGGCGGAGGGGTCCGCGGGAGCGGCTCCGGTGCGAGACGTACCCGCCCGGGATATGCCCGTACGGGTCGCCCCCTCGGCAGGGGCGCCCGCGCGGGACATGCCCGTACGAGCTGACGGTGTGTCTGCGGATTCCCGGCCCGTGTCCATCCGACCTCCCGAATCACCCTGCGAACGCGCGGTGTTGTCGCCGGTAAGGGCTCTTATCGAGCATGCCACGCGGAGCACACCGACAGGTACGGTTCCGCATTTGTCAGGACCACCCGAATGCCCGTCCCGCCGGGCCGCCCGCCCGCGGGGAGGGAATGCTCGTGCTCAGCAACCGTGCCGCGGCACCCACCACCGGAGCGAGAGGGGCCTTTCATGTTCACCCCCGCCGACCGGGCGGCACACGGCAGGGCCGCGCGCAAAGAGGCGTCGCGCTCCTCGCACGGACTGTGGATACCGGCGGCCGACCGGCTCGATCCGCTCACCTCACTGGCCCGGCAGACCGCCACCCGGGTGCCCGAACTGCTGCCCCTGCGGTTCGAGCGGATGGCCGTCTCCCCCTACGCCTTTCTGCGCGGCGCCGCCGCCGTGATGGCCGCCGATCTGGCCACCCAGCCGCGCTCGGGGCTGACGGTGCAGCTCTGCGGGGACGCCCATCTGCTGAACTTCGGCGCGTTCGCCTCGTCCGACCGCGCCCTGCTCTTCGATGTGGACGACTTCGACGAGACCCATCCGGGACCGTTCGAATGGGATGTGAAGCGGCTCGCGGCGAGCATCGCGGTGGCCGCCCGCGACAACGGGCAGTCCGGCACCGACACCCGCAGGGCCGTCCAGGCCGCGGCCGAGGCGTACCGCACGTCGATGCACCGGCTGGCCGGTCTCGGTGAACTCGACGTCTGGTACGAGCACATCGACACCGCCGACATATTGCCGCTCGTGCGACCGGGCCGGCAGGAACACATCGAGGCGGACCCGTCGCTCGCCCGGCCGCGCACCACCCTGCGGGCGCTGGAGGAGCTGACCGCCATGCCGGACGGGCAGCGCGGGATCGCTCCCGACCCACCGCTGCTCGAACCGGTGGGGCGGCTCGACATGGCCATGCTGCGGCGCATCTTCATCGGTTACCGGTCCACGCTCCCGGAGGAACGGCGGACCCTGCTCGACCGCTACCGCTTCGTGGACGCGGCCCGGAAGGTGGTGGGGGTGGCGGGTGTCGGTCTGCGCTGCCACATCGTGCTGCTGGCGGGGCGTGACACCGACGATCTGCTCCTCCTCCAGATCAAGGAGGCCGAGAGGTCCGTACTGGAACCCCATCTCCAGCCGAGCGGCTACGCCCATCAGGGACATCGCATCGTCGCGGGGCAGCGGCTGCTCCAGACCGGAGGCGATCTCTTCCTCGGCTGGGTGACCGGGCCCGAGGGGCGTCATTTCTACTGGCGTCAGTTGCGTGACACCAAGGCCTCCCTCGCCATCGACGATCTGTCGCCCTCGCTGCTGTACGACCAGGCGTGGCTGTGCGGCCGGGCTCTGGCGCGTACCCACGCGCGGTCGGGCGACCGCATCGCCATCGCCCACTACCTCGGCGCCTCCGATGTCTTCGACCGTGCCATGGCCGATTTCTCGCTGCGCTACGCGGACCGGAACGCGGCCGATCACGCGGCGCTCGCCTCGGCGGTCGTGGCGGGCCGTATCCCGGCCGGGCGCCCGGCACCGGCCGGACGCCGCTGAGGGCGCCGGTCCCGACGCCGGTCACGGGGACCGCCGGCCGGTACGTCTCAGGCGGTACGGCTCACCGGATCGACGGATTGACGGCGTCGAACAGGACCACACCGCGGTCGACGCTCAGATAGAACGTTCCGGTGTACTCGCCCCTGGTCACGGCGGCGTCGAAGTCGGCGCTGGTCAGCCAGTCGCGCTCCGTCGGCAGCTCGGGCAGAAGGGTCTTCGGAACCGAGGACGGCGGTCCTGAACCCCGCCAGGAGTAGCGCTCGGAGATCGCGGCGGCAGCGGCGCCGGACAGGGACGCCACACCCGTGAGCCGGACGTCCGAGGGACCCGGCACATCGGAGCGGCCGCCGTCGTTGAGGACGTCGGACACCCAGGAGGTGCCGCTGATCTCACCGAACTCCGGAAAACGGTCCCGGATGGGCTTGCGGTCATGCCGGACGGCGCTCGGCCCGCTCCCCTCCGCCCGCTCCCGCCCCCGTGAGCCGTCCACCGCGCTGTCCGGGGCGCCGGCGCAACCGCTCACCACGAGGGCGGCCAGGACGACCGCCACCACACGGCGGCGTACGGGACGAGGACGCGGACGCGTCCGTCCGACGGACGCGGCCCGACCCCGAGCAGCCGCTCCACGCGTCACCCCGGCCCCCTCCCCAGATCCCCGCACACGCCCCCGGTCCTTCGCGCACGCCGCTGATCCTCGCGCACGTCCGCCGGCGCTCGCGCACGCCGGCGGGGACCAACGTAACTCACCGGTCCAGGACCGGGCCCACGGTGTCGAGCGCGGTGCCCGCGTCGTCGGCCAGGGTCACCGCGACCTGGCGGACCTGGCGGGTGGGGATGAGACCGGGGCTGGGGCGGAGCATGAAGCGGCCCAGATAGCGGCCGTGCCCGGAGACCCTGATCTCGGTCTCACCGTCCGGCCAGCCGAGCCGTTCCAGCTCCCAGGGCCGGCCGTCCACGACGACCGTGCCGTCCTGAAGCAGCCGGGCCGGATGACCGAGCAGGGTGCCGTACTCGAAGCGGCAGCCGCGCAGCCGCAGGATCTCGACGAGATGGCGGCTGACCTGGTCCACCACGGCGTCGGGTGAGCCGGTGGAACGGGCGAGCGCGGCGGTGTCGTGGATCCGGGCGAGCAGGCCCGAGTCCACCACCGTCAGTACACGCAGTCGGCGTGCCCGTACGGCCAGCAGTGACACGGCCAGTCCCACGGCCAGCAGCAGGACGGCCGTCGTGATGTCGTTCGGGTCGGTGACGGTGAAACGCTCGTAGGGCCGGGTGAGGAAGAAGTCGAACCACACCGCCGAGGAGAGCGCGGCGAGCAGGCCCGCGGCACGGTTGCCCAGGGCCGACACCGCCACGATCACCACGACCAGGATCAGCGCGAGATTGGTCCCCGGCAGACCCGTACGGAACGGCACCAGCACCAGCGCCACCAGCAAAGGCGCCGCGAGCGCCGCGATCAGGGCGACACGGTCACGGAGCGGGTATGTCATCGTCCACCTCGCCGTACGTCGTCCCCGGGCCGTGTCCCGGGCTCCCGGGCCGTGGCGTGGCCCGCCGGTCACTCCAGGCTGCGTTCTCCAGGCTCCGTCCTCGCGGCCCCCGCGGCACCGCGCGGGCGGAGGTCTTGACGCGCCCCTGCCGCCGTCCGAGGGCCTCTTGACGCGCCCTTGACGGCCCGGCGGTCCGGTGGCCCTGCCGCCTCGCCGCACGGCGCTCCGGCGGGCCCTGAGGACTTCCGGGCGACGCCGCGGTGGCCTCCGGGCGTACGGGACCACGAGGTCCGGTGAACCGGCTGTGGCCGGGACACGGCACGTGATACGTCTCCATGTCATGGATGATCTTGTGACAGAGCGGCTCGTGCTCCATCCGCTGAGTGTCGTGGAGGCCGAGCGGGTCGCGGCGGGCGAGCCGGAGGACGGCGACCGGTGGGCGACCGGCTATCCCGCGGACGACGACATGGTGGGCGCCAGGCGCTATCTGACGACCTGCGCGATCACCGGTGACCCCCAGCCCTTCGGCGCGTACGAGATCCGTCTGCGCGAGGACGGCCGGGCGATCGGCGGTCTCGGCTTCCACGGCGCCCCCGACGAGGATCTCCGCGTCACGATCGGCTACGGGCTGATCCCGTCGGCGCACGGCAGGGGATACGCCTCCGAGGCCGTGCGCGCGCTGCTGCGCTTCGCGCGCTCCCGCGGCATCACCTCCGTGAAGGGCGACACCGACCATGACAACACCGCGTCCCAGCGTGTCATGGCCGCGGTCGGGATGCGGCTCGTCTCGCAGGACGAGCGGCTGAGGTACTACCGGATCGACTGGGCCGACGACCGACGGGCCGGGTGATCACCTGGCCCGTCCGGTCGGCGCTCATCCGCGACGCTGGGCGTTCGTACGGCGGCGTGCGGAGGAGGACCTGTCGGAAGAGGACCTGTCGGAGGACCACCTGTCGGAGGAACGGTCCGAGGACCTCTCCGGGGTCCTGTCCATGGACCTGTCGGGGACGCTGTCCATGCCGCCGCCGTCGTCCTCCCCCTCGCCCTCGTTCAGGGGCGGCAGTTCAACGGTGTAGCGCGGCTCCAGGAAGATGCCGTGGTGCTGCGGACGCGCGTTCGGCGCGGACGCGGCGGACGGTCCCCGCATCGGTTCCTGGCGGGACGGTGAAGAAGGCATGCACAACCGTTCGGAGAGTGGAGCGGCCGCGCGGCCCGAATGCCGACGACCCGCTGGAGAGGTGTCTACCTCATCCTTCCCCGTCATGCACAACCGCCGCTCCCCGGAGGGCCTCGCGGTCCTTCGCCGCCCGCTGCGGGCGCACGGTGTAGGCGGGGTCCTCGGCGGAGGCGATACCCGCCGCGAAGATACCGAATCGGGTACAGGCCGAGCCCGCGAGCAGCATGGCACCGCTGCCCACGGCCACCGTACGGCTCCGCCGCCCGTAGAGGGCCGCGCCCGCCGCGCCGGCCGTCATGAGCACACGGGAGGCGCGCATGAGCCGTCCCGCGCGGCCCTCGCGATAGGTCTCGGCGACCATCCCGAGCCGCCGCTCGGCCGCCGCCATGGCGGCGATCTCCCCCGCCGCCGCCAGCACGGCGGCGCACCGGGCGGGACCGGTCTCGTGCGCGGGCGCGAGGACGAGTGCCATCCCGGACGCGGCGGCCGTCGCCGACGCGACGAAGACATAGGGGAGTTCGCGGTGGGCTCCGTGCCAGGCGGGTACGGCGGTGTCCGCCGCGAGCACCGCCGTGTACGCGGCCAGCGGGGGCCCGAGCACGGCCGCCGCGCCGGTGGCCGCCGCCCCCGCCCGGGGCAGCCGGCCGGTGGTGGCGCAGAGCGCGGCGGCGCCCGCGCAGGGCGCGTACGCGGAGATCAGCCAGGACCCCATGCTCATCGGCGAGGTCGGTTTGACGACCCGCAGCATGTTCAGGAACCGCTCGGGCCGCCCGAGGTCGTTGACGAGCGCGGCGGCCGAGAGGGTGATCGCCGCGAGCGAGGAGACCTTCATCGCCGTCGCGGTGGTCCCGCGGCCCGTCAGATGCGCGCCGGCGGCGAGCACGGAGCCGGCGCCCGCGAGTCCGCCGAGGAAGAAGTAGCCCGCGATGTCGCGGGCCGACCAGCCGGGCGCCTTGATGACGGGCCGTCCGTAGTACGAGTCGAACGTGGCCCGGGGCACCATCGGCTCCTCGCCGTTCCGCTTGCGCCGGCGGGTGTCCGGGGGCCTCTCGGCGGCGGTCATGCCCCTCCCTCTCCTCATGTCCGTCCCTTCCGTGCGGTGAGCGTCCTCGCGGTGAGCGCGGTGAGCACTCCGCCGGTGGAGGTCCTGCCGATGGAAGTCCTGCCGATGGAGGTCCTGCCGATGGAGGTCCTGCCGATGAGCGTGCTGCCGATGGCGGTCCTTCCGCCGAGCGCGGGAAGCGCCGCGAGTCCGAACGACAGCGCGAAGCCGCCCATCAGCGAGAGCGCGGCCGTGGCCGCGTGCTTCCACATCACGGGCAGATCGCGGGTGGTGACCACGGGGGCCGGGGGCAGCCCGTAGACCTCGGGTTCGTCGAGGAGCAGGAAGAACGCCCCGTCACCGCCGACCCCGTCGTCCGGGTCGTGCCCGTACAGCCGTGCCTCGGTGACGCCCTCCTTGTGCAGGAGGTCGACCCGCAGCGCGGCCCGCTCGCGCAGTTCGTCGAGCACGCCGAACTGGATGGACTCGGTCGGGCAGGCCTTGGCGCAGGCGGGTTCCATCCCGGCGCCGAGCCGGTCGTAGCACATCGTGCACTTGAAGGCCCTGCCGTCCGAGGGCCGCTGCTCGATGACCCCGTACGGGCAGGCGGGGACGCAGTAGCCGCAGCCGTTGCAGATGTCGTCCTGCACGACGACCGTGCCGAACTCCGTGCGGAAGAGGGAGCCGGTGGGACAGACGTCCAGACAGGCGGCGTGTGTGCAGTGTTTGCAGACGTCCGACGACATGAGCCAGCGCACCTCCCCGCCGCTCACACCGCTCACACCGCCGCCACCGCCACCGCCACCGCCGGAGACGAGCGGAAGTTCCGTGCGCCCGTCGCTCGTCGGCGCGGCGGCCGGCAAGGACGGCGCGGACGGCGCGGACCGCACGGACTGCTCGATGAAGGCCACATGCCGCCAGGTGGAGGCGCCGAGGCTCTGGGTGTTGTCGTACGACATCCCGGTGAGGGTCAGTCCGTCCTCGGGGATCGTGTTCCACTCCTTGCAGGCCACCTCGCACGCCTTGCAGCCGATGCAGACCGAGGTGTCGGTGAAGAACCCGACGCGGGGCGGCGCGTCCTCATGGCCCGCGTCACGCGCGGGGTCGTGTTCCGGTCCGCTGAGCAGATGGTGCGTCACGTCCGCGTCTCCGTTCCGGTCTGTGCGGTGATGCCGGCCCGCCGGCGGTACTCGTCGACGAACCGGGGCAGATCGGGCCCCCGGGGGCGGCGGCCCTCGATGATGTCCGCCGTGAGGGCCTTGTCCTCCTGGATGTGCGCGTTGGGGTCGAGGGCGATGGCGACCAGTTCGTTGGCGGCGTCGCCGGTGGAGACCCCGTTGGGGCCCCAGTGGAACGGCAGCCCGATCTGGTGGACCGTACGGCCGTGCACCGTCAGCGGTCTGATCCGCTCGGTCACCATCACCCGGGCCTCGATGGCGTTGCGCGCCGTCACGATCGTGGCCCAGCCACCGTGTCTGAGTCCGCGCTCGGCGGCGAGCCCCGGGGAGATCTCGCAGAAGAACTCCGGCTGGAGTTCGGCGAGATAGGGCGACCAGCGGCTCATCCCGCCCGCCGTGAAGTGCTCGGTGAGCCGGTGGGTGGTGACGATGTACGGATAGACACCGGCGCCCGGCTCATCGCCGCCGGGGTGGAAGCGGTTGCCCTCACGGGTGAGCAGCCGCCGTACGGGGGAGCGCGAGACGGCCGGGTACAGCGCGTTGGTGAACGGCGAGTCCTGCGGCTCGTAGTGCGTGGGCAGCGGGCCGTCCTCCAGCCCGGCGGGCGCGAACAGCCAGCCCTTGCCGTCCGCCTGCATGATGAAGGGATCGTCGCCGCGCAGCGCGTCGGGTCCGGTGGCGCCGTCCGGCGGTACGTGGTCCGGAGCGCGGTCGAGGATGAAGTCCGGGACGTCGCGGCCGGTCCACCGTCCGTGCGCGCCGTCCCACCAGACGTACGCCTTGCGTTCGCTCCAGGGGGTGCCGTCGGGGGCGGCGGACGCCCGGTTGTAGAGAATGCGGCGGTTGGCGGGCCAGGCCCAGGCCCACTCCGCGGCGACCCAGTCCTGCTCGGTGTGCGGCTTGCGGCGGGCGGCCCGGTTGACGCCGTCCGCGTACACCCCGCAGTAGATCCAGCAGCCGCACCGGGTCGAGCCGTCGCCCTTCAGCTCGGTGTAGGCGCTCAGCGGTGAACCGTCGGCGGCGTATCCGTTGATCTCGGCGAGCACGGCCTCGGCGACCGGGTCGTCGTAGGGTCCCTCCACCGGGTAGTCCCACGCCAGATCCTGTACGGGCCGGTCCATCGGATCGGTGGAGGCGGCCAGCTTCGCCTTGACGCGCCTGCCGAGGTGGTACATGAACCACAGATCGCTGCGGGCGTCGCCCGCGGGTTCCACGGCGGCGTGGTGCCACTGGAGCCAGCGGTTGGTGTTGGTGAACGAGCCGGACTTCTCGGTGTGCGCGGCGGCCGGGAAGAAGAAGACCTCCGTGCCGATGGACTCCGTACGCAGCTCGCCGGTCTCGATCTCGGGGCCGTCCTGCCACCAGGTCGCGGACTCGATCAGGGAGAAGTCCCGTACGACCAGCCAGTCCAGATTGGCCATGGCGAGGCGCTGGAGACGGGTGTTGGCCGAGCCCACGGCCGGGTTCTCCCCCATCAGGAAGTAGCCCTTGCAGACGCCGTCGAGCTGCGCGACGACCGTCTCGTAGGTGGAGTGCGAGCCGGTCAGCCGGGGCAGGTGGTCGTAGCAGAAGTCGTTGCCGGCAGTGGCCGCGTCGCCGTAGTACGCCTTCAGCAGACTGACGAAGTACGCCCGCGCGTTGCCCCAGAAGCCCTTCTCCGTACGGCTCGCGTCGATGTAGGACTCCAGGTCCGGGTGGGCGTGCGCGTGGGGCATCGGCAGATAGCCCGGAAGGAGATTGAAGAGCGTGGGGATGTCGCTGGAGCCCTGGATCGAGGCGTGGCCGCGTAGCGCCTGGATGCCGCCTCCGGTGCGGCCGATGTTGCCGAGCAGGAGCTGGAGCACACTGGCCGCGCGGATGTACTGGGAACCGACCGAGTGCTGAGTCCAGCCGACGGCGTAGACGAAGGCGCTGGTGCGCTCGCGGCCGGAGTTGGCGGTCAGGGCGTCGCACACCCGCCGGAAGGTCTCACGGGGGATGCCGCAGGTCTCCTCGACCAGTTCGGGGGTGTAGCGCGCGTAGTGCCTCTTGAGGATCTGGTAGACACAGCGCGGATGCCGCAGCGTCTCGTCGCGCGCGGGCCGGGCTTCGGCCTTGGGGCCGCCGGAGCCGTGCGACTCCGCGTGGCCGGCCTCATGGATACAGGCCTCGGCGTGCCTGTCCCTGCCCTGCCGTCCGTGCCTGTCCCCGTCCTGCCGTCCGGGCCGTCCGGACCGCTCCGCGCTCTCGTACTGCCAGCTCGTGTGGTCGTAGTTGCGCAGCTCCTCGTCGAACCCGGAGAAGACCCCGCCGAGATCCTCGGTGTCCCGGAAGTCCTCGCTGACGAGCGTGGCCGCGTTGGTGTACGCGAGCACGTACTCCCGGAAGTCCTTCTCCTCGGTGAGCACATGGTTGATGAGCGCCCCGAGGAAGGCGATGTCACTGCCCGCGCGGATCGGTACGAACAGGTCGGCGACCGCGCTCGTACGGGTGAACCGCGGATCCACGTGAATGATCGTGGCGCCGCGTGCCTTCGCCTCCATGACCCACTGGAAGCCGACCGGGTGCGCTTCCGCGTAGTTGGAGCCCTGGATGACGATGCAGTCCGCGTGCTGGAGGTCCTGCATGAAGGTGGTGGAGCCGCCGCGTCCGAACGAGGCACCGAGACCGGCCACGGTGGAGCTGTGGCAGACCCGGGCCTGGTTCTCGACCTGGACCACCCCCAGACCGGTGAACAGCTTCTTGATGAGGTAGTTCTCCTCGTTGTCGAGGGTGGCCCCGCCGAGGCTGGCGATCCCCAGCGTGCGCGCGGTGCGCAGCCCCTCGTGCTCCCACTCCCAGGTACGGCGACGGGTCTCGACCATCCGCTCCGCGACCATGTCCATGGCCGTCTCCAGATCGAGCGGCTCCCACTCCGTGGCGTACGGACGCCGGTGGAGGACCTGGTGGCGGCGGGCCGGGCCGGTGGTGAGCTGGAGCGTGGCCGATCCCTTGGGACAGAGCCGGCCCCGGCTGACCGGGGAGCCGGGGTCCCCCTCGATCTGTACGACCCGGTCGTCCTTGACGTACACCTGCTGACCGCAGCCGACGGCGCAGTACGGGCAGATGGACCCGACGACCCGGTCGGCGGTCGCGGTACGGGGACTGAGCGCCTCGGTACGGGCGGACATCGCGGCCCGGCCGCGCCCGAGCGGGTCGGAACCGGTGAGCTGGCGGCGGACGGGCCAGTCGTGGATCAGTCTGCGGACACCCATCGCTTCCTCCAGCGTCTGCGTCCCCGGACCCCGGCTTCGCGGGGGAGGCGCCTCTCCAGACTCACCCGGCGCGCCGGGGTGTGCGACCGGTCGGGACGCCCAATGGCCCTTCGCCGGGTCCGACTCAGCCACACGGCCCTATCGGGAACCCCGGCGGGTCCCGCCGGTCCCGGCACGGGAAGGGAGACGTCGTGGGCGATGTCCGAACCTCAGTGAGCGCGCCGGTGGCGGAGTCCCTGAAGCGGCTCCGGGAGCCGGCCGTCGCCCAGACGCTGCGCTCCACCGCCGCCGCGACCATCGCCTATGTGGTCGCCCTCCAGCTGAGCGACGAGACGGCCCCGCTCACCGCTCCGCTGACCGCCCTGCTCGTCGTGCAGGTGACCCTCTACTCGACCCTCACCACCAGTGTCCGCAGGGTGAACTCCGTGGTGGCCGGGGTGCTGGTCGCCATCGCCTTCAGCGCGCTGGTCGGGCTGTCGTGGTGGAGTCTGGGGCTGATCATCCTGGCCTCGCTCGTCGTCGGCCGGCTCGTCCGGGTGAGTGAGTTCGTGCCCGAGGTCGCGATCAGCGCCATGCTCGTCCTCGGGGTGACCCGGGTGGCGACCACGGCGTGGGACCGGGTGCTGGAGACACTGATCGGCGCGGTGGTGGGGCTGCTGTTCAACTTCCTGTTCGTGCCGCCGGTGTGGGTCGACACCGCGGGCGAGTCCATCGAGGACCTCTCCCGCCGGATGCGCCGGCTGCTGCTGCGTATCGGTGAGGGGCTGACCGGGTCGATCCCGGTGGAACGGGCGGTGGCCCGGCTGCACGAGGCGCGGCGGCTCGACCACGACATCAGCGAGGTGGACGCGGCGCTGCGGCAGGCGGAGGACAGTCTCCGGCTCAACCCCAGGGTGAGGGAGGGGCTGCTGCACCGGGTGGTGCTCCGTACCGGTCTCGACACCCTGGAGATCTGTACGGTCGTGCTGCGTGTGCTGGCCAGAACCCTCGCGGATCTCGCCAAGGAGCGTACGGAGGAGGCGCTGTTCCCGCCGGAGGTGGGGAACGCGCTGGAGGATCTGCTCGCGCGGGTCGCCGACGCCGTCGTGAGCTTCGCCGTCCTGGTCACCACGGAGGTGAGCGAGAGCGCGGAGCGGGCGGAGGCACGGTTGTCCGCGGATCTCGCCGCGGCGACGAGGAGCCGGGAGCGGGTGGCGCGGCTCCTGCTGGTGGGCGTCCAGCGGCATCCTCGTCAGTGGCAGCTCCATGGCGCGCTGCTGGCGGAGATCGACCGGATGCTGGACGAGCTGAACATGGAGAACCGCTCCCAGCGCCTGATGGAGGAACTGGACCGCGCCTCGCGGGAACAGCGCGAACGCCATCCGCGGCTGGCCGCGGCACGGCAGTGGGTACGGCGACGGCCGCGGCGCGGCGGCCGTCGGTGAACGGGCGGGGACACGGGTGGGGACACGGGTGCGGGAACAGGCCCGGGAGCGGGCGGGACACCGGTGCGGGGACGGCGTCATTTCCCGCGCGCGCATTCCGGAATCCGGCCGCCGCACTGGCGCGAATCACTCGCCGACGCCGCAACGAGAAACTCTGGCGCATTAATTGACGCAAACTTTGCTCAATGTGCAATGGTCCCGGTCACATTCGGGGAAGGGCGCTCGGGCTCACCGTCCAAAACCCGGCGGAAATGGGCGTCATCAGCGATGACACCCCGATCCGATCGGCCGGCCGCGATGTGATCACGCTCTCCCGGCCTGCCCCTTTCGCCCGGTGCGCGACCCGCCATCACCCCTCCCACCAGGGACATGAGGCCCGTGGAGAGGCTGAGTTGGGTGGGGCGGTTGATGAGGTCATGGCCGATGGCGATACTGTGCGCCCGCGCCGTCATCGTGGGCGGCGCGGGTAATTCGGAGGAATCTGTGACTCTATTCAGCGGATCATGGCGGCGCAGAGGCGCCCTCATAACAGCCGCGACGGCAGGTGCGCTCGCTGTCGGCCTGTCGGCCGCTCCGGCGTTCGCGCACACGCCGACGTGGTCGGTGACGTGCTCGGAGGTCAGCCTCGACCTGACCGCCTACGGCAACAGCGACAAGAACACCGTGACGGTCACCGTGGACGGCAAGGACCTGCTGCCCACGGAGAACTTCAAGGACAGTTTCCACAAGAAGCTCACGCTTCCGGAGCACACGAACGAGCTGTCCGTCCGTCTGATCGTGAAGGCGGCCGACGGCGACCAGTTCAACCGGGACGAGACCAAGACGGCTCCGGTCTGCGAGGGGACCACCCCGCCGCCGGCGGAGTCGACGCCTCCCGCGCCGTCGGAGACCCCCGCGGAGACTCCTTCCGAGGAGGCTCCGGCGGAGACCGCTCCGGCCACGCCGACCGAGGAGCCCACCAGCTCCGAGGCCGCGCTTCCCTCGTCGCAGCCGAGCCCCGCCGGGGACAACCTCGCCGAGACGGGTTCTTCGAGCGCCACGCCGATGATCGCCGGAGCCGCCGCTGTCGTGGTGGTCGCCGGAGCGGGCATCATGTGGGCCGCGCGCAAGCGTCGTACCGTACAGAACTGACCTCACGCTCCACGCACCACCCCGTCGCCACGCCGGCAGCCGTCCACACCTTCACCGCCAACACTCGGCGGCCTGGACGGCGCTCATCCGGCCGAGAGGCATGGACCGGCCGACAGCCCACCAGGCCCCGCCTGGGGCGCGTCGCCCGGACTCCGTAACGGCGGGAGGCGTGCGCGTCGTCGCACCGGGCCACGGTGAACGACGAGCAACGGTCCAGGCAGGCCCCGCGGCACATCCCCCGTCTGCGGGGCCTCGCCATGCGCGGCGCCGGACCCGCGCCGAGAATGGCCGGGACGCGACCGACACCCTGGGGGCGCCCATGGATCCGGTGGAGGCTCTCGACAGGATCGCCTTTCTGCTGGAACGCTCACTGGCCGGGACCTACCGGGTCCGGGCGTTCCGTACCGCCGCCGAGGTGGTGGCGGGCATGTCCCCCGACGAGATCGCGCGCCGCACCGCGGCCGGCACGCTGAGCGGGGTCCGGGGCATCGGCCCCAGAACGGCGGAGGTCGTCGAGGAGGCGGTCGCGGGTTCCGTCCCCGGCTATCTGGCACGGCTGGAGCGGGAGGCCGGAGCGCCGCTCGCCGACCACGGGCACACCCTGCGCGCCGCGCTGCGCGGCGACTGCCATCTGCACTCGGACTGGTCGGACGGCGGCGGTTCCATCGAGGCGATGGGGCGGACGGCCGCGGCGCTCGGTCATGAGTGGGCCGTGCTCACGGACCACTCCCCGAGGCTCACCGTCGCACGGGGTCTGACGGCCGAGCGGCTGCGCGAACAGCTCGATGTGATCGCGGAGCTGAACGAGCGGTGGGCGCCGTTCCGGCTGCTCACCGGGATCGAGTGCGACATCCTGCCGGACGGTTCGCTCGATCAGGAACGGGAACTGCTCGACCGGCTCGATCTGGTGGTCGCGTCGGTGCACTCGAAGCTGCGGATGGACGCCGCTCCGATGACCGCCCGGATGATCACCGCCGTACGCGATCCGCTCACCGACGTCCTGGGGCACTGCACCGGCCGGCTGCTGACGGCGCGCCGGGGAACGGGCCGCCGGGACCGGCGCGAGGGCGGCAGGCCCGAGTCGGAGTTCGACGCGGAGGCGGTGTTCGCCGCCTGCGCCGAATCCGGTACGGCGGTGGAGATCAACAGCCGCCCGGAACGGCTCGACCCGCCCCGCCGGCTGCTGCGCGAGGCGGTCGCGGCCGGGGTCTTCTTCGCGGTCGACACGGACGCCCACGCGCCGGGGCAGCTCGACTGGCAGCTCCTCGGCTGTGCGCGGGCGGAGGAGTGCGCTGTACCGGCGGACCGGGTCGTCAACACCTGGACGGCGGAGGGGCTACGGGAGTGGACCCGGACCCGCGAGACCCCGTCCCCCGGGAAGACCGGGTCCCCCGGGACCGGGTCCCGGAAGTGAGCGGGCGCGGGTCCGGACGCCGGCACCGTGTCGGGTGTGAACCGTCCGGGCCGTCCGACGGGACCGCTTCCGGGGCTTCCGGGGCCCGCGCGGCGGCGCCCAGCGGCGGTGATCAGCGGCGGTGATCAGCGGCCGTCGAGCTCCGCGAACACACTCGTGTCGAGACGGGCCAGCAGCGCGGTCGGGTCCTCGTAGACCGCCGTGGCGCCCGCCGATTCCAGCGCGGTACGCGGAATGCCGCCCGACAGCAGGGCGACGGCACGCACACCGGCTCTCGTCGCCGCCTCCACGTCCCAGACGGTGTCTCCGACGAACACCGCCCGCTCGGCGGACGCCCCGGCCAGTTCCAGCGCCCGGTACACCGGGTCGGGCGCGGGCTTGCCCACGACCGCGCCGTTCGAGCCGACCGCGGCCGTGATGACCTCGTCGGCGTCGAGCGCACGGCGCAGCGCGGCCAGTTCGGCCTCTCCGGCGGAGGAGGCGAGGACGATCCGCCAGCCGCGGTCGTCCAGTGACCGCAGCAGATCGGCGGCCCCCTCCAGGGCGGGCAGCCGGTCGAAGTAGGTCGCGTACAGGGTGGTGTGCGCGGCGCTGATCACGGCGTCCTGATCGCGGTCGCGCTGATCACCGAGGAGACGCGCGATCAGTTCACCGGCGCCCAGCCCGATCGAGTGGTGGATCCCGGACATCGGCACCTTGTGCCCGGCCTGGCGGAACGCCTCCCACCAGGACGTCACATGGAGGTGATTGGTGTCGACAAGCGTTCCGTCGACATCGAACAGTGCCGCGCGCGTGGCCATGGGTGTCGCTCCCGTCCGGTCGGGCCCCAGGGCCCCGGGCCTGGAGCAGCGCCTCGATCATGCCGTCTCCCCCGGCCGCGACGGCCTCTCCCGTACCGCTTCGGCGCGTCCCCGGGCCCACGGGCTACGCGTAGAGCCCGTCGAGCCAGTTCCGCCACGCGCCCTCGATCCGCTTGGCGTCGGCGCCCGGGGCGAAGTCGTGCACGCTGATCCCGACGGGCGCGCCGAAGTGGTTCCTGCCGAAGAGCCGGTACATCGCCGCATCCGTGCGCAGCCCGACGAAGTACGGATCGCGGTAGTCGACGACCGCGTCCACGGTCCCCTCGGCGGGCACCTCGACCCGTACGGTGGCTCCCTCGGCCGCGTCGTCCGGCAGTCCGAGTCCCCGGCCCGCCACCTCGAACGCGCCCGGCGCGACGGAGGCCGCGGGACCGTCGGTCGTCGCGAACACGACGGACCGCCCGGCGAAGTAGCGCAGATACTCGCGCAGGGTGTGCATGTAGAAGTCGGTGTGCTTGCTCGCACCGTCGTACTGGTTGTCCCAGTCCTCGACGAAGATGCCGCTGTGTACGTAGCGCACCCAGGAACCGCCGCCCTCGCGGGGCTCGATGAGGTAGTCGACCTGGTTCAGCGTCTGCTGCTCGATGCCCTCCGCGCTCTCGGTACGGGCGGTCAGCCGCCTCTGCGGGTCCCATGCGGTGATGGTGCCGCCGTACGGGGCCGCGCCGCCCTCGCGGGGTTCGTACTCCATGGGCCACAGCCAGCCCCCGGTACCCGCGGTGACCGCTTCCCAGACCTGCTCGGGGCTCGCGTCGACCTCGAACTCACGGACGATCTCGAATTCCTTGGGGGATTCCTCGGACATGATGGGTGACTCCTCAGACGCGCCGGGGCGCATGGACGACGTACTTGCCTTACGTGCCTTACTCATAACGCGTGTCTTACTCGTAACGTTTGTCTTGCTCATGACGCCTCTTCGACAGGGGCGGGGCCCGTGCCGATGGCGGTCGGCGCGGCGCCGTCCGGCGGCGCTGCGCCGCCCGTTGTCATGGCGCCGACGGGTTTGACGGTGGGGTGGAGCGCGACGACGATCCGGTGGTCACGGCCGGACTCCGCCCGCTCGTCGTGGTACTTGGCGATCAGCGCGCCGACGCCGCGGGTCAGCTCCTCGACGAACGCGGCGCGGTCGGCCGCCGAGCCGAAGCGCACCTCGCCGTCGAGCGCGTAGGTCGCCAGTCCCTTGCGTGCCTTCGTCGCCCCGGTGATCAGGGCGCCCACGTCCCGGACGAGCCGTGCCGCGACCGCGAGCAGCCAGCGCGCGGACAGCTGGTCACGGAAGCGGCCCGGGTCGGGCTGCACCGCGGCCAGGGCGAGCGGCGAGATGACGTACGAGGCCGCCGTGGCCCGCATCAGCCGCTCGGTGACATTGCCCTTCCTGCGCTCACCGGCCAGCTCGACCAGTCCGTGCCGCTCCAGCGCCCTCAGGTGGTAGTTGACCTTCTGCCGGGGCAGCCCGACCCGTCCGGCGAGCATCGTCGCCGAGGCGGGTCCGGCGGCCAGCTCGGCGAGCAGCCGGGCCCTCATGGGGTCCAGCGAGACGGCTGCCGCCGCCGCGTCCTCGATCACGGTCACGTCCAACATGGCTTCACCCTATTCACCGACAACTATTTTTGTCCAGACTGATTCACCTGTCGGCGAGAGGACTGCCGGTGGGACGATGGACCAGGAGGGACGATCGGTCAGGAGTGCGACGGAGCGGGTGGCAGCCGCAGATGCGCCAGATCGGCGGGGACAGGGCTGTCGGGCCGGAAGAGCGGGGAGGACTCCCCGTCGGCGGCGGTCGCGGGCGCGTCGGCGAGCCGGAAGCGCTCGCGCAGCCTCGTGTAGAAGTCGGTGGGCCCCAGCCGGACCAGCCGCAGCCGGTACTGGGCCCCGTACACACCGACCCAGTCCCCCGGATCCAGTACCCCCCGGAGCTGGCCGTCGATGCTGAGCGCCGCCTCCCCCGAATGAGGCAGGACCCGCACGGCCACCGGCTCGTCGGGAGCGGCCACGACCGTGCGGTCGAAGGTCATGTGCGGTGCCACCGGTGTGAAGACCACGGCGTCCATGTGCGGGGAGAGCACCGGACCGCCGGCCGCGAAGCTGTACGCGGTCGAGCCGGTGGGGGTGGCCACGATGATCCCGTCCGCGGAGTACGAGGCCAGGAGCCGGCCCGCGACATAGATCCCCAGATTGACCTGCCGGTCACGGGCGAGCTTCTCCAGTACGACATCGTTGACGGCGATGATGTCCAGGGCCACCCCCCAGCCCCCGCCCTCCGTGGTGTCGGGACGGACATGCGGCGGCGGCAGCGCGGGACCGCGTCCGTAGCGGAGCAGCGCCTCGACCCCCGACGGCATCTCCAGCGCGCGCGAGGCCCGCATGGTGAGGGTCATCCGTTCCTCGATCGTGGCCCGCCCCTCGTGGACGGCGTCCAGCGCGCGGGTGACCTGGCCGGCGGGGACCTCCGTCAGAAAGCCGACGCGGCCCAGATCGACCCCGAGCACGGCGGCGCCGTTCTCCGCCGCGATGCGCGCACCGCGCAGAAAGGTCCCGTCGCCGCCGAGGGTCACGACGAGATCGGGATTGCCCGCCGAGAACGCCTCCTCCTGGCTGTCGTGGCGCGGTTCGTGCGCCTTCCAGACGTCAATCTCCTTGTAGGGGATGTCGTGCGCGCCGCACCAGGTGTAGACGGCACGGGCCGCCTCGACGGCCTCTTCGCGGCCGTGGTGGACGACGAGACCGATACGTTTCACAGCCATGCTCGCGCTCTCCGTACTCCGTACCTCACGGATCCGTACCGCTCGTCCGACGCTCGCCGGGTCCTCGTCCGGTCCACGCCGGGGCCTCGCCCTGCGCTCGTCCCGCACACGTCCTGTGCGCGTCCGTCCGTAATCCGGGCCGTCCCCGCGGTGAAGGGCTGCCGGTGAAGGACTACCAGGGACGGCGGCGGAAGAATCCGGATCAACTACCTAATATTCACCCGAATGGCGGATATCCGAAACAGGACGCCACCCCCTGTGAACGCTGCCCGTACGCCAAACGGGGGCCAAACCGCGTGAGCCCCCGGGTCTCCCCCGGTTGCCACCGGACCAGGACGGAGGCGCGATGGAGTCGTGCGCGCCTGACCGTGAGGGGCCAATCCCGCAGACGCGCTTCCCCCACGCGAGGAGTGATCGCTGATGTCAGCCGATGGCGTGTTCAACGACCCCAGCAGGCTCACGGGGCTGCCCGTGTACGACAAGGAAGGCGACAAGATCGGCAACGTCGGCCAGGTCTATGTGGGTGACCGCACGGGCCGCCCGGAGTGGGTCACCGTGAAGACCGGTCTGTTCGGTATGAACGAGAGCCTCGTCCCGCTCACCGGCGCCCGTCGCGCCGGCGAGGACATCCATGTCCCTTACGCCAAGGAGACCGTCAAGGACGCACCGCGGCTGGCGGCCGACGAGCATCTCGACCCCGGTCAGGAGAAGCAGCTCTACGAGCACTACGGCCTGGCGACCACGGGGGCGGGGCTGGGCATGGCCGAGGGTACCGGTACCGCCGCCGCGACGGCGGGGACACGGACGGGGACCGGCACAGCGGCGGGCATGGGTACCGGAACGGGGATGGGCACCGGACCGGGGACGGGTACGGGCACGGGAGCGCGCGGTGGCATGTCCGCCGGCGCCGCGATGCCCACGGAGCCCGCTTCGGCCGCCGCGGGAGGCCAGGGACGGCCCATGGCGGGGATGCGCGGAGCCGAGTCGGGTGAGGCCAAGGAGATGGGCGAGGAACTCATCCGGTCCGAGGAGCAGCTCCACATCAGCACCGAGGAGCGCGAGGTCGGGCACGCGCGGCTGCGGAAGGTGGTCGTGACCGAGAGCGTGACCGCCTCCGTGCCGCTCAGCCATGAGGAGGTCCGGGTCATCCATGAGGCGATCGCGCCGGAGGACCGTCCCCGTATGGGCCGCTCCCCCATCAGCGAGGCCCAGACCGAGGTGGTTCTCCACGCCGAGCAGCCGGTCATCAGCAAGGAGACCGTTCCCGTCGAGCGTGTGCGCATGGAGACGGAGAAGGTCACCGAGCAGAAGGAGGTCTCGGCCGACGTCCGCAAGGAGCAGATCGAGTACGACACCGACCAGACCGGCCAGGACTTCGGCGGCAAGCGCGGATCCCGGCACTGAGACGCACTGAGACGTAGGACCTGCGTGCCCCCGCCCCCACGACGTGTGTGGCCGGCGGGGGCCAGGTACGTCCGGGCGGTGACGAGGTCGTCGGAGGCGTCGGGTTCGGAGTCTTGGCGGGGGTCGTCGGGTGAGGAAGGACATCGGTGGCGGGCGGCTTGGGAAGGACATCGGTGGCGGGCGGCCTTCGGCGGAAGGGCTGAAGCCCCGTCGGCGCACGCGGTGTCGTCCTCGCCGGTCACGGCTGGTCCCGGTGATCCTCGCGCCCGGTGCGACGGTGGGGGCGTCGGGCAGGAGGGCGGAGCTGTCGATGGTGACCTGATCCTGTCCACCGCCGGACCTGGGGGCCGGGCTTGGGGAGGCCCTGGTGGAGCGGGCCGACTTGCCGCCGCCGCTGCTGCTGTTGTTCGAACAGCCGACCAGGGCGGTCACGCGGACGGCGGCAAGTATCGCGGCCAGTGGTGCCCGGCCGGTGCCGTGCGAGCGCGGCATGACTTCTCCGGGCTGTCGGACCCATCGACGGCGGTCAGTAGTCGCTGGAGCTGGGGCTGGCGCTCTCGCCGGCGCTCTCACTCGCGCTCGCGCTCGGACTCGTGCTGGAGACCGGCGTGGTGATGGCCTTGCCCGCGGCGTCGAGGACGTACCACTTGGCGCCGAAGGCCGTCAGACCCTGGCCGTTGGTCTCGCCGGGCTTCTTGTCGCCCTCGAACCGGTACAGCGGGTGGTTGTTGTACGTGACCTGCTTGGTGCCGTCGCTGCGGGTCGTGGTGGAGAGCAGGTTCTGCTTCACACCGCCCGTACCCGCCTTGGGCGTGCCGGTGCTCTCCAGTCCGGGCGGCCAGGCCTTGGCGCAGCCTCCCTTGCAGGTGGACTCCTTGGTCTTGTCGGCTTCGAAGAGGTAGAGCGTGCGCCCCTTGTCATCCACCAGGATCGTCCCGAGTGGCCCGCTCTTGGCGGAGATCGTGCCCACGTCGTCCGACGCGTTCACCGAGGGGCTCACCGACCCGGAGGGGGTGGGCGAGGCGGCCGCGAAATCGGCGGGTGCCTCGGCCCGGGACTCGGAGCCGCTGTCGCCGCTGTCCGAGCATCCGGCGAGCGCCGTGGCACAGAGCACGGCGGCTGCCACCGCGGTGGCTGTCCTGATGTTGGTCCTCATCCAGGCTCCTCAGATCCGGCCGCCCAGGGGGCAGCGTTCCAACCGCCAGATCGCGGCCACTGAACCCACTACACGACAGACCCGGATCACGGGCCACCGGACAGGGCCGTCCGGCGTACGGCCGCGGTGGAGGCGGCCGTACATCCGTGGTGCGGGCGGCGCGGGGCGGGCGGGACGGCCCACCGCCGTACCGGCTTCCGTCACTCTTCCGGGGGTGGGGTACTGTGGGTGACCGCGAAGGGGAGTAGCCCCGCGAACCGGTCGTCGACACACTGGAGCCCCAGGGTTCCCGGTGGCCGGGCCCGTCGATCCGGCGGGCGGGCGAGACCTTCGGTCAGGCATTGACGTACCCGTGTCCCACGGGTGCACCGTCGTGCCGGGCCGAGTGGTCCTCCTGCTCCTCACGGCGCTTCACGAAGACCCGGGTCCGGCCCTCAGAGAAAGCCACCCGGAATGTCTCTCGACCCCCTGGCGATCATCACCGCCTTCGGGCTGATCTTCCTTGCGGAGCTCCCCGACAAAACCATGTTCGCGTCCCTGGCCATGGGTACGCGTATGCGTCCGCTCTATGTCTGGTTCGGTACGTCGACGGCGTTCATCGTCCATGTCGCCATCGCCGTCGGGGCGGGCAGTCTGATCGGACTGCTCCCCGGCTGGATCGTCAAGCTCGTCTCCGCGCTGCTGTTCGCCTTCGGCGCCTTCATGCTGCTGCGCGGCGGGGGCGACGACGAGGACGAGGAGACCCGGACGAAGACGGTCACCGGGTTCTGGCCGATCTACTCGACCGCCTTCATGGCCGTGTTCATCAGCGAGTGGGGCGACCTCACCCAGATCACCACCGCCAATCTCGCCGCGAGCAACGGCACCTGGTCGACCGCGATCGGTTCGGCCGCGGCGCTGATGTCCGTCTCCGCGCTGGCGCTGCTCGCGGGCCGTTTCATCGCCACGCGGGTCCCCCTCAAGACCGTCCAGCGCATCGGCGGGCTGTGCATGCTCGGCCTCGCCGTCTGGTCCGTCGTGGAGATCTTCGTGGGCTGACGGCCCGTACCGCCACGGTGGGCCGACGGCCCGTACCACCGCGGTGGGCTGACGGCCCGTACCACCGTGGCACCGGAACACGTCGGCCCCCGCCCTGTCCCGGGCGGGGGCCGATCCTGGTCCACGGCCTGCCCCGTGGTCCATGGCCTGTCCCGGGCGGGTCAGCCCTTCGGGGCCAGGTGCTCCTTCAGCACGGTGAGCACGTCACGGGCCGCCGTGGGGCCGGTGTTGAGATAGAAGGCGTCGTCATCGACCGGTATCGCGGTCTTCCCTGCAACGGCGGACAGGGTCGGCCACAGCGGTGCCCCGGTGAGCGCCGAGGACTTGGACCCGGCTCCCTGGACCCCGTAGAACAGCCAGTCGGCGTCGGCCCGGTCGAGCTGCTCGTTGCTGATGTCCTCCGACGTCTCGTCGAAGCGCTGGCTCTCGGGCCGTCCGATCCCGGCGTCCTCGGCGATGCCGCCCGTGAACGAGGGCACACCGAAGACCCGCAGACGGTCTCCGTTGAGCCGCAGGAAGGACACCGTGACCGGCTTGTCGAGCGCCTTGCCCAGTGCGACGGCGTCGGCGTGGAACTCGTCGAGGATCGACCGCGCCCGCTCGGTCTTCCCCAGCCCGTCGGCGACGAGCAGGAAGTCCTGCTTCCAGTAGAGCCCGGTGCCCTGGGTGGCGATGGTGGGCGCCAGCTCGCTCAGCGCGGTGTAGAGACCCTTGGCGTTCTTGCCCGCGGTGTTCATCAGGATCAGATCGGGCTTGATATTGGCGATGGTCTCCAGATCGGGGTCCACCCGGGAGCCCACATCGACGACCTTCGCCAACGCGGCGGCGTCCTGCGGGAAGTCCTCGGTCAGATAGCGGGGCACGAGATCCGCGCCGTCGCCCCGGGTCGAGCCGACCGGCACGGTGCCGAGCGTGAGCAGCGCGTCGGCCTGGCCCGTGGAGATGACCACGACCTTGCGCGGCTCGGCCCCGATGGTGGTCCTGCCCTCGAAGTGGCCGACCGTACGCGGGAATTCGCCGTCCGGTTCGCCGCTTCCCATGCCCTTGGGCACGGTACGGGGCGCGGTGTGGACGGCGGCGGCCGAGGGCGCGGCGGCGCCCTGGCCGGCCGGCGCGGCGGTGGCGGCCGGGTCCGCCGAGTCGGCGGAGCAGCCGCTGAGCAGCAGGGCGCCGGCCACGGCGAACCCGCTGACCGCGCGGGTGAGATGGGCAGTGAGATGAAGATCACGGAAGCGGTACACGAGTGATTAGCTTAGGCTTCCCTAAGTGTCGATGAGTAGGTATGACGGTGATGCGATAGATCACACATCCGGAGGTACGCGCTCCGCGGACCGGGAGCCGCCGGACGGCGAGCCGACGGTCCCGCCTCCGGCCGATGCCCCGACCGCCGGTGCCCCGACCGCCGATGCCTCGACCACTGGCACCTCGACCACTGGTACTTCTCTTGGGGCCATCGGTCCGCGCGAACGCGGGCTCCGGCGCGGGCGGCTGTTCGTCGCGCTCGTGGTCTGTCTCGGTGTCGTGCTGCTGCTCGTCCTGGTCAGTCTGGGAGTCGGCGCCCGGAGCATCCCTCTGGAGACCGTGTGGCGCGTCCTGCTGCGTGACGACGGGAGCCCGGAGGCCATCATCGTCCGGCGGCTGCGGATGCCCCGTACCGTTCTGGCCGTCACGGTCGGCGCGGCGCTCGCCCTGGCCGGAGTCGTCATGCAGGCCATCACCCGTAACCCGCTCGCCGAGCCGGGGATCGTGGGGGTCAACTCCGGCGCCTCCTTCGCGGTGGTGGTCGCGATCGCCGGGTTCCAGGTCACCAGCGTGTCCGGCTATGTATGGTTCGCCTTCGCCGGGGCAGTTCTGGCCGCCCTGCTCGTCTACACGCTCACCTCCGGCGCCGCCCGGAGCCACCATCACACCCGGCTGGTACTGGCGGGGGCGGCGCTGTCGGCGAGTCTGGGCGCCTGTACGGGAATCCTCACCATGTTCGACACGGACGCGTTCGACTCGTACCGGTTCTGGGTGGTGGGCTCGCTGGAGAACCGCGGTACGGAGGCACTGACCGCCGCCGTCCCCTTTGTCGTCGTCGGAACGCTGATCGCGCTCGCGCTCGGCCCCTCCCTGAACGCCCTCGCGCTGGGCGACGAGACCGGCGCGGCACTCGGGCTCCGGGTGTCCTGGGTCCGCGCGGCCGGATTTCTCTCGATCATGCTGCTGTGCGGTGCCTCGACGGCCGCCGCGGGGCCGATCGCCTTCGTCGGACTGGTCGTTCCCCATGTCCTGCGGCTGGTCCTGGGACCCGATCTGCGCCGGCTGCTGGCCTTCTCCCTGCCGGGCGGCGCCATCCTGCTCCTGGTCGGTGACATCGCGGGACGGGTGATCGCTCCCCCGGGCGAGATCGAGGTCGGTATCGTCACCGCGTTCATCGGTGCGCCCGCGCTGCTGTGGCTCGTCGTCCGTCGGAGGGCGGTCTCCTCGTGAACGCCATGAACACCCCAGACATGAACACCCCGGACACGAACGCCCCGGACACGAAAACCGCGGACGTGGATAGCCAGAACGGTCCGACTCCCCGCCGCGGCGCCCCTCGCCGCACCACCGCTCGCCGCGGCGCCACGCGTCACGCCTCCGCGTCGGCCCGGGTGCTACGGCTCCCGGGCGGGCTCGCGCTCCGTTACTCGGGACGGGCCGCCGCCGTCATGACCGTACTGCTGCTGGCCTGCGCGGCGGTGTGGGCACTCACCATGTTCACCGGTACCTACCGGATCGGTACGGGCCAGATCATCGACGTACTCACGGGAGGCGGCTCCGGCACCGACCGGTTCATCGTCGTCGGCCAGCGGCTGCCGCGTGTCTGTGCCGCGCTCCTGGTCGGGGCCGCGCTCGGGCTGTCCGGCGCGCTGTTCCAGAGTCTGTCGCGCAATCCGCTCGGCAGCCCGGACGTCATCGGGTTCACCACCGGCTCCACCAGCGGCGCGCTCGTCGTCATCCTGGTGGGCGGCGGCACGGCGGGGGTGGGGGTCGGCGCGGGCTCGGTGCTCGGCGGACTGGTCACGGCGGCGGCCGTGTACGGTTTCACCGCCTCGCGCGGAGTCTCCGGCAACCGGCTGGTGCTCGCCGGTATCGCCGTCGGCGCCATGCTCGCGTCGGTCAACGACTACCTCATCACCCGTGCCGATCTGGAGTCGGCCGAGAGTGCCAAGGCCTGGACGTTCGGCAGTCTCAACGCCGTCTCCTGGCCGCAGGTCACCCCGCTGGCCCTCGCCCTGCCGGTCCTCGCCGCGTCGGCCCTGGCCGTCGGCAGGCCGCTGCGACTGATGGAGATGGGGGACGACACCGCCAGCGCGCTCGGGGTGAACGTCGCGCGGGTCCGCGCGGCCGGCCTGCTGCTCGGGGTCGCCCTGGCCGGCACGGCCATCGCCGTCGCGGGCCCCATCGGCTTTCTCGCGCTGGCGGCCCCTCAACTCGCCCGTCGGCTCACCCGGTCGCCCGGTGCCCCGATCGGACCGGCCATGGTCACCGGAGCGCTCCTCCTCGCCACGGCCGATCTGCTGGCCCAGCGTCTTCTCTCCCCGTTCCAGATCCCGGTGGGACTGGTCACCGGCGCCCTCGGCGGGGTCTATCTGCTGTGGCTGCTGTCGAGGGAGAGAAGCGAGGCGCGCCCGCGGTGACCGGGCGTCACCTCACCTCACGAGCGCCCTGGGACGCGCCGGGGTTTCCCCGGATCAGGTGGTGAGCCGTGCGGTGTTTACGATGAGCGCATGAGATGGCCAGCAAGCGGTGTGAACCGGCCCCGGCGGGTACGGGGTCTTCCGCTGCTGGTGCTGGCGATGGTGGCCGGAGTGCTGGCGATGCACGGTCTGGCACCGGTCGCCATGACGACGACGGCCTCGCACACCACGCCGTCGTCCGCCCATGTCATGCCGGCGGGGGCGCGGGACTGCGCGCTGCCGGGTCATGACGGCGGGGGCCACCTCGATCACGCGGACGGCACCTGCGCGGCGGCCGGTACGAGCACCGGGCCCGCACTGTCCGCCCTGGCCGGCTCATCCCTGTCCGCCGTGCCCGTCGGTCCGGCGACCGCGCCGCGGCAGGCGCCGGGAGCGGCGCCGGACGACCGCGCTCCACCGTCCCTGAGCGAACTGCAACTCCTGCGCATATAGGCCTGCCCCGCGGCCGACCCCGTTCCTCGGGCCGTCGGCCGCCCCTGGCATGCCCTCATCCCCCCTCTTCGCACAGGAGTCGCTCCACCATGACCTCATTCCGTCGTCCCACCCGTCATCTCGCCCGCAGGACCGCGACCGCCGTGGCTGTGGCCGGCACCGCGCTGGCACTCGCCGCGTGCGGCGGCAACGACGAAAGCTCCACGGCACGCTCCGGGCACTCGGGCCACGGCAACGGCTCGTCCTCCTCGTCGGTCTCACCATCGGCACCGGCTCCGGCTCCGGACGCGGCGCACAACGCCGCGGACGTGGCGTTCGCGCAAGGCATGATCCCGCACCACCGGCAGGCGATCGAGATGGCCGAGCTGGCCACCACCCGAGCCTCCGCAGCAGAGGTCATGACGCTCGCCGCCGAGATCAAGAAGGCGCAGGACCCGGAGATCCAGACCCTGTCCGGCTGGCTGAAGGGCTGGGGCGAGCAGGTGCCGGCCGACGGCGCGGACCACTCCGAGCACACCATGTCCGGAATGATGGGTGAGGACGACATGTCCACGCTGGAGGACGCGTCCGGCGCGGCCTTCGACACCGCCTTCCTGAAGCTGATGGTCAAGCACCACGAAGGCGCCGTCACCATGGCCAGGACCGAGCAGTCCCAGGGCGCCAACCAGGCCGCCAAGGACATGGCCGGCCGTATCGTCACCTCCCAGAGCGCCGAGATCACCCGTATGAACGGACTCCTCGACAGGTAGCCGGGAGACCGTCCCGGGACCGGTGACACGACATCCCGGCCGGGGGTCGCGCCCGAGGCGCGGCCCCCGGTTCTCGGACACAGGCAGCCTCTCGGAATACCCCCTGGGGGTATATGGTTGGGATGGGAGAACGAGAACGGGCAAATCACATCCGACGGAGGGTTTCGCCATGGACCACCACCACACGCGCCAGCCGCGAACACACTCCGACTCCAGCGAGCGTCCCGGACATGGCGAGCACCTCACACACGGAGGCGGCAGTTGGAGCGTCGCCGCCAGGGCCACGCTCCACTGCCTCACCGGCTGCGCCATCGGCGAGGTCCTGGGCATGGTCATCGGCACAGCGGCCGGTCTGACCAACGGCGCGACCATCGCGCTGGCCATCACCCTGGCGTTCGTCTTCGGTTACGCGCTGACCATACGGGGAGTTCTCGCCGCCGGACTGCCCGTGCGTCAGGCTCTCAAGGTGGCTCTGGCCGCGGACACCGTCTCCATCGCCGTCATGGAGATCATCGACAACACCGTGATGCTCACCGTCCCCGGCGCCCTGCACGCGGGTCTGAGCGGCGCTCTCTTCTGGGGCGCCCTGGGCTTCTCACTCGCCGTCGCCTTCGTCCTCACCGTACCGGTCAACCGATGGCTGATCTCCCGCGGCAAGGGCCACGCCGTCGTCCACGCATACCACTAACCAGATCCCGTCCGGTGGAGATCGACCGGACAGGGCCCGGCGCCTCTCCCGGCACTAAAATCCCGTACCTCCGTCGTGGGCCGTCGACAGGGCCAGTTCGCGCCACTGGGTG
Source organism: Streptomyces sp. NPDC055025 (assembly GCF_053608565.1). Taxonomy (NCBI): domain Bacteria; kingdom Bacillati; phylum Actinomycetota; class Actinomycetes; order Kitasatosporales; family Streptomycetaceae; genus Streptomyces; species Streptomyces sp. NPDC055025. The sequence goes on from NZ_JBSGVS010000048.1 coordinate 37,740, forward strand.
AGTTCCTCGGCGACCAGGTCGAGTTTGGCCTGGACCCGCTCCACGGAGTCGGCTCCCAACTGGAGGCGGCTGGGCGGGTCGGCCATGGCGGCGAGGGTCACGATGGCCTCGGCGGCCTTGACCGGGTCGCCCTCCTGGGCGTGGTTGCTCTCCTCCGCCCACCGGCGGGTACGGCCCGCGGTCTCCGCGTAGTCGGCGATGGCCTGTCCCGCACGGTGCAGTGAGCTGGCGTCGAGGAAATCTGTACTGAAGACCCCCGGCTCGACGACCGTCGTGAGGATCCCCAGCGGCAGCAGTTCGGCGCGCAGGGACTCGCTCAGGCCCTCGACCGCGAACTTCGTCCCGGCGTACACGCCCCAGCCGGTCCCCGCGGAAAAGCCGCCCACCGAGCTGATGTTGATGACCCGCCCGGCGCGCTGCCGGCGCATCACCGGCAGTACGGCGCGGGTGACGGCCAGCAGACCGAAGACATTGGTCTCGAAGACCGCCCGCACCTCGTCCGCCGACGCCTCCTCGACGGCCCCCAGCAGCCCGCGACCCGCGTTGTTGACGAGGACGTCGATCCGGCCGAAACGCTCCATGGCGGTATCGACGGCCTGCCGCGCCTGCTCCTCGACCGTGACATCGAGCGGCACGGCCAGCAACCGGTCCCCGCCTTCCGGCAGTGCGTGATGGACGGTCCGTGGATCGCGGGCGGCCGCGACGACCGCGTCCCCGCCGTCGAGGACCTTCCGTGCGATCTCCAGTCCGAATCCTCGGGAAGCACCGGTGATGAACCACACCTTCATGGTCATGACGACCTCCTGTCTGTCCTGGGCACCGCCGCCGCCACCGCTGCCGCCGTGGCCACCGCCGTGACCGTGGCCGTGACCGCTCCGCGGCCGGGACTTTCAGCATGGCGGGCGGGACGGCGCGCTGCTCGTCGGAGCCGTCGAGCCCGGTGAGGACGCGCCGCCGAGAGGTCCCGGTGATACCTTGGGGGTATCACGGTGAGTGGAGGCGCCCATGGACGTCGACCTGCGGAAGATCCGCTATTTCGTCGCCGTCGCGGAGCGGTTGCACTTCGGCCGCGCGGCCGAGGAACTGCATATCGCCCAGCCCGTGCTGTCGCGTCAGATCAAGGCGCTCGAAGGCGAGCTCAAGGTCCGGTTGTTCCGTCGCGACCGGCGGAGTACGGAACTGACCCCCGCCGGTGAGCAGCTCCTCGCCGATGCCCGCCCGCTGCTGGCGAGTGCCGCGGCGATGCGGCGCAGAGCCGTCAGGGCCGCGCGTGTCGCCGATACGTTCACCGTGGGGTTCATGCCCGGCTTGATCGTGACCGATGCCGTGCGGACGCTGGCCGCCCGCCATCCCGACCTCGACATCGAGGTGGTGCGCACCAGCTGGGAGGACCAGACCGATGTCGTACGCGACGGGCGTGTGGACGTCAGTCATGTCCGGATGCCGGTCGATCCGACCGGGCTGGAGACCGTACCGCTGCTGACCGAACCGCGGGTCGTCGTGCTGCCGGGCAACCATCGGCTGGCCGGCAAGGAGAGTGTCGGCATCGCGGACCTCGCGGACGAGCGTCTGCTCCAGAATCCCGACGCGGTCCCGGAGTGGCGTGACATCGTCGCGGCCCGGGGCGCCCGGGAGCGGTGGAGTCAGCCCCTGATCCACACGACCGAGGAGAAACTCGAACATGTCGCCGCTCGGCGCGGCGTCGTCGTACTGCCTCTGTCCGCCGCGATGTTCTACACCCGCCCGGACATCAGCCATGTCCCGGTGAACGACATCCCTCCCAGCCATGTCTGTCTGGCCTGGGCGAACGGGCGTCACCACGGACTGGTCGAGGAGTACGTCCGGATCGCCGTCGGCCCGGCCGACGAGTCGGGGCGAGCGGACGCCGACGGACGCTGACAGCAGCCGACGATGCCCTGGGGGTATCACAGGCGTCGGATCAGGTCTTGGACAGCGCCGCCGGTATCCCCGCACAGTCGAATACGTAAGAGATTCGAATCGAGCGATACTCGACCGGCAAAGGATTCCGATCCCCATGAAGGTATTCATCACGGGCGGCTCCGGTTATGTGGGCAAAGCCACCGTCAAAGCGCTGATCCGCCAGGGCATCGGGGTAACGGCCCTGGCGCGCAGTGATCAGGCCGCGCGTTTCGTCGAAACCCTGGGTGCCACCCCGGTCATGGGCGGGCTCACCGACACCGGGACGCTGCGCGCGGCGGCGAGCCGAGCGGACGGCGTCATCCATCTCGGACAGCACTACGGCGACGACACCGCGACCGTCGACGCCGCGGCGTCGCAGGCGCTGCTGGACGGTCTGGGAGCGCGCGGAACGTACGTACACACCGGTGGCGTATGGGTCTACGGAAATACGAATGGTGTCGCGGACGAGAACGCGCCGCTGAATCCGCCCCTGCTCACTTCCTGGCGGCTCAAGAACGAAGAACAGGTCCTGGCCAGGGCCTCGGAGGGAAACCGGCCGGTGGTGGTGATGCCGGGACTGGTCTACGGCCACGGAGAAGGTCTCATCAAGCAGTTCCTCGTCGACCCCGGGAACGACGGGAACACGGTCCTGTCCATCGGGGACGGACGGAACCACTGGGCACTCGTCCATGTCGACGACGTCGCGGAACTGTATGTCCTGGCCCTGAACGCGCCCGCCGGATCCGTCTACGCCGGGGTGAGCGACCAGAACATCCCGCTGTCCCGGATCGTGCAGGCCGTGGCGCGGGGTGTCGGCCGCGCCGGACGGATCACCTCCCTCTCGCTGGAGGAGGCGGAGGCCCGGTTGGGCCCGATCGCCGAGGCGTTCGCCCTCGACCAGCAGTTCACGGGCGCCCGTGCGCGTAAGGAACTCGGCTGGACACCGACCCGGCTGGACGCTCTCGCGGACCTCGCGCGGACGCACTGACCTCGCGCGGGCACGCTCATGACGCGCGGCGCACTGAAAACGCGCGGACGCGCTGACCCTGCGCGGACGCGCTGACCTCGCGCGGGTACGCCGATCCGGATTGCGGCGCTGTGCCACGGGAGGCGCCCCGGACCGTGGTATCCAGGGGTGCCATCCGGGCCATGACGTCCGCGCGTGCCCCGCCCCACCGTGATGTGCTGGTCAGGACGACGCACACCTCGAAGAGGCGGTACTCATGCACAGCGAACCGAAGTTCCTGGTGACCGGCGCGGCCGGTGCCGTGGGCGCGGTAGGGCGCCGGGTGGTGGAGCTCCTCCGTGAACAGGGGAGATCCGTTCGCGCGCTGGTCCATCGGGAGGATGAGCGGGCCGACGCGTTGCGGACCACGGGAGCCGAGGTCGTCGTGGGGGATCTGACGCGCGCCCCTGATGTGCTCGCCGCTCTCGACGGCTGCGGGCGGGCGTTCTTCTCGCTGAGCGTCTCGCCGGAATATCTGGAGGCGGCGGCGACGACGGCAGCGGCAGCGCGCGCGTACGGCGGTCTGGATCTCCTCCTCGACATGTCCCAGATGACCGTCTCTCAGATGGGTCCGGCGAGCACCGGCGAATCCGACCAGCAACGTCAGCACTGGCTCACCGAGCAGGTCTTCGACTGGTCGGGTCTTCCTGTGACACATGTGAGGCCGACCGTGATGATGGAGAATCCCCTCTTCCGCATCGTGGCGGCCGCCTCCGTGGCGAAGTACGACAGCATCCGTCTCCCCTTCGGCGACGGCCGGACCTCACCCGTGGCCGCCCAGGATGTGGCGGAGACGGTGGCCACGCTCCTCTGCCGGCCCGCGGACCGGACACGGCATGTGTACGAACTCACCGGTGGCACATCCCGGGACATGACAGAGATCGCCGGGGAATGGTCCGTCGCCCTGGGACGGACCATCACCTACACGAATGTGCCGTTCGACGAATGGGAGGACAACGAGCTGCGAGCCCTGCGTCTCCCGGAGCATCTCCACGATCACGTTGCCACGATGGCGCGACTGCACGCGGCGAACAGATACGACCGGGTCAGCCGCGATGTGGAGGAGATCACCGGCCATCCGCCGCTGAGCTGGCAGGACGCCGTGCTCAGCAACAGCCGCCTCTCGACGGCCGAGTGACCGGCCGGTAGGTCGGCGGCGTCCGTCGGTGTCGCGATGTGCCCGTCGGTTCCGGGCTGTTGGCGTCCCCCACGCGGGTCATCTTGCGATCGCGTGGGGGCGCGGTTCACGAGGTGCGTGGTTCTGGGAGTGCGTAGTTCGGGAGGTGCGTGGTTCACGAGGTGCGTGCCCGGGGCGGGATTCGAACCCGCGGGATTCCGCTTTTAAGGCGGCTGCGTCTGCCGCTGCGCCACCCGGGCGGGGGGGTGGAGTCCGTACCACCGAACATCAGCCAGGGCCTGGCCCCGACGTCAGCGGCCGTACCGCGTTGGCGAGTTGACGCGAGGGCGGACGAGGTACACCGTCGGCCATCACGTCCGGGTCCGCGGGACCGGTCGACGGCCGCTCACCGGGGGCGATCTCGTCGTAGCGGTCACCCTGCCGGGACCAGACGGGCGGCGATCTCTGTCCGGCAGGTACAGGAAGCTTCTTCGGTCATCATGCGGATGCTCCGTGTTGTCGGTCGGGCGCGCGCTCCAATGGGCCGTTGACGGGAACGGCCGGGGCGGGGAGCCGGGTCCGCGGCGCCGGGCGCCGGCCTGTGTTCCGGTGCGACGCCCATGAGCACCACGGTCCCGCCCGCGAAGTCGCGGACCCCGTCTCGGTGTTCCCGATCGCACGATGCCCCGAAGCCAGAGTTAAGACAAGCGAAAAGATTTGAAGACAGAATTAAGGAACGCTACATTCCCGCCGAGCGGTTCCCCGTCCTTATGGTCAACGCGTCGATCGCCGGGCGTTGTTGCGACTGAACGAGACGCCGTCTCAGTGTCCGAACAGGCGGGTGGCATGCGCCGTAACGTCGGCCAGGAGACGCCCGGTTGTCTACCTCAAATGCTCAACGCGCCCTCATACAGCCCTGATTGATCGACCTCAGCGACGCCGGCGGATCAGAGGCCGAATGCGCCGCCCTCGATCAGGATGAGCAGTCCGAAGGTGACAGCCGCCACCTCCCACGGGCCGGGTCCCCCGTCCCCGGCGCCGCCCTTCTCTTCGTCCCCATCGTTCCTGTGGCTCGGCCACGCCTGCCAGGCGGCCTTCAGGCCCAGGACCAGTGGCAGCAGACCGAGATAAGGGATGGCGGACCCGGGCAGGAACGTCGCGCCGAACGCCACCGCGACGGCGAAGGCGAGGATCGCGGCGAAGCCGCGGTACTGCCCGGCCACGATGCGCCGCGTCGAACCCCGATGCCCGGCCGCCTGCCCGATGATCCCCAGATCCACTGTCACGGTGGCCGACCGTACACGCCACGGTGTCCGCCGGATCAGCCCGCCGACAGGGCGACGGTGAATTCGATATCGACCGCGTCGCGGAGTCTGAGCGCGCCGAAGAAGCCGGAGTAGGGCTTGATGCCCCACCGGGACTGGACCAGGGTCGTGGCGCCGGTGAGGGTGTTCTCGTCCCGCTGCTGGATGTCCAGTCGCTGCGGGTGGGTCTGCCCGGTCAAGGTCAGATCACCCTCGACGGTCGCCCCGCCGTCGTGGAGTTCCACACGGGTCGAGGTGAAGGCCGCGTGAGGGTGACGGTCTGTTCGCAGCACCTTGCGTATGTTGCGCCGGATCTGTTGCCTGTCACCGTCACTGAGCGGTTTCACGCCGCCGGTCCCCTCCCGGACCTCCAGCGTACCCAGGTCTATCCGTACGGTGACCGTGGGCTGGGCGGCGGTGTCCGTGTCCGTGTCCGCAGGCAGGCTGACGTGGCCTTCCCACCGGGTGGCCTCGATGAGCAGATCATGCCCGATCCGCGCGGCCACGCCCTCGCGAAAGACCCGCAGGAACAGCCGGCCGGTCTCCGGGCCGATCTCGTACTCGCCTGCCGCTACAGCCACCCCCTCAGCTTAGATCCGACTTTCCGGGTCGGCGGCGCGGATGCCGCCGACGGTCACAGCCATACGTTGATGAGGCGACACGTCGAGGGAGCGCAGGGAGGGTCGCGGGTGGCCTCCGCTCACCACCAGGATGTGGGATAGACCGCTCGCCGCAGACGGGAGGAGACCATCTGCACCAGGACGAGCAGCACCGTGCCGGCGGCCAGCAGGGGGACGAAGCGGTGGGCAGGCGGGTCGGTGAGCATCACCGTGACCGCGGTCGCCATGGCCGGAGGATGGGCCGCCTTGAGCACGAGCGTGAGTCCGCAGGCCGCACCGCAGGCCGCGGCGGCGGCCCAGGGACCGTGCCAGCCGAGGGCGAGAACCCCGAAACAGACGAGGCAGGCCAGCATGTGGCCGCCGATGACGTGGCGGGGCTGCGCGAGTGGCGAGTCGGGAGTCGCGGTGACGATCGCCGTCGTGGCCGCGAGCGGCGGTATCAGCACCGTCTGGTGTGTGAGCGCTCCGACGCCCACCAGGACGGCCAGCCCGACCGACGTGGTGCCGGCCGCCCACGCGGCCGTACGACCGGGCACACGCGGCTCAGCGGGTTTCTCCCTCCGTGCCGGAGGCTGATTCGCCGGGCGGGCTGGAAGGTCTTCACCTCCGGCATCCTGGACATATGTCATGAGTGCGGTACTCCTGCCCGGGGGGAGGGCCTGCGGCGGCAAAGCGCCCGCAGGGCACACGGAATCAGCACGGGAACTCCAGAACCGTCCCCGTTTCCGGCCCACGGCGGCTCGTCGTCCATGAAGACGGGGAACACACTGGGCAGCCTGATGTCCCCGACCGCCGACTGTCCAAGTCCGCCTTTCGATCGCTCGATCGACGCCGTCGATCAAAGCGGGCGGGAGTTGCGATGCCGTCGGCTACTCGCCGAGCAGAGCGACGAAGGCCACGAGCGCGCCGGCGGTGCCCATGAGAAAGAGTGTGGTGCCCCACCGTGCCAGCCGGTCGATACGGCGCAGTGTGGTGCGGCGCAGTACGTCGAAGGCCGCCGCCGAGCTGTCGGCGAGTTGGACGAGGCGCGGACGCTGAGCGAGAGCGAAGGCGGCTGCCGCGAGGACGAAGAAGAGAGCGGGTACGGCGGCCCAACGTGCTGTCCAACCACCGTTGAGGGCCGGGACGTTGAGATATTGCAGCAGGGCGAAGTGCACCGGAACGGCGCCGGAGGAAGCGGTCAGCATCGTCCTGCAGTACTCGGTGGCGGTCTGGCGCGAGGAGCGCATCCACTCGGCCGGCTCCGTGTCCGCCGTGTCGGCGGGGGTGGCTCCCGTGACGTGGTCGGCGGCGTGAGGGTCCGCGATCCGCAGGAATCGCTCGTTGGACCCGATGGTGATCCGGCTCTCGAAGCTCCGGCGGGTCTCGGGGCAGAGGAGTTCTACCGTCATCTCCTGTGTGCCCGCGAAGAGCAACGGCTCTTCGCGTCGGCCTATGAGCAAGGCATAGCGGTGGCGGCGCGCGCAGTGTGGACACCCGGGCACTTGGTGAGCCAGGAGTCTCTGTCCCTGATCGGCCATGGTGGGACCGATGCTACGCCGGTACGTTCCTCACCATGGGAGTATGGCGGCGATGGCGCGATCGCAAGGGTGCTTCCCGGCGCGACGGGGACACCGATACACCTGAGGTCTACGGGGACACCGGAATACCGGACCTGTTCAACCACCGGACCGGGCCGGCGGTCACGTCCCAGCGGTCCATGACCGTCCGGCTGGATCCTGAGAGTCATGATGACCGGGTCGGCTGGGTACGTGTGCTGGAACAGGCCGCAAACCAACTGCGCGAGGAAAACCCGGCGTTGTACGGCTCGGGCGACCGGGGCGGTACGATCGGCCAGAGCTGGCATCTGACGAACACGATGTTCGGCATCCCGATGGTGTGCGTACTCGTCGAAGGACGCCCGCGTCAGGGAACGGAATCCATTCCCACCGTCGCCACGCTTCCCTGGCCTCGGTTGCTGCGCCGGCTGCGCCGCTTCTTCGAGATCGGCGGCAGCGGCGTCGTCGCGTTCGTGCACGACGGACGCTCCGGTCACGTCGTCACACTCACCGGCCACGAGGGCAACCGGTTCGTCTACCACGACCCTTGGCCGGGCGACTCGCTGCTGTGCCGGCACCAGAACGCGGCGGGCGTCGACGCCCAGGAGCACGGCGAGCACGGCTGGTCCGTCACCGAGGACGAACTCGCACTGGTCCTGGTCGGTGTCAACATCTGGCCGGGCCTCTGGGCCGAGGCGGGCGGAGAGCCGGGCCCGCCGCGCTACGGCGAGTTGAGGGATTCCGAGTTCTGGTCCTTCTTCGGCGTCCATGAAGTCACCGGTGCGGACCACGAGGACGAGGACGACTCCGGCCGCACCGTGCGTCTGTCCACCGGCGGCTTCCAGGACGAGATCACGCTGGAGCTGAAGTGCGACGAACGTGACCACGTCGCCCGCGCGACACTGCGACTGCGCGAGAGCTGGGCCGTTGGCCCGCCCTGGGGCGCGAACCCCTTCGCACTCGACGTCGCCCGTTCCTTCATGAGCGCGCTGACACCGCGGGCCGACCGGACGGCGGTGCGACAAGTGCTCCCGCCGCTCTCCCCGGCGGACGCGGTGGCGCTCCTACGGGACGTCTCGGGCCAGGGCACCCCTCCCTGGCAGCTCATGGCGGCGTACATGGGCATGATCCCGGATATACGGCTGCAGTTCTCGATGTGTGCCCTGGGGGTGAGCCGTCCCGTCGAGGGATGGATCCAGATCGAGACCATGATGTTTTGAGCCGGGGTGTGTGGTGGGTGCCGTAGCGGTTCCCGTCCGCCACCGAGCGGTTCCCGTCCCCTACCGAGCGGTTTCTGCCCCGCGGTCCCGAGCGGTGGGCGAGCCGGTTTACGGTCGTGCCCTTCCATCACACCGGACGGCACGGCTCACACCTGTGGTCGTCGATCGCGGCCAGCAGGTCCTGGGCCGCTCCCCTCACCACCGGATCATCGTCGTGGGCGAGCCGGTCCGCCGTTTGCCTGCAACTCAGCACGGCCTGGTGGGCTTCCAGTTGTACCTTCGCCTGCGGAGGGTTGCCGTGTTCGAGGACCGACCGCAGCAACTCGATCACCCCGGCCCTGCACGTCACGGAGTCACTCACCGCGAGGTCCCAGAGGAACGGCACAGCGGCCACAGTCGCGTCAAAGACAGCGAGCTCACCGATCCACAGAGCGAGATCGCCCAGCGCCGCCTCACTCGTCCGGACATCGCCCCACGCGATCCGCGACAGCACGCCGGGAACATCCGCCGCAGAGCCATAGGCATGCTCCAACTCGTCCCACCGAACGCGACGCATGCCCTTGAGAATCGTCCCCACCCCAGCCCCCTGTCCCGCTGCCGACCTCCGGTCTCCGGCCTGCGGACCGATCAGAGCCCATTGCACCTCGCCGACCGCCCTGACCGCGAGCCCGTCATCTATACACCAGCAGGTAGTCGCACGTGCTTGTGCCGTCGTGAAGGGACGTGTCGCTGTTGAGGACGTAGAAGGAACCTGCGAATCCGGCGGTCGTCATCTTCGGGACCACGATCATGGTCTGGTTCGCCATGCTCAGCGAGTTCGGGACCACCACGTTCCGGTACAGCAGCGTGAAGAGGTTCTGCTGGAGGTCGTGGAGCTTGAGGATGCGGTAGACGCGGTCGCCTGAACCCGCGGGCCCCGAAATGGGCGCCTGGTTGCCCGGGGCGGCCCATTGGGAGGGCTGGGTGGCCATGCGGCCCTGGGATTCGAGTTCCTGGAGTCGCCTCTGTGTGCTCGCCCTGATTCCGGCCATGTGAATGTGCAGCTGATTGAACTGGCGGGCGCCCTGCGAGTTGATCCCCAGTCCGATATTCGGATACTGCACGGGGACGCTTCCTCCGCTTCTCGCGTTCTCCCATGCTTCCTGCCAGTAGTTCGCCGCCGAGTCCATGTGGATGAACGGGCATTCAATGCCCGTGATCCGGCACGAGGGGAGGAGGAGATAGTTGTGCGTATTCTCAGGTTTTCCGTGCAGCACGACGTAATTCTGGGTCGTCTTCAAGCAGTCGGGCCTGGGCTGCGGTGCCGGCGGGACGATGCCCTGCGTGCAGTACTGAACGTCGTGCCAGAGCGGGTCGTTGTCGGTGGGCCGGCCGCAGAGGGACTGCATCTGAGAAGGCGGACAGGGACTCGCGGGCCCACCGGGAGGAGGGGGTGGGGGGCACGACGGGTCGGGGGACGGTCCTGCGTGCGCCGCACTCGCCGTGGCGGTCGTTCCCGCCATGACTCCCACACCGGTCAGCAGCGCCGCGGCACCAAGGGTGCCCGAGAGCGTAACGAATTGACGCCGGGGAAATTCGTTCGCGTTCTTCTGGTCGTTCATGCGTGTGATCTCCGATAGTGATGACCGTTGTCTGAATTTGGCGGCCATGAGCGAGAGGGCGTTTTCGACCCGGTCCTTCGCCCTCGCCGATCCGTTCACAGAATAGGGATGTGGGATCGGATTACCCGTCAACTGCACGGATTGGTGTGTCGGTTCCGCCATTGAGAGGCATTCCGTTTGCGGTATGGGTGCCGCTTCCCCCGGCGGCTGATGGAGGGGTACCGCCCGTGCCGTTGAGGCTACGAGGGAGCATCGCAAGGCGGAGGACCGCCCGTGGCATCAGGTGCCGATCAGCAAGACCGTACGGGCTGAGATCGCTGTGGCGGCCGAGGTCTGGGGCACGCGGACCGCGCTCGCTCCGGGCCTCGGCCAATGCCTCAGTGGCCACCAGGAGGACACCGGGCTGAGGTTGATCGAGCACGCCGACACCGTCCCGTTGCCCGGATCCTCCGCCGGGAAGGACCCGATGCCGGCTGATCTGCTGGTTGTCCCGTGGATCACCTGCACGCGTTGCGGCCAGGTGCTCGCACGTGCGCACAACCAGGAGCCGTGGGGTGGCCTGTCCTATCTCGCAAGGCACTATGTGCTGTTCTCCCCCGGGCGCAGCACATCAACGGGCCTGTTCGCTCCCGACTCGGCGTGGGACGCCTTGGCACAGTTGCGCATGTCCTGCGTTCAGGTATGAGCACTCGTCTCGGCGGCCCCACGACCATCAGCAACGGCGTCCGAGTGTGTTCTGGCCTGCTCAACGGGGGGTGAGGCAGGTCTGCATAGCGGCTCTGCCTTTCTGGGGCAGGCCCTCGCCCAAAGGTGTCTTCCGGGGGCTGTGTTCGCCGTCGCAGATCCAGCTCTGCTCGTCGGCGTCGAATGACCACTCCTCGGCACCCCACATCGGGTGGCCTGCGAGCAGGCGCCTGGCCAGCGGCTCGCACCCCTCCGGGGCGCCCGAGGCTCTCAGCGCCTCGACCACCATATCCACGGCCTCCGGAGGTGTCCCTGTATCGCCCAGCACGGGGAGGACCCGTCCGAGCGGGTTGCGGCCGACCATCAGCGCGTCACGCGTCGCCCGCCAGGCAAAAAAGACGCATGCCCCGGCAGCACCGTCCCGACGAGGGGCACGGACGATCCCAGGGCGATCTCCCCCGCAAGGTTCATCTCGCCGGAGAGCCGGAGAGGGCGGGCGCCGTCCGCCGGCCCTGCCGATCACTCCGGGCCAGTGGGGCGATACCCCGCGGTTCATCCCCGTCGTGGAACGTATCCGCGTTGGCCGTCTCAGCGGCGGGCGTCCCCGCATCTCGGCGGCGACAAGGCGTACTCGTCGCGCCGCAGCAGTCGCGGCAGCCGACCCGTCGGCTTCGACAAGCGTGCCCATGTCTTCCAGGGCACCGTGACTGTCGCGGCGATCAGGCTCTGGCTTCAGGGGTAGATCCATTCTCCCCATGCGGGGAGGTGCCTGTCACCGTCCTTCAGAATGATCTTTATATCCGATTCGCACCTTTAGGCTTGCGGTCAACCGGCACAACACACCGATCCAGCCTGGGAGTTGAGAGTGACCTACGACGTTGCCGCGCTGGCCGTGGAGCTTGCGGAGATGGCTGCGGCCGATCACCAGTCCACAGCCCGCGCGAACAGCGATGACCCTGCCGAACAGCTGGCCTGGCGGCGGCTCACCGCCCGGCACGGCGACCGGCTGGGCGAGATCATGGACGAATACGGCTGGCCGACGGCAGACCTGGTCGGCGAGGAGGCCGCACGCGCAGCATGGCTGATCGCCCAGCACGCCGACCGGCAGCTCGATGTTCAGCGGCGTGCCCTCCATTTGATGCAGCAGGCGGTGTCGGCCGGCTCCGCCGGCCCGCGCGAGCTGGCCTTCCTGCGCGACCGCACGCTGGTCAACGAGGGCCGCAAGCAGGTCTACGGCACCCAGATCGCCGGCGTGAAGGACGGGGCACCGATTCCGTGGCCTTGCGAAGAGCCCGAGCGCATGGACGAACTCCGCGCGGAAGTCGGTATCGAGCCTTTCGGCGGGTATGTCGCCAAGTTCGCGATGACCTGAGGCCTGTCCCCCAGTCACGTCCCGCAGATCACTGCCCAGAGCTCACCTGCCGTGGGGCAACGGTCCGTCGGGCAGGCCCTGGAGGCGGGGTGGCTCGGCCCAGTCCATCGAATGTCGGTGACGAGTCGCGGGCGGCATCCGCTCGTACCGGCGCACGTCGGTACGAGCGTGTGTGGCCCGTACGGGATGTGCTGCGGGCCGTGCGGGACACGGGTGGCGATCGTGTTACCAGTCGAGTGTGACCGGCAGGAAGGGTACGTCCTCCGGTGCTGCTTTGCGGGCCTCCAGGGCGGTTCTGGCGGGCGTGCCGACCGGGACGCGCAGGGGCGGATCGGGGTGTTCGACCGTGTCGGCGACCGCGGCGGCCACTTCTTCGGGGGTGACGGTCCCGAAGATGGACTTGCCGCGCAGCAGGCCGAATTGTTCGAACAGGGGGGTGTAGGGGTCGTTCTCCGTGAAGAAGGACTTGGCGCGCTCGGCTCCGCCGGAGGAGACGGAGCCCGGCTGGAGGATGCTCACCTTGACGCCGAAGTGGCCCGCCTCGACGGCCAGCGTCTCGGCGAGCGCCTCCAACGCCCACTTGCTGGCGGCGTAGGGGCCGATGATCGGTACGACGAGCCGGCCCTGGACGCTGGAGACGAAAACCAGCCGGCCCGCGCCTCGTTCGCGCATGGCGGGCAGCACACCCTGCACCACCCGCAGGGGGCCGAAGGTGTTGAGCCGGAAGAGGGCTTCGACCTCGGAGACGGGTACGTTCTCCAGCGGCGCGCGGACCGTCGCACCCGCGTTGCTGACGAGCACGTCGATCTCTCCGGCGTCACGGAGTGCCTCGTCGACACTCTTCTGATCGGTGACGTCGAGGCGCAGACGCTGGTCGACGGGGAGATCGTCGAGGTCTTCTGGCCGGCGGGCAGTCGCGACGACCCGGTGGCCGCGGGCGGCGAGTTCGATCGCGATGGCCCGGCCGATGCCTCTGGAGGCGCCGGTGATGAGCACGGACGTCATGTCGGTCTCCTGTCTGGGCGGTGCGGCGAAAGCGGCGGCGCACCTCGTCGGCCTCTTGCCCGGCTCCCGTGAAGGGCGGGGCGATGAGAGCCGCTGCCGCGGACACGCCCGCCAGGTTGGTTCGATTTTCGAATCTACTACCAGTGTCACAGTAGCCAGAGTGAGTCAGAAAAGCGAATCGACACGCCTGTGACTCCCGCGGCTGTTCCGTCGCCGGCGCGATCGATGTCGTGGGGAAGCGCCGGAGCCCAGCCGGAGACCGGCATCCAGGCGGCTCACGGTCCCCCGCCGTCTCGGCCGCGACGTACGAACCCCGTCAGGCCGGCGGAGGTGTCGCCGGTTCCGGACCTACGTCGGTTTCGAGGCCGAGCCAGACGCGGTCGCGGGTCAGCGGGAGTTCCGTGAACCGTACGCCGGTCGCGTCGCGCAGGGCGTTCGCGTAGGCCGGGGCGACCGGGTTGAAGGGGCTTTCGCTCATGGATTTCGCGCCCAGGGGGCCGATCGCGTCGGAGGTCTCCATGAAGTGGACCTCGGTGCGGGGGACGTCCGCGAAGGCGGGCAGGCGGTAGCGGCGGAAGGCCGCGGTGCTGACCTCGCCGCGCTCGTCGAGGCGTACGTTCTCGAAGAGGGTGGCCCCCAGTGCCTGGGCGACACCGCCCTCGACCTGGCCACGGCACTGCATGGGGTTCATGACCTTGCCCGCGTCGGCGGCGTGCACGCTGCGCAGGATCCGGACCTCTCCGGTGCCGGGGTCCACGGCGACACGGAACCACTGCGCGTTGAAGGCGACGGAGCGCGGAGTGCCGCCGAAGTGACCGTCCGCGGCAAGCTCGACACCGGCCGTACGGGCGGTCGCGTGCAGGTCCTTGAGGAGGATCCGCCGGCCCTCGCCGCCGTACGCCACGGCTTCGGCTTCCACGGCTTCCACGGCTTCCACGGTCAGCCGGCAGTCCGAGCGGGCCACGCCCAGATGGGCGGCGGCGAAGTCCAGCACCAGGTCGGCGAGGGCGCGTGACGCCCGCAGGGTGGCCTTGCCCGCGACGACCACGCCGGTGGAGGCGAAGGCGCCGGTGTCGTGCCGGACGGCATCGGTGTCGGACTGGCGGACGGTGATCCGGTCGACGGTGGTGGCGAGTTCGCCCGCCGCGATCTGCCGGTGCACGGTGGTGGTGCCGTTGCCGAACTCGGCGGTGCCGACGGCCAGGCCGAAGGTCCCGTCGGGCAGCAGGGTGGCGCGGGCATCGGCGAAGTGGCCGCCCGGCGGGCCGGTGGCGATCATGGCCAGGGCCGTACCCTCGCCGACGAGCCAGCCCTCGGGGGCCGGGGCGGCGGGCTCGGCCTGGGCGCGGCGTACGACGGCCAGGCACTGGTCGAGCCCGTAGCTGGCGATGTACAGGTCCTCCTCCTCGCCGCTCGCGGTGATCATGGGCTCGCCGGGGCCGATGATGTTCTTCGCCTTCAGCTCCAGCGGGTCCATGCCGATACGACGGGCCAGTTCGTCCAGCGCCGACTCCGTGGCGAACATGACCTGTCCGAGGCCGTAGCCGCGGAAGGCCCCCGCCGGGACGGTGTGGGTGTAGACCGCGAAGCCGTCGGCCTTCTTGTTGGGACAGCGGTACACCGCCAGAGACTCGGCGCAGGCGTGGAACATCACCGCCGGGCCGTGATTGCCGTACGCGCCCGTGTTGGACACCACCCGCAGCTCAAGGGCGGTCAGCGTGCCGTCCCCGCGCGCGCCCGCCTTGACCCGGACGGTGAAGGGATGCCGGGTGGTGGCCCCGTAGAACTGCTCGGCGCGCGTGTACTCCAGCTTCACCGGCCTGCGCAGGCGCAGCACCGCGAGCGCGACGATGTCCTCGACCAGCATCTCCTGCTTGCCGCCGAAGCCGCCGCCGACCCGGCCCGCGAGCACTCGCACCCGCTCCGGCGGCAGGTCGTACAGGGCGCACAGCGCGCGCCGGGTCAGGAAGGGAGTCTGGGTGCTGCTGCGTACGGTCAGCCGGCCGTCCTCGATCCAGGCGACGGCGCCGTGCGTTTCCAGGCTGGCGTGCTGGACGCGCTGGGTGCGGAAGGTCTCCTCGTAGATCTCGTCGGCCTCGGCGAAGCCCGCCTCTACGTCGCCGACCTCGCCGTGCGTCTCGCCCACCACGTTGTCGCGGGGGCGGGAGATCCGGGCCCGCGCGGCGTCCTTGGCGTGCACGACGGGGGCGCCCGGCCGCATCGCCTCTTCCGGGTCGAGGACGGCGGGCAGCACGTCGTACGTCACCTCGATACGCCGGCAGCCCTCCTCGGCGGCGGCCTCGCTGTCCGCGACGACGGCCGCGACGCGCTGGCCCACGTAGCGGACGGTGTCGTCCAGCACGCGAGTGTCGTCCGGGTCCTCCTCCGGGTGTTCGTGACGGGCGGTGGAGAAGTGCCGTTCGGGCGCGTCGTGGTGGGTGAGGACGGTGTGCACGCCGGGCACGCGCAGGGCGGCGGAGGTGTCGATCGCGATGATGCGGGCGTGCGCGTGCGGGGAGCGCAGCAGCTTCATGTGCAGCAGCCCCGGCACATCGATGTCGAAGGTGAAGCGGGCGGTTCCCGTGACAACCTGCGGCCCGGCGGGCGCGGGCAGGCTGCGGCCCACGGCATCGCCTGCTCCGGACTCCTCGGCGTGCCTGACGCCGCGGATCGCGTCCTCGATGGCCCGGTAGCCGGTGCAGCGGCACAGGTTGCCCTTCAACGCGTTTGGCAGATCCTCCAGTCGCTCGTCGTCGAGTGCCGCCGTGGTCATCAGGAAGCCCGCCGTGCAGAATCCGCACTGGAAGCCCTGCGCGTCCAGGAACTTCCGCTGTACGGGGTGGAGTTCGCCGATTCCCGGGGCCAGGCCCTCGACCGTGGTGACCGATCGGCCATCGGCGCGGAAGGCCGGATACAGACAGCTGTGCACGGGTTCGCCGTCCACATGGACCGTGCAGGCGCCGCAGTCGCCCGCGTCGCAGCCCTTCTTCACCCCGAACCAGCCGCGGTCGCGCAGATATGTGCGCAGGCACTGGCCGGCGCGCGGCTCGGCGTCGGAGGGCTGCCCGTTCACCCGGACCGAGAAGCTCATCGCTCGTCGTCCCCGCTCAGCTCGGCGCGGATCTCCTCGGCCAGCCGCGCGGTCATGTGCCTCCGCCACCTGGGCAGTCCATGGATGTCGTCGAACCACTCGTCGTCGGCGACGGCGGACGCGATGGCAGCCCCGAGTTCCGCCGCGGACGGCGGCAGCGCGAACCACAGCCGTACCGGCCGTACCGTAGAGGCCGTGACGGTGACCGACAGCGAATGGTCCAGCGGGTCCAGCGTTCCGATGACCAGTACGCCCGAGCGTCCGAGCCCGTGGAGGGAAGCCTGCCGGAACGCGGTCCTGCTGTTCAGCGCACGCGCGGGCAGGGTCACCGAGCGCAGTAACTCCCCCTCGGCGAGGTCCTTGCGACCCGCGCCGGTGACGAAGTCCACGACAGGGACCCGGCGCAGCGCGCCGTCCTGGGAGCGCAGCAGGCATATCCCGTCGAGGGCGGCGGTGAGGGAGATCATCGGGCCGGCGGGGAGCGCGTTGCAGAGATTCCCGCCGACCGTGGCCATGTTCCAGATCTTGAACGAGGCGAGGAACGCCCGGCAGCACTGCTCGAACAGCGGCGCCGACCGGGCGCCCGACGCCCTGCCGAAGCGCGACAGTCGCGCGATCGTGCAGGTCGCCGCGATCTCCAGCGAACCGTCGTCGAGGACCTGTGCCGGCACCCAGCCTGTCCGGCTCAGATCGACCAGGCGCCGCAGATGGGGCTGCGGCTCGGAGAAGAGATAGGTCCCGCCACCCAGCCAGGCGTCACCCGGGAGCCATGGAGCGGGGTGTCGCGCATCTCGTATCTCCACCACCGTATTCAGGTCCATGGCTCAGTCAAACAAGCGGGACCCGGCCGTACCACTGGGTCAGGGCACGGAAACGGGAGCCGGAGACTGGAGGATCAAACGAGAGGCATCTCGCCTGCCCCTGCTGGCATTTGCGGTGTGATCTCCCGCACCGGCATCACATATGCGAGATACATGCGTGCGGGACGGTTTCTCCAGGACAAGGCCGTCGGCCGCACCCTGGAGAACCGGCTGTTCCGCGCCTCCCGGCCCGCCTTCCACGGAGCCGGCCGGACGCGGCTCAAGCGCGGGGGAAGAGGCGCGGCGGCTCGCGGCGGCGCTCGCCGCCGGTCACATCCGCCCAGGATCAGTACGGTTGCCGAAACGAAGCCGGTACTCCTACGGTGAGCGATGTGACGGACGAATCCACACGCGCGGCACGGCTCCTGGACGCCCAGGCCAAAGCGGCGTCGCTGTTCGCCGAGATCGGGACACGGCGCCTGGTCGCCGCGGGCCAGGGCGAACGCGCGGTCAGCGACCGGATCCGTGACCTGGCGAACGAGATGTTCGGGACCACGCACTACTGGCACAAGCGGATCGTGCGGTCCGGACCGAACACCCTCCTGCCGTACCGCGAGAACCCGCCGGACCGGGTCATCGGCGCGGACGACATCGTATTCGCCGATTTCGGGCCGATATTCTAGGAGTTCGAGGCCGACTTCGGGCGGACCTTCGTGCTCGGCGACGACCCCGTCAAGCACCGCCTGCGCGACGATCTGTCGACCGTTTTCGCGGCGGGACGCCGCGCCTTCGAAGCGGACCCGGACATCACCGGCAAGCAGCTCTACGCCGAGGTCGAGCGGCTGGCGGCCGAGGCGGGCTGGCAGCTCGGCGGCTGGCACGCCGGCCATCTGGTGGGCGAGTTCCCGCCCGAGTACAACGACTGGGAGGACGTCGACTCCCACATCGTGCCCGCCAACGGCAGACCGCTGCGGCGCACGGACGAGGCGGGACAGCTCCTTCACTGGATCCTGGAGATCCATCTCATCGACCCTGAGCGGGGCTTCGGCGGCTTCTACGAGGAACTGCTCGACCTCTGACGCCCGCCGAGGGCGAACCGCGCCGTATCCCCGGAGCTGTCGGAGAGCCCCCTCACCGGTGCCGGAACGGCCCTCCCGCATTGCCGCCGACGGTACGGCGGGACAAGGTCGTCACGGTCCGCGAAGAGGCCGTCGCACACTGAAGCCAGCGGTGCGGGTGGCTCCTTGGGGGTGGCATGGAGGAGTTGCTCGCGCCCCTGCGCGGCCGGATCGAGCCGCCAGCAGAAGACGGTGAGGGCCCCGCGGTGCTGGCCGACGAGGCCACCTATCCGGAGGGCGCCCTGCGCCGGTGCGCCCAGGTCGGCGCGCTCACCGACCAGTTGGTCCAGCGCGCTCTGCGGCGCCGGCCCGGTGAAGCCCGCCGTCGTCACGACCCTGGGCGCGTCGGCCCTGGTGGGCCTCCCTGATGGTGCTGCGTGTCGTGGTGGCCGGGGCAGCGGGATTCGCGGGACGCGGCGACGGCGGCGACCGCGGTGGAGGCGACGCCAACGGGTAACGGGCCCCTGCTGGGCCATTCGCCCCGACCGCCGTGTGCCGGTGTGCCGCCCGGCAGCCGTCCCGAGGCGACCACCTGGTCCGCGGCGGTCATGGGCACGGGCCGTCCGCTCCCGGTGTCCACGGCCGACGTACGCCGCGACGCCAGTTGGATCCGCAAGGTCGACCTCGTCGCAGGCGACCAGTTCGGCCGCTGTGCCGAAGGTGCGGGACACGCCGTGCTTCTGTCCGGAACGCTCCGCAGCGGCGGCCGCCACGGCCAACCAGGCGGAGGGCTTCTCCGCCGAGGCGAAGGCCCTGGCCGAACAGGCCGCGACGGATATGAAGCTCGCGGCGCAGGCGTCCGCGGCAGCGGCGTCCGACGCGGCCCGTGCCGCCAAGGCGTACCAGCGGGCCCAGGCCTCGGCCACCCGTCGAAGCCGACGAGGACCTCATGAACGGCGTGCTGATGCGGACCCGTGCCGGGACGCTGTTGGTCAATTCGGCCCTTGCTTCGCCCCGCCGAGCGTCAGCTCGGCGGGGCGAAGTGCTGCGAAGTGGCTGGTGCGGGTGCGGGCTCATGGTGTGCCGGTGAGGTGGGCGTCGATGCGGGCGAAGTTCATCGCGGCGCCGGTGAGCTGGTGCTGGAGGCTGGTCTTTGCCAAGCCCCCCGGCCCCACTCTCAGGTAAAGCGGGACCGGGTTTGCCATTGATCAAACGCAAGAACTCCTAGCCGAACTCGCCCTCGCGGACGCCGTCTCGGAACGCCGCCCATTCTTCCGCGGTGAACCGCAGGGACGGCAGGTCTTTCCGCCTCGAGTCACGGATCGCAACGGCTCCGCCACCAAGGTCTGCCACCTCTACGCAGTAAGGCCCTGTCGTGCTCTTGCTGCTCTTGACCCAGCGCGTATCCGTCAGGTCAAGCGTGTAGAGTTCAGCCTTCTTTTCAGTCATCGGACTACCCTTTCGATGCTCAATCGGGCTTCACTACCCACCATCACCCCGGCTCGCCAGACGTGCAACTGGCAAGGTGGGACACCGTCAATCGCAACGACCGCCTTCCCCTGGCAGCGGTCATCTTCGTGGCCACCGTTGCATTTGACAGTGACCGACAAACCGGAGTCGGGATGAGTGTGGAGGACGAGACCGTATGCCGGGTGTGTGAATACGACGACGAGTTGTTCTGGGAAGAGAGCTGGCCGACGGCGGCCATCTGTCCCTGCTGCGGCAATGAGTCCGATATCGCGACGCCGGCGTCATGGGGTTGCGCGACTACCGTGGTTACCGGGTGGGGCATGGTGCCCCGTGGCATGACTCGCGGGAGGAACGCAAACAGAAGCGCCAAGGCTGGGACCTGCTGGAGCACATGGCGAATATCCCGCCGCAGTGGCGCTGATCCAGGCAGTTGGTGGCTGCCTCACATCGCGAGTCGGCGGTAGCAGATCAGAGCGGCGGCGACGCCGGCTAAGGCGAGGAAGTGCTCGACACCGATCAAACGGTCGTCCGCGCCTCCGAAGTTGGAGATCCGGAAGAACGCGGCGGTGTCCCGGCTGTCGCCGTACGGCAGGAACACCGACCCGGAGTCGACCTCGATTCCGCCGGGGCTGCCCGCTTTGCCGAAGGCAAGCCACGTGGTCAGGCCGCCGGGGGCGACGCCGCACACGGCGACGGGCGCGAGCGCGGCAAGCAGGGCTTCACCGAGACGGCGCCGGGTGGACCGCCACCAGACCTGTTCGGTCATCGTCGGCCGCCCCGGGGCGCACGCCATCCCGACCTCGATCAGTGCCTCCGTCACACCATCCACCCGGACCAGCACGGGCGTATGCGCGGCGGCCTCCGCCAGCGCCCGCGCGTCCGTCAGAGCCGCAGGCAATTCACCGTCCACCGCGAGGACTTCGACCGGACGACCTTCGACCCGGCCCCAGACTCCGCGGCCGACCATGGCGCTGAAATCGCTCACCTCCGGCAGCGGCCGCCCGGTCAGCACGAGCACCGGCACCGCGAGCAGCACCGTGACCACGAGCCGCTGACGTGCTCGCCTCGCGGCTTCGAACCCGTCCTCGTCCTGGTGCTCATGTTCCCGCTCCCGCGGCTCGGGAGGCTCGGGGAGCGCGGCTGTACTCGGCCTGCTCGACCATCGCGACGAGTTCATCGGGGCGGACGTGCGACGGGTGGCCGACCCGGGCCTGCCCGGTGGCCCGATTGACCGTCGCGCTGACTCCCGCCAACTTGCCGAGCCACTTCTCCACACGCCGTACACAGGCCGCGCAGGTCATCCCGCCGACGGTCAGGTCAGTAGTCATCGGAGCGGGCGCGGTTTCCGTGGCCATCAGTCGCTCCCCACATACCGCCTATGTCACTGATATCTTTCATGCTCCCGCCGCCTGCGCCTCCGCCGCTTCCGTCACTCGTTCCGGTGCCGCGCATACCGGGCCGAGCGATCACGCCTGCCTCCCGAACGCGTGGTTCCTCTCCCCTTCAAGGTAAAACCGCAGGCAGCGGTAATTGAGGCAAGCCGTGCGTCGAAGTCGTCGCCCGATGCACATCAGTGCGGCAATGACTTTCCGCGGCACCGATGAGGTAGATCTGCAGCACTCCACCTCACTCGAACTGACGTGCGCCACGTGCGCCAAGAATCACCTCTCCCCCATGCCGTGCCGGGTGGCGGAGTTGGATCGATACTGAATCGAGCGGCGGACCGCCGCGGAGCGTCCTCCATCGCACCCCAAGGAGCTGACCATGCGTCAGGAAAGTTGGCGTCCGATCGGTGTGAGTACTGCGGAAAGCCGCTTCGGAGCGCCGGGGACCGCCACGGTCGCGGAGTAGCCACAGCATCTGTGACCTGCGAAAACCACGGACAGAGGCACAGCTTCCAACCTACCCGGGAGACACCCATGAAGATGCTGATCAATGTGCCGGAGACCGTGGTGGCGGATGCCCTTCGGGGGATGGCCGCGGCGCATCCGGAGCTCTCCGTCGATGTGGCCAACCGCGTGGTGGTACGCGGGGACGCGCCCGTCGCCGGGAAGGTCGGGGTGGTCTCCGGGGGCGGGTCCGGGCACGAGCCTCTGCACGGAGGGTTCGTCGGGCCCGGAATGCTCTCCGCGGCCTGTCCCGGTGAGGTGTTCACGTCCCCCGTACCCGATCAGATGGTGCGGGCGGCCGCCGCCGTCGACAGCGGGGCCGGGGTGCTGTTCGTCGTCAAGAACTACACCGGTGACGTCCTGAACTTCGACATGGCCGCCGAGCTGGCCGAGGACGAGGGCATCCAGGTCGCGAAAGTGCTGGTCAACGATGATGTGGCGGTGACGGACAGTCTCTACACCGCGGGCCGGCGCGGTACGGGTGCGACGCTGTTCGTCGAGAAGCTGGCGGGCGCGGCGGCCGAGGAGGGGGCGCCGCTGGAGCGGGTCGAGGCGATCGCCCGGCAGGTGAATGACCGCTCACGGAGTTTCGGTGTCGCCCTGAGCGCCGTCACCACGCCCGCCAAGGGCAGTCCGACCTTCGATCTGCCCGAGGGAGAGCTGGAACTGGGCATCGGTATCCATGGCGAGCCCGGCCGCGAACGGCGCGCGATGATGACCTCGCGCGAGATCGCCGACTTCGCCGTGCACACGGTGGTGGAGGATCTGCGGCCGTCCGGCCCGGTGATCGTCCTGGTGAACGGCATGGGCGGAACACCGCTGCTGGAGCTGTACGGATTCAACGCCGAGGTGCAGCGGGTGCTGACCGAGCGGCGCGTTCCGGTGGCCCGTACGCTCGTCGGCAACTATGTGACCTCGCTCGACATGGCGGGCTGTTCGGTGACGCTCTGCCAGGTGGACGAGGAGCTGCTGCGGCTGTGGGACGCGCCGGTGCGGACCGCCGCGCTCCGCTGGGGTCTCTGAACACGGCGAGGCCGCGTACGGCGGAGAAGCCGCGTACGGCGGAGAAGCCGGACTCGGCGGGAAGCCTGACATGGCGGCGAAGCCGGATACGGCAAAGAAAGAGGCAAGGCCGGCCGGGACGGCAGGGCAGGCACAGAAACTGGCACGGCAGGGCACGACCCACGGGCGAGGGAGTTCACGTGACCGATCAGAAACCCGACCGGACGCTCGACACCGACTTCTTCCGCCGCTGGCTCACGGCCGCCACCGCCATGGTGGAGCGTGAGGCCGGCCGGCTCACCGAACTGGACTCGGCGATCGGCGACGCGGATCACGGCAGCAATCTCCAGCGCGGTTTCCGGTCCGTCATGACCGTGCTGGGAGAGGAGTCACCGGCCGGCCCCGGGGCCCTGCTGGTGCGGGCGGGACGGCAGCTCATCTCCACGGTGGGCGGGGCGTCGGGGCCGCTCTACGGGACACTGCTACGGCGTACGGGCAAGGCCCTCGGCGACGCCCCCGAGGTCACACCGGAGCAGTTCACCGAGGCGCTGCGCACCGGGGTGGCGGCCGTGGCCCAGCTCGGCGGGGCGAAGGCCGGGGACAAGACCATGCTGGACGCTCTGGAGCCGGCGGCCGAAGCGCTCGGCACATCGTTCAGGGCGGCGGCGGAGGCAGCGGAGAAGGGCGCCCTCGCCACCGTACCCCTCCAGGCGCGCAAGGGCAGGGCGAGCTATCTGGGCGAGCGGAGCATCGGGCACCAGGATCCGGGCGCGACCTCCTCGGCCCTGCTGATCGCCGCGCTCGCCGACACGGCGGAGGCGACGCCATGAGCATCGGGAAACCGGTCGGCATCGTGCTCGTCTCGCACAGCGGACCGGTGGCGGAGGCCGTCGCCGCGATGGCCCGGGGGCTGGCGGGAGGCGGCGCGACCGCGCCGGTGGCGGCGGCCGGAGGCACCCCTGACGGCGGACTGGGCACCAGCTCCGAGCTGATCTCGGCCGCCGCCGCACAGGTGGACCGAGGCGCGGGAGTAGCGATTCTGGTGGATCTCGGCAGCGCCGTGTTGACGGTGAAAACGCTGCTCGCCGAGGGCGACGAACTCCCGGACGGGACACGGCTGGTGGACGCACCGTTCGTCGAGGGAGCGGTGGCCGCGCTGGTCACCGCCTCGGCGGGCGGGGACCTGAACGCGGTCGTCGCGGCGGCGACGGAGGCGTACCAGTACCACAAGGAGTGAGCGAACGGGCGGAGGAGGACGGGTGGGTGAGCCCGGGGGAAGGACGGGCGGGACGGGCCGCGCGACCGGCCCGAGGAGTCGCCCACGCCGTCCACAGGGCTCGGAGAACGGTGAGAACGGCTCACAGTCGTCGTGATCCACGCATCGCCCCGCCGGAATACTGAACCCTCACGGATCGGCCGCGGCTGCCGGCCCGTTGTCGGTACAGGACCCCCGGAGGGACGAGCATGGCGAACGCGGCGGACGTGGAGACCGTTGGGGTGGAAGGGGACGGTCCGTACCGCTCCCCCGGCCGCCGGACCCGTCACGCCGTGATCATCGGAGGGAGCGTCGCGGCTCTGCTGACGGCCCAGGTGCTCCGCGCCCACGCCGACCGGGTGACCATCATCGAGCGCGACCGCCTTCCCGAGGGACCCGAGCCACGGGCCGGGGTTCCGCAGAGCCGCCACACCCATGTCCTGCTGGAGGGCGGGCAGCGGGCGCTGGACGAGCTGCTCCCCGGCATCGTCGCGGAACTGCGCGAGCACGGCGCGCCCCGGGTGGGGATGCCCAGCGACATCGTGCAGTGGCAGAACGGGCGCTACTACCGCCGCACCGCCGCCACCGCCCATCTCCTCACCGGTACCAGGCCGTTGCTGGAGTGGCTGGTACGGCGCCGCGTGCTGGCCGAGCGGCGGATCACGGTGCTGGAGGGCACGGAGGTGGTGGGGCTGCTCGGCGACTCCGACCGGGTCCGGGGGGTACGGGTGCGCGAGCGCGGGGCGGAGACCCGTCATGACGTACGGCGGCTCACCGCCGATCTGGTCGTGGACGCCTCGGGGCGCGGCTCCCGCGCGCCCGACTGGCTCGCCGCGATCGGTGCGGAACCTCCTCACGAGGAGACGCTCGACACCGGACTCGCCTACGCGACCCAGCTCTTCCGTCAGCCAGGTCCTCACCACGGAGGGAGCGACGCGCAGACTGATGACAACGCCGACGGAGGTACCCACAGGGATGCCGCCGGCGGCACGGACAGCGTCGGCTACTACTTCATCCCCGGGCGCGGCCAGGCCCGCGGCGGGGTCGCCCTCCCCGTCGAAGGCGGCTTCCATCTCGTCACCCTCTCGGGCCTGCGCGGGAGTGAACCGCCCTCCGACGAGGAGGCGTTCATCGACTTCACGGCCCGGCTCGCCCATCCGGTGCTGCACGACTGGCTGATGAAGGCCCGGCCGGAGTCCGGGGTGCACGCCTTCCGCGCGACGGCCAATGTCCGGCGCAGGTACGACCGTGCGGGCCGCCGCCCGGCCGGTTTCCTCGCCGTGGGCGACGCGCTGTGCGCCTTCAACCCGGTGTACGGGCAGGGCATGGCGGTCGCGGCGCTGGGCGCGATCGCGCTCCGCGACACGCTGGCCGATCCCGCCCGTACACCCACGACACGCCGGGTGCAGCTCGCGCTGCTCAACGCCTCACGACAGGCCTGGAACATCGCGTCCGGAGCCGACAGGGCACTGCCTGGCGCACGGGGCGACGCGGCCCGGACACGTGTGGTGGACCGGCCGGCGGCCTGGTATCTCGCCCGGGTGGTGGAGCGGGCGCCCGGTGATCCGGTCGTCGGAGAGGCGTTCCGCGCCGCCACCTCGCTGATGGCCCCGGTCTCCGTGCTGTTCGCGCCGCGTGTCGTACGCGCGGCGCTGTTCGGCCCCGTCCGGCCGGCCCCCTCGGAGCCGCCGCCGTGGAAGGAGCGGACGGCGGACTGACGGCGCGCGGCGCGCGGCCACGGTCGGCGGCGCGCCCCCGTCGGCGTGTACGGCGCGACCCCGCACACGGGCCGGAGACCCTCGCACGCTCCTTCTGCCGTCGTCCCCTCGCCGCCCTCCCAACGTCCCCTCGCCGCCCTCCCGTCGTCCTCCTGTCGTGTCCTCCCGTTGCCGATCGCCCGCCGCGGGCCCAGGCTCACGGTGAGGGGCGTAGCCAGGGAGCCCCGGCCTCGACACGGA
The DNA here is from genome assembly GCF_053608565.1 of Streptomyces sp. NPDC055025. Lineage (NCBI taxonomy): Bacteria > Bacillati > Actinomycetota > Actinomycetes > Kitasatosporales > Streptomycetaceae > Streptomyces > Streptomyces sp. NPDC055025. The sequence goes on from NZ_JBSGVS010000048.1 coordinate 63,650, forward strand.
GCCTCGAAGGGAAGTGGCATATGACATCGGGTCTGGAGTCCGGCGGCGGGCTGCGCTGTCTGGTGACGGGAGCGACGGGGTACATCGGCGGCCGGCTGGTACCCGAACTGCTCGACGCGGGCCATACGGTGCGCTGTCTGGCCCGCACGCCGGACAAGCTGCGCGATCACCCGTGGGCGGACCGTACGGAGATCGTGCGCGGCGATGTGACCGACGCGGGATCGGTCGGGGCGGCCATGGACGGCATCGACGTGGCGTACTACCTGGTGCACGCGCTCGGCACCGGACGGGACTTCGCCACCACGGACCGCCGCGCCGCCCGGATCTTCGCCGAACGCGCGAAGGCCTCGGGTGTCCGGCGCGTCGTCTATCTGGGCGCTCTCACCCCGGCCGGTGTCCCGGAGCGCGAGTTGTCGCCGCATCTGCGCTCGCGCGCCGAGGTCGGCCGTATCCTCCTCGGCTCGGGAGTGCCGACCGTGACGCTGCGGGCCGCGGTGATCATCGGTTCCGGGTCCGCCTCGTTCGAGATACTGCGCTATCTCACGGAGCGGCTGCCGGTGATGGTGACACCGAGCTGGGTCCGTACGGCGATTCAGCCGATCGCCGTAAGGGACGTACTGCGGTATCTCGTCGGCTGCGCGCGACTGCCCGCCGAGATCTGCCGGTCCTTCGACATCGGCGGCCCCGAGGTGCTGACGTACCTGGACATGATGCAGCGGTACGCGGCGGTGGCCGGCCTGCCGCGGCGGCTCATCGCTCCGGTGCCCGTCCTGACACCGCGGCTGTCGAGTCACTGGATCGGTCTGGTCACCCCGGTGCCCCGTTCGATCGCCCGGCCGCTCGCGGAGTCCCTGCGGCACGAGGTCGTCTGCCACGAACGGAACATCACCCGGTACGTCCCCGATCCGCCGGGCGGTCCGGTCACCTTCGACCGCGCGGTCGAGCTGGCGCTGCGGCGCATCCAGGACGCCCAGGTGAGCACGCGCTGGTCGTCGGCCGCGCTGCCCGGCGCTCCCAGCGATCCGCTGCCCACCGATCCCGACTGGGCGGGCGGCAGTCTCTACACCGACCGCCGCGAGCTGGCCGTGAACGCCTCGCGCGAGTCCCTCTGGCGTGTGATCGAGGGGATCGGCGGCGACAACGGCTGGTACTCACTGCCCCTGGCCTGGGCGGTACGGGGCTGGCTCGACCGGTTCGTCGGCGGGGTCGGACTGCGCCGCGGCCGACGGGACGCGCAGCGGCTGCGGGTCGGTGACTCACTGGACTTCTGGCGGGTCGAGGAGATCGAGCCGGGCAGACTGCTGCGGCTGCGCGCCGAGATGCGGCTGCCGGGACTCGCCTGGCTGGAGCTGTGGGCGGAGCAGGACGACAAGGGCCGTACGGTGTTCCGCCAGCGGGCGCTGTTCCATCCCCGGGGGCTGCTCGGGCAGGCGTACTGGTGGAGTGTCTCCCCGTTCCACGCCGTGGTGTTCGGCGGGATGGCCCGCAATATCGCCCACGCGGCCGAGTCGGCCGAGGCCACCACAGGTGCCTTGGCGAAAGCCGCCGTCACCGAGGAACCGGCCCGGGGCTGACACCACGCGTCAGAGCGGTGTGGCGGCCTTCAGAACGAGAAAAAGAGTGACCGTCGCGTTCGCCGACGAGAGCGCGGAGCCGAGCGTTCCGGCGGCGGCCGTCCAGACGGCCAGACCCACCGCGGTCGACATCGACGGCCAGTTCACCGCGGTGGGCGCGGGCTTCAGCAGGGCCGCCACCCGGCGCGGCACGGGGCCCGGTGCGGCGAAACCGGCCAGTGTCGGTGTGGGGGTGCCCCGGGAGACCAGCGCGGCCTTGCCGATGGCCCGTGCCACGACCGTACGCTCCCCGGTCACCCGGGCCGCTTCCTCGTCCGCCCACCGCTCGGTCGTGTAGGCGACGGCCGCGCGCAGCGGGCGCAGCAGCGGATTGGCCCGCGCGGCCAGCCGTACGGCCAGCAGATACCGGTGGTGGCCTCCGATGAGATGCGCCCGCTCGTGGGCGAGCAGCGCGGCGCGCTCCCGGGTGTCCAGACAGTCGAGCATCCCCGTGGACACGACGACCCGCCCCCGGCCGTGCCCACCTCCTCGCACAAGGGCACGGGCACCGGCACCGGCACCGGCACGAAAACGGACACGGATACGGATACGGATACGGGCACGGCTACGGCTACGGGCGCCGGCGCCCGTGCCCGCGTCCGGCAGCCGGGCCGCGGCGGAACCGGGCAGGGCGTAGGCGTACGGCGCCGCGTCGGTCAGCACGGCGAGTTCGCCGTCGGGCAGCCCGGCCAGGGCACGGTGTGCGCGGCGGCGCACCCGGCGATGGCGCCCCGCGGCCGCCGTACAGCCGACGGCGACCGCGGCGAGGGCGACGATGGCGGCCTTCCCGGCGATCTCGTCGTACGGAACGGCCTCGCGGACCTCGGGGTCGGACCAGGCGTCCGGCAGCGGGTTGCCGGGCAGCTGCGCCGTACCGACCACCACCAGCAGCCCCAGACAGAGCGTGCTGCACAGGGCGAGCACACCGGCCAGCCCGGACAGCAGCCGGGTGGCGACACGCGGGTGGAGATGGAGTTCGGCCAGGCGCGCGATGGGCAGCGCCGTCAGCGGCAGGACGAGCGGCAGAAAGACGAACACCCCCACCCCGTCAGCCCTCCGCCCCGTCCTCGGGGTCCTCGGGCAGCCCGAGCAGATCGCGCAGCAGCCGTTCGTCGTCCTCGGAGAGCGCGGTGACGAACCGGGCCAGGACCGCCTCGCGGTCCGCCTCCCCGTCCAGTACCTTCCGCATCCGCAGGGCGGCGAGCCCCGCCTCGTCCGAGGCGGCACACCACTCGAAGGAGCGGCCCGCCCGCTCCCGGGTGACGGCCCGTTTGGCCTGGAGCCGGGTGAGGATGGTCATCACCGTCGTGTACGCGAGATCCCCGCCGAGCCGTTCCTGCACCCAGGCGGCCGTGACGGGCCCCGGCGCCTGCCGCAGCGCGGCGAGCACCTGGGCCTCCAGCTCACCCTGGCCGCGTCGGCGTGGGCGCTCGTCCGAACCGTCCGGACCGTCCTGCCCGTCCGGTCCGCCGTGCACCCTCACGTTGTCTCCCTCCAGCCGCGCGACCGCGCCGCGTGGCAGCCGTTCATGCTACTGAGCCCGGTGTCCCCGCGTGAGCCCGGCGTCCCCGCGCTGTCGCGGGGCACCCTGGCACCGACCTTCTACACTGCTGTAGATTCTACGGTGGCCGACGGCCCGCCTCACCAGGTGTGAGACAGGCACGGCCGAAACAGGGGCACAGGACGCGGGGCGCGCGTTCTGTGCCCCGTCCGTCGTGATCCGGTGTCGTGATCCGGTGTCGTGATCCGGCCGTACCGGTCAGCGGTACCGGTCAGCCGTGGCTGGGCGCCGCGTCCGCGGCCCCGGAGGCGGGAGCCCCCGAAACGGGCTTTTCCGCGGCGGCGTCAGCGGATACGGCAGACGCGGCGGTCTCGGCGGGCGCGGTGGACACGGCCGGCGCGGCAGACGCGGCGGGCTTCGCCTTACGGGTGAGACGCCGGGCCAGCGGCTCTGTCCAGCGCGCGGCCGGCGGGCCGAGGATCACCAGGATCAGGACATACGCGGTGGCCAGCGGCCCGATCCTGGGCTCGACCCCGACCGCGAGTCCGGCGATGACGATGGAGAACTCACCGCGCGCCACGAGCGTGCCGCCGGTCCGCCAGCGGCCCGCCGTTCTGACCCCGGCGCGCTTCGCCGCGTACCAGCCGGTACCGATCTTCGTCAGGGTGGTGACCGTCGCCAGGATCAGGGCCGGGACCAGCACCGGCGGGATGGCGGCCGGGTCGGTGTTCAGCCCGAAGAAGACGAAGAAGACCGCCGCGAACAGATCGCGCAGCGGGGCGAGCAGATTGTGCGCGCCCTCGGCGACCTCGCCGGACAGCGCGATACCGACGAGGAACGCGCCGACGGCGGCGGAGACCTGGAGCTCCTGGGCCACTCCGGCGACCAGGACCGTCAGCCCGAGAACGACCAGCAGCAGCATCTCGGGGTTGTCGCTGGAGACGGCGCGGCTGATCAGCCGGCCGTGGCGCAGGGCCAGATAGAGGACCACGCCGACCGTACCGAGCGAGATCAGCAGGGTGAGGCTGCCACTGGCGAGGCTGAGTCCCGCGAGCAGGGCCGTGAGCAGCGGCAGATAGACCGCCATGGCGAGGTCTTCTATCACCAGGACGCCGAGGATCACGGGGGTTTCACGGTTGCCGAGCCGGCCGAGATCGCCGAGGACCTTCGCGATGACTCCGGAGGAGGAGATCCAGGTGACACCGGCCAGGGCGACGGCGGCGACCGGACCCCAGCCCAGGACCAGCGCGGCGAGTGCGCCCGGCACGGCGTTCAGGACGAAATCGACGATGCCGGAGGGGTACTGGGTCTTGAGATTGCTGACGAGTTCGGAGGCGCTGTATTCGAGGCCGAGCAGGAGCAGCAGCAGGATGACGCCGATCTCCGCGCCGGTGGCGATGAACTCCTCACTGGCGTTGAGCGGAAGCAGGCCGCCATGGCCGAAGGCGAGTCCGGCGAGCAGATAGAGCGGGATCGCGGAGAAGCCCACCCGACCGGCCAGCCGGCCGAGTATGCCCAGGACCAGGATGACGGAGCCGAGTTCGATGAGCAGTGCGGTGGTGTCGTGCACGGGCGTCTATCCTCCGGTGATCAGTTCGGCGACGGCGTCGACGCCTTCCCGGGTACCGACGACGACGAGGGTGTCCCCCAAGGCGAAGCGGAAGTCCGGGGTGGGCGAGGGAAAGGCGTCCGTGCGGCGCAGCACGGCCACGATGGAGGCGCCGGTACGGCTGCGTACCTGGGTGGCGCCGAGGGTGCGGCCCACGTACGGCGACCTCTTGGTGACCGGGATGTGCTCGGTGAGCAGATCGATCTCCAGGTGCTGATGCAGATGCGCGACGGGGTCGGGCATCAGCAGCTTGGAGAGCGCGGTCGCCTCGTGCGGGGCGAGGGACGCCGCGTCCTTGCAGTTGTCGTCGTCCTCGGGATCGTGGAAGGCGAGGATGCGCCGCCCGTCCTGGTGGGCGACGACCGACAGATGCTTTCCCGCGTCCGTGTTCAGGTCGTAGCGGGTACCGACCCCGGGCAGGGCGGTTTTGCTGACATGAGCGGTGGGCTCCATGAATACGCTCCATACGGGCGTGCCGAGAGGTCTTCGGACGCGAGGCCCTGTCCGGGTCGGACAGGGCCGGGGCCCCTGGGACGCGGCGGATGCGTGCTACCCGCCACCATCAGGAATTCTGCATCATCCGGCCGCGGGACCGGCCGGGACGGGCTTGGAGCGGGAGTTCACGCGGGCCGGGATGGGCAGACAGTGGGTGGCGCCCGCGCGAACGGCGCGTACCGGCGCCGCACACAGGAACCGCGCCGGAGAGAGCGGAACCACAAGCGGAACGAGGCGAGACATGAACCCGGGCAACCGCTGGGAGTTCACCGACGACCGTGGCCATCCGACCGTCGTACAGAACCGCCCGGCACGGGTGGTGGCCTATATACAGGCGGGCGCGACCCTGTGGGACCACGGGTTGCGCCCCTTGGGCGTGTTCGGCTCCCACCACGACGGCGGGACCCCCGATCCGGCGAAGGCGGGTGAGCTGCCCCTCGGCGAGCTACGCGACTTCGGGGCGGGCGGCGCCCTCGATCTGGACGCTCTGTTCGAGGCGGAGCCGGATCTGGTGATCGCCGTCAGCTACGGCGGCGGACAGGTCTACGGCATCGATCCCGAGGCGGCCAAGCGGCTGGAGGAGCGGCTGCCCGTGGTCGTCCTCGATGTGGGGAAGGACCGTACGTTCGACGGCATCAGGGACCGGTTCACGGCGCTGGCCCGCTCGCTGGACGCGCCCCGTCCGCCCGCGGTGGCCGAACTGGACCGCGCGGAGTCCCGGCTGCGTGTCTCGGCGGCGCGGCCCGGTGCGCCCCGGGTGCTGGCGCTGTCGGCCGCCGATCCGGAGACGGCGTATCTGGCCAGACCCCTGACCTGGCCGGATCTCCGCGCCCTCGGTGAGCTGGGGGTGGACCTGATCGAGCCCGAGGAGGGCGGCAGTGCCAACTGGCGTACGGCCGGCTGGTCCGAGGCCGCCGCCCTGGAGCCGGACATCGTGCTCACCGACATACGCGCCAACGCGGCGCCGCGCGCACGGCTCCGTGAGAACGCGCACTGGCGCGCCGTCGAGGAGCGGGCACGGATCGTGCCGTGGAATCCCGAGGTGCCGTACAGCCATCTCGCGCACGCCCGGTTCCTCGACACCGTCACGGACGCCGTCGAGAGCGTCCGCGCCGGGTAGACGCGCATACGGGCGGCATACGGGCGGTCTACGGTCCGGTGCCGGCCCCATGGAGACATACACACATATTGGCCCTTGTCCTGATTTATTCCGCTGAACGGGTGGGATGGGTCGCGATCCGGTCGGAAAGCGATCCCGCCGGGGCACGCATGCGGTGTTCGTACCACCACCTGACGTAGGAGTTCCTATGCGTATCCGTACCGCGCTCGCCACCACCGCCCTTGCCGCCGCCGCTCTGCTGGGTGGCGCCGGTTCGGCGTTCGCCTGTGAGGGCCACGACTCCGCGTCCGTGGCGGCGGGCGGCTTCCAGAAGGAGGGCGGCGCGGGCTACTACCACAACCTGGGCGGCCCCGCGGGTATCACCGAGGGCGCCTCCTCGTCGCACAAGGCCGGCGGATGGTTCGGCTTCCTGGACGTCTGAGTCTCCGCTCCACCGCCGATGACCGCCCTCCGCGCCTCGCGCGGAGGGCGGTCGGCCGTCGCGGCGGAAGCAGCGCCCGCGCGCTCAGCGCGGAACCGCGTCCGGCTCGAACTCGCACCAGACCGCCTTGCCGTCCCCCCGTGGCTCGACCCCCCACCGCGCGGCCACGGCGTCCACCATCAGCAGCCCCCTGCCGGAAGTCGCCGCCTCGCCGGGGGTGCGGCGGCGGGGCCAGACGCTGGAGCGGTCCTTGACCCAGAGGCGCACTCGGCGGACCGGCTCGGGCAGGACCTCCAGGGTCAGCACCGCGCCGCTCTCGGTGTGCAGCAGCACATTGACCAGCAGTTCACCCGCCGCCACCTCCACATCGTCGATCAGCGCCGCCAGACCCCAGTCCGCCAGGGCCTGGCGCAGGACGGCGCGGGTCTCGACCAGCCCCTCCGGGTCCGCCTGATGGACGTACTGATGGACCCGGGGCGCGTGGTCCGTACCGCGGTCGGGGCGGCGGCGCAGAACCAGCAGCGCCACATCGTCGCCGGTCCCCCACCGCTCCCAGAGCCGGTCCGAGAGATGGTCGGCCAGCGCGCTCGCCGCGCCCGGCCCGGATCCGACGATCTCGGCGAGCGTGTCCATACCGGCCGAGATGTCCCGGCCCGGCTCCTCGACCAGCCCGTCCGTGCAGAGCACCAACGTCTCCCCCGGCAGGAGATCGAGCCGGGTCTCGGGGAAGTCCTCGTGGCCGAAGGTCGTGGCGAAGCCCAGCGGGAGCCCGCCGCGCAGATTGGGCCAGCCGGTTCTGCCGTCGGTGTGGCGGACGAGCGGGCCGAGATGACCGGCCCGTACGGCCCGTACGACACCGCTGCCCAGATCCACCTGGGCATAGGTGCAGGTCGCGAAGCGCTCGGTGTCGAGTTCCGCGAGAAAGCGCGAGGCACGCGCCAGTACCGTCGCGGGTGTGTGGCCCTCACCCGCGAAGGCGCGCAGGGCGATCCGCAGCTGCCCCATGATGGCGGCGGCGTGGGTGTCGTGTCCCTGGACGTCGCCGACGACCACACCGACGCGGTTCCTGGGCAGCGCGATGACGTCGTACCAGTCACCGCCGACCTCTCGGCCGCTCCATGCCGCGTGGTAGCGCACCGCGATCTCGGCGCCGGGGAACTCGGGGATGTCGCGGGGCAGCATGGACGCCTGGAGACCGGTCGCGAACTCGCGTTCCTGGTCGAAGAGGATGGCGCGCTGGAGGGACTGCGCCACGATCCCGGCGAGGCCCAGACACAGCGTGCGGGTCTCGGCCGAGAAGTGCGTACGCCGCCGGTAGAAGAGCGCGAGACAGCCGATGGAACGGGCCTGGGCGATCAGCGGCAGGAAGGCCGCCGCGTTGAATCCGAGCCCGCGGACATACGGCCGCAGCCGCGGGAAACGGTCGACGACGAGATCACTGAGGGAGGTGACGAAGCGCGGCCGCTGCTTCAGGACCGCCTCGGCGAGCGGCAGTGTTCCGTCGAGTCGGTGCAGCCGCAGATCGTCCAGTACGTCCATGGACTCCCCGGTCAGCGCGATGAGCCTCAGGGTGCCGCCCTCGACCAGACCGAGCGCCAGTCCGTCGGCGCCGAAGCGCTCCAGTCCGCCCGCTCCGGTCAGTACGGCGGCGACATCGTCCACGGTGACCGCTCTGGACAGGGCTTCCGTGGTGCTCTGCACCAGACTGTTCAGCCCCGCACGGCCCATGTCGCCGGAGCCGGTCGCGCAGAATCCCGTCAGGTCCGCCGTCGCCCGGCGGACGATCCCGACGATGCGGTACGCGTGCCCCAGATCGTCGCGCAGGATCCGCCCCCGGGTATGGGTCCACTGCCGCATACCGGTACGGCGCAGCAGTTGGAAGTACGAGCCGTACGACGACCGGCCGTGCCGGACCGCCGCGTCCACGACGGCCGCGAGACGTACGCGCTCCTCGTGCGGGATACGGGGCAGCAGCGACTCCCCCGTACCGTCGTACTCGTCCGGACGAAGATCGAAGACGTCGAGGGCCGCCGCGTCCAGTTCCAGGATCCCGGTCTCGAGGTCCCAGTCGAAGCCGCCCGCGCGAGGGGGCGCGAGTGTGTCGTCGGTACCGGTCGCCGCTCGGTCCCGGTCCCGACTGCGGTCCCGATCGCGTCCTGCCATGCGCCCCGCTCCGGAGGTGGGCCGGGAGCCCCGTCAGGTCGGCCGGGCCCCTCGTCGTCGTCCGGGACACACGCTCCGCGCCCCGTGGTCCGATACCCACGGCCGGGTCCTGTCAGCCGGTCGACAGGGCTCGTCCGTCCAAGCTTGTAGCGTAACTTTCCCGGCGTATCACCGCCAATGGACCCGTCACGCTTCGGGGCCGCGGGGAAACACCGCGTCCACCGCCGGCCGCCGGCCGGTCCCGCGTGGCCGGGACCGGAGCGTAACGATGGATACGTATACGCATGAGCAACGTTACTCCTGGTTGGTAGCATCCCTCCCATGAGCACGCGAACACGCATTCTGGAGGTGGCCGCCGAGCTGCTGGCGAAGTCGCCGAACGGGGACATCTCCACGCGCGCGGTCTGTGACGCCGCCCAGGTCGGCGCGCCGGTGCTCTACCGGCAGTTCGGTGACAAGGAGGGACTCCTCTCCGCGGTCGTGGACTACGGCTTCGACGCCTATCTGGCGACCAAGCGACTCCGTGAACCGGGTACCGATCCGATCGAGGATCTGCGCGACGGCTGGGACACCCATGTCGCGTTCGCACTGGCGAACCCGAATCTGTACCGGCTGATGAACTCCCCCTCGATGCGCAAGCCGCCCGCCTCGGCCCTGGAGTCCCACCGGATCCTCACCCGCGATCTGGAACGCGCGGCGGCCCGTGGACTGCTGCGGATCTCCCCCGAACTCGCCGCCCAGATGGTCATGTCGGCCAATGTCGGTGTGGCGCTGACGCTGGTCTCGCGGCCCGCCACCTTCACCGATCCCGATATGTCACGGCGGGTCCGCGACGCGGTGCACACCGCCGTGTTCACCCCCGGGGCGATGTACGACCAGGCTCCCGCCGTCGCGTCCCCCGCTTCCGACGGATCGGCCGCCGAGACCCCGGTGGCGGCGGCCCGGCTGGGCGCGCTGCTGCGCCGGTCACCGCCGTCGGCGGTGCTGACCCCCGCCGAGACCGCGCTGCTGTCCGAGTGGCTGGAGCGCGTGGCGAACGCACCCGACGCCCCCGTCCCCGCACCGGCGTCCTCCCGTCGGGCCTTGTAACACCCCCCGGACCGCCTCCATCACCCCACGGCGCGGGGAGCGGCCCGCCGGCGACGACCTCGCTCCCGCCGTCCGGGGGCGTCCGGGCACTCCACGCCGGCCGCGCCGCCCGTACCGGACGACGTCAACGCGCCTCGGCCATCGGGCCGTTGCGGATCCCGCCCGGATCTCGCGACGATGTTTCAGACACTGCACACGCGCCGTCAGATTCTGAAACGACACCTTCCCATCACACCTCGGACACCGCGCAAAGTCCGACAATCGCCGCGTCCTGTCCGTTATTTGTTGTCGGCAGCAGAACCAACCTTGGCTGGTTCGTGCACAACTCTTGACGTGTCCGAAACACGAGAGAAGCATCTCCCCTACCGAGAGAGCGCTCTCCGGTGTCTCTCACGCTCCGCCTGTCCGCTGTCTGACGACTCAGGAGACCTGCCCATGCACGCTCCTCCGCTCACTTTGCCGGTGTACCGGAGATCCACTCCGGGCCGTCGGCGAGGACTGGCCGCTTCGGTCGCGGCCACTCTGATCGCCTCGCTGCTGCTCCTCATTCCCAGCACATCCGCCCACGCCGCGCCCACCCTGCTCTCGCAGGGCAAGCCGGTGACGGTATCCAGCACGGAGAACGGCGGCACCCCCGCCTCGGGCGCCAACGACGGGAACACCGGCACCCGTTGGTCGAGCGCCGCGTCCGACCCCCAGTGGATCCAGATCGACCTCGGCTCCAGCGTCGCGGTCAGCCAGATCGTGCTGAACTGGGAGACCGCGTACGCCAAGGCGTACAAGATCGAGTTCTCGGCCAACGGTGTCGACGGGTGGACGCAGGCCTACGCCACCACCACCTCGCCCGGTGGCACGGAGACGCTCAATGTCTCGGGCACGGCCCGCTTCGTACGGCTGACGGGCACCCAGCGGGCCACCCAGTGGGGCTACTCCCTCTGGGAGTTCCAGGTCTTCGGCGGTACCTCGGGCGGTACCGGCGACCCGATCCCGGGCGGCGGTGACCTCGGCCCCAACGTCCTGGTCTTCGACCCGTCGACCCCGAACATCCAGGGCAGGCTGGACCAGATCTTCGACCAGCAGGAGTCGGACCAGTTCGGCACCGGTCGCTACCAGTTGCTGTTCAAGCCCGGCACCTACAACAACATCAACGCCCAGCTGGGCTTCTACACCTCGATATCGGGTCTCGGTCTCTCCCCGGACGACACCACCTTCAACGGTGATGTGACCGTGGACGCCGGCTGGTTCAACGGAAACGCCACCCAGAACTTCTGGCGCTCCGCCGAGAACCTCGCGCTCAACCCGGTCAGCGGCACCAACCGGTGGGCGGTCGCGCAGGCCGCGCCGTTCCGTCGTATGCACGTCAAGGGCGGACTCAACCTCGCCCCCAACGGCTACGGCTGGGCCAGTGGCGGCTACATCGCCGACAGCAAGATCGACGGCACCGTCGGCCCGTACTCCCAGCAGCAGTGGTACACCCGTGACAGCTCCATCGGCGGCTGGACCAACGGCGTCTGGAACATGGTGTTCTCCGGGGTCGAGGGTGCTCCCGCGCAGAGCTTCCCGAACCCGCCGTACACCACGCTGAACAACACGCCCGTCTCCCGCGAGAAGCCGTTCCTCTACCTGGACGGCAACGCGTACAAGGTGTTCGTCCCCGCCAAGCGCACCAACGCGCGCGGCACCACCTGGGGCAATGGCGCTCCGCAGGGCCAGTCCCTGCCGCTCGACCAGTTCTATGTCGTCAAGCCGGGCGCGACCGCGGCGACGATCAACCAGGCGCTGGCCCAGGGGCTCAACCTCCTGTTCACGCCCGGTGTTTACCACATCAACCAGACCATCAACGTGACCCGTGCGAACACGGTCGTCCTCGGTCTGGGCCTCGCCACGATCATCCCCGACAACGGGGTGACGGCGATGAAGGTCGCCGATGTGGACGGAGTGAAGCTGGCCGGCTTCCTGATCGACGCCGGTCCGGTGAACTCCCCGACGCTGCTCGAGGTCGGACCGCAGGGCGCGTCCGCGGACCACTCCGTGAACCCCACCACGGTCCAGGACGTCTTCATCCGGATCGGTGGAGCGGGTCCGGGCAAGGCGACCACCAGCATGGTGATCAACAGCGATGACACCATCATCGACCACACCTGGGTCTGGCGTGCGGACCACGGCGCCGGCGTCGGCTGGGAGACCAACCGCGCGGACTACGGCGTCCGGGTCAACGGTGACGATGTCCTGGCGACCGGTCTCTTCGTCGAGCACTTCAACAAGTACGACGTGGAGTGGTACGGCGAGAACGGCAGAACGATCTTCTTCCAGAACGAGAAGGCGTACGACGCGCCGACCCAGGCCTCGATCCAGAACGGCAGCATCAAGGGGTACGCCGCCTACAAGGTCGCGGACTCCGTCAACAACCACGAGGCATGGGGTCTGGGCAGTTACTGCAACTACACCTCGGACCCGACGATCCAGCAGGACCATGGATTCCAGGCACCGGTCAAACCCGGTGTGAAGTTCCACGATCTCCTGGTCGTCTCCCTCGGTGGCATGGGTCAGTACAACCACGTCATCAACAGCACGGGCGCGCCGACCTCGGGAACCTCGACGATCCCCTCGAACATCGTCTCCTTCCCGTAGCACGTACGGGGTTCTGTTCCCCTAGCACATACGGGGTCCCGTTCCCGTAGCACACCCGGCCCGGCCTCCCCGCGAGGCCGGGCCGGTCCGTCCGGCGGCCGGCCCAGGCCTGCCGCCGGACGGCGCAATCGTTCATACGATCGGCTCGGCGGTATCACCGCAATGCTCCGGCGTGTCAGACCGGGCCGGAGCCCCCGCCGTTCCCGCGCAGCGCGCGGATCAGCCCCCGCCGGGGCGGCGCACTCCCCCGGCGCGCGAATGGCGATGCCGCACGCCCCCGCCCAGACTTGACGGCATGTCGGGCAAACGAAGCGCGGGTCTCCTCCTGTACCGGGTCATGGACACCGGTCTCGAAGTGCTTCTCGGACACATGGGCGGACCGTACTGGTCGGGCCGCGATACCGCCGCCTGGACCATCCCCAAGGGTGAGTACGGATCAGCGGAACGGCCCGAGGACGCGGCCCGCAGGGAGTTCCAGGAGGAGCTGGGGCTGCCCGTGCCCGAGGGGCCGTGGACCCCCCTCGGCGAAGCCCGCCAAAGGAGTGGCAAGACCGTCACCGCCTGGGCTGTCGAGGGTGATCTGGATCCCGCGGCGGCCGTCTTCGGCACCTTCGCCATGGAGTGGCCCAGGGGGTCGGGTGTGGTGCGTGAGTTCCCCGAGCTGGACCGGGTCGGCTGGTTCCTTTTGCCGGATGCCGTGGAACCGCTGGTAACGGGACAGCGAGTGTTCCTCGAACGACTGGACGAGTGCATAGGCGACGACCGCCGTCCGTCTCCGTCCGGTCGCTAGAACACCCGCTGCCCCGAAGCCGTCCGAGGAACCGTCCCAGGAGCTGTCCAAGGAACCGTCCAGGAGCCGTCGGGGCCCCGCCACCCAGTCCAGGAACCAGGAAGGGCATCATCCCCCGTGCACCCTCGCACCTATGTCCTCATCGCCGTCGGTTCGGCCCTGCTGGCCGCCGCGGCCGTCCCCATCACCGTGCTCCCCGCCCTGGCCCAGTCCACCGACGAGCCGCCCCCCGTCCCACGGGCCGAACGCCGGGGAGTCCCGGGACCGCCGGCCGGCCGGCCCGCGGCGGGACCGCCACCACCCGCCCGAAGACCGCCGGCCGGAGGCGGTCCGTCCACCGAGGGGGGACCGGTCACGGCCGAGGCCCTGCTCTCCAAGGTCAGCCACTGCCAGCAGATCTCCAACGGCCTCTACCGCACCCGGGAGAGCTCCACCACCGCGGTTCCGGTCTGCGACGCGAACGGCGCCGTCTTCTGGAAGGCCGACATGGACATCGACTGCGACGGCCAGGTGTCCGACCGCTGCAACACCAGGACCGACCCCTACTTCCAGAGCATGACCGCCTACACCGAGTCCAGCGGCAAGGCGCTCAACGCCAAGGAACTGCCGTACATCGTCGTACCGACCCCCAGCGCCATCTGGAACTACCGCGCGTCGGGCATCCGGGGCGGGTCGGTCGCGGCGGTCATCCACGGCGACCGGGTCCAGTACGCCGTCGTCGGGGACACCGGGCCGCCCGGGATCATCGGTGAGGGATCGCTCGCGACCGCCCAGGGGCTGGGTATCGCGACCGACCCGTCGCGCGGCGGCGTCGGCGAGGGGGTGACCTACATCCTCTTCAAGAACTCGGAGGTCGCGTCCCTGGAGGACCAGGACAGCGCCACCCTCCAGGGCGAGGAACTCGCGCGGCAGTTCCTGCTGGAGAACTGACGGCGGGTCGGACCAGTGAGCTGACGGCGGGCTGACAGCGGAGCGGGGGGTGGTGTGCGGCGGGAAGCCCCCGCCGCAC
>NZ_JBSGVS010000049.1:0-78034 GCF_053608565.1 Streptomyces sp. NPDC055025
GAACAACCGGCCCGTCCGGCGACGGGGACCTGGTTTGACCCCCTGGACAAGGGGCCCGTACTCTAAACCTTCGGCGTGTTCCAATGCGCGCCCACTCCTGAGCACCTACCTCCCGGCTTCCGGGGGAGGCCGCTCGTCCTGTCAGGATCGGCACGGGCCCCGGCCCGTGCGGGCGGCTGGCATCAGGAGTTCCGTTCCGAGCGAGAGTGAGATCCGCGTGTACGCCATCGTGCGCAGCGGTGGCCGTCAGCACAAGGTTGCTGTCGGTGACATCGTTGAGGTTGACAAGATTTCCACCGCCAAGGTCGGCGACACAGTGGAGCTCAGGACCCTGCTCGTGGTCGACGGCGATGCCGTGACCAGCGACCCGTGGGTGCTGGACGGCATCAAGGTCACGGCCGAGGTCGTGGACCACCACAAGGGCGTGAAGATCGACATCCTGCGCTACAAGAACAAGACCGGCTACCGCCGTCGCCAGGGTCACCGTCAGCAGTACACGGCGATCAAGGTCACCGGTATCCCCGCGGCTGCGAACTAAGGGACTGAGGAGAGATGGCACACAAGAAGGGCGCATCGTCCACTCGGAACGGGCGCGACTCGAATGCTCAGCGGCTCGGCGTGAAGCGCTTCGGCGGTCAGGTCGTCAACGCCGGTGAGATCCTCGTCCGCCAGCGCGGCACCCACTTCCACCCGGGCTCCGGCGTCGGCCGTGGCGGTGACGACACGCTGTTCGCGCTGAACGCCGGCGCGGTGCAGTTCGGCACCAGCCGTGGCCGCAACGTCGTGAACATCGTTCCGGTCGCCGAGTGATCCGGCACCCGTAGAGCGGTTTCCTCGCGAGGGCGGACTCACTTCCCGGCCGGGAAGCGGGTCCGCCCTTCGCGTGTTCAAGAGAAGACATTTCCGTACGTACTGGAGGCAACCCCCATGACCACCTTCGTGGACCGCGTCGAGCTGCATGTCGCCGCGGGTAGCGGAGGCCACGGCTGCGCCTCCGTACACCGTGAGAAGTTCAAGCCGCTGGGCGGACCCGACGGCGGCAACGGCGGACGCGGGGGCGATGTCATCCTCGTCGTCGAACAGTCCGTGACGACTCTGCTCGACTATCACCACTCGCCGCACCGCAGGGCCACCAACGGCAAGCCCGGCGAGGGCGGCAACCGTTCGGGCAAGGACGGCCAGGACCTGGTCCTGCCGGTGCCCGACGGCACGGTCGTCCTCGACAAGCACGGCACCGTACTGGCCGACCTGGTCGGACAGGGCACCACCTATGTGGCCGCCGAGGGCGGCCGTGGCGGTCTCGGCAACGCCGCGCTGGCCTCGGCCCGCCGCAAGGCCCCCGGCTTCGCGCTGTTCGGCGAGCCGGGCGACGCCGGTGATGTCGTGCTGGAGCTCAAGACCGTCGCCGATGTGGCGCTCGTGGGCTATCCGAGCGCCGGCAAGTCCTCGCTGATCTCCGTACTCTCGGCCGCCAAGCCGAAGATCGCGGACTACCCGTTCACCACCCTGGTGCCCAACCTGGGCGTGGTCACGGCGGGTTCGACCGTCTACACCATCGCGGACGTGCCCGGACTGATCCCCGGCGCCAGCCAGGGCCGCGGTCTGGGGCTGGAGTTCCTGCGCCATGTCGAGCGCTGCTCGGTGCTCGTACATGTGCTGGACACGGCCACACTGGAGTCCGACCGCGACCCGGTCACCGACCTCGATGTCATCGAGGAGGAGCTGAAGCAGTACGGCGGTCTGGGCGACCGGCCCCGGGTCGTCGTCCTCAACAAGATCGACATCCCGGACGGCCAGGACCTCGCCGAGATGATCCGGCCCGATCTCGAACGGCGCGGCTACCGCGTCTTCGAGGCGTCGGCCGTGGCGCGCACGGGGCTCAAGGAACTGTCGTTCGCGCTCGCCGAGATCGTCGCCAAGGCCCGTGCCGACCGGCCGAAGGAGGAGGCGACCCGGGTCGTCATCCGTCCGAAGGCCGTCGACGACGCCGGGTTCACCGTCACCCTGGAGGACGACGGGATCTACCGGGTGCGCGGCGAGAAGCCCGAACGCTGGGTGCGCCAGACCGACTTCAGCAACGACGAGGCCGTCGGCTATCTCGCGGACCGGCTCAGCCGCCTCGGTGTCGAGGCCGCCTTGATGAAGGCCGGCGCGCGCGCGGGCGACGGGGTGGCCATCGGGGCCGAGGACGACGCGGTCGTCTTCGACTGGGAGCCGACGATGATGGCGGGTGCGGAGATGCTCGGCCGCCGTGGCGAGGACCACCGTCTGGAGGCGCCGCGCCCGGCCGCGCAGCGGCGCAGGGACCGGGACGTGGAGCGGGACGAGGCACAGCGGGAGTACGACACGTTCGAGCCCTTCCAGGGTCGTTCGTAACGAGAGGCCCAGGCCCTGCCGGGGGCGGTCATGGCGTTCCGCCGTGGCCGCCCCTCCGTCGTTCCCGTCGCCCCTCCGTCCTTCCCCGCCGTCCCTCCCTGGGCCGCGGGACCGTCCACCGGCGCGGCGTTGCGGTCGGTGACCGCCGTGTCGCGATCTGTACGCTCATCTGGGACATCCCCCGCTCCGACGTGAAACTTATGTGGTGTCCTTCACGTCCGGCTTCCGGCCCCGACCCACGGGTGTACTAGTGTTCCCAGGTGAATCAGGGGTTGCGTACCGATGTCGCAGGGCTGTGGTCCACCTTGCAAGAGGATTGCCGCGGGTGGGACCATCGCCTCATCCTCTGAGCCCGCAAGGTAGGTCAGTTCTGTGTCTGCAACTCCCGCCCCGCTCGCGAAGCCCCGTACCACCGCCGTCGTCCTGGCGGGCGGCACCGGTCAGCGCGTGGGACTGTCGATCCCGAAGCAGCTGCTGAAGATCGCGGGGAAGGCGGTCATCGAGCACACACTGTCGGTCTTCGAGCGGAGCGACTCGATCGACGATGTGATCGTGCTGATGGCGCCGGGCTATGTGCCCGATGTGGAGAAGATCGTCGCGAAGGCCGGACTGGCCAAGGTCAGCAGGATCATTGAGGGCGGCGCGACCCGGAACGAGACCACCGAGCGTGCCATCGCGGTCCTCGGTGAGGGCCTGGCGGAGGGCGAGGACCGCAATGTCCTCTTCCATGACGCCGTGCGCCCGCTGCTGTCCCAGCATGTGATCAAGGACTGTGTGGACGCGCTGGAGCGCTACCAGGCGGTGGATGTGGCGATCCCGTCGGCGGACACGATCATCGTGACCCGTACGCACGGCGAGGACGGCGAGTTCATCACGGACGTGCCCGACCGGTCCCGGCTGCGGCGCGGCCAGACCCCGCAGGCGTTCAAGCTCTCCACCATCCGCAGGGCGTACGAGATCGCCGCGGGCGACCCCAACTTCCAGGCGACCGACGACTGTTCGGTGGTGCTGAGGTATCTGCCGGACGTGCCGATCCATGTCGTGGCGGGCGACGAGTTCAATATGAAGGTGACCCAGCCGGTCGATGTGTTCATCGCCGACAAGCTCTTCCAGCTCGCCTCCTCCGCCGCCCCCCAGCAGTCCTCCGACGACTCCTACCGCGAGCTGCTGGCCGGCAAGACCCTGGTCGTCTTCGGCGGGTCGTACGGGATCGGCGCGGACATCGCCCAGCTCGCCGGGAGCTTCGGAGCCACGGTGTACGCGCTGGGGCGCTCCACGACCGGTACGCATGTCGAGAACCCGGAGCATGTCGACGACGCGCTCTCGCGCGCCTACGGCGAGACCGGCCGTATCGACTACGTGATCAACACCGCGGGCGTGCTGCGCATCGGCAAGCTGGCCGAGACGGACAACACCACCATCCAGGAAGCGCTGAACGTCAACTATCTCGCGCCGGTGCAGATCGCCCGCGCCTCGTACAAATACCTGGCCGAGACCAAGGGCCAGCTTCTGCTCTACACCTCCAGCAGTTACACGCGGGGCCGTGCCGAGTACAGCCTGTACTCATCCACGAAGGCGGCCATGGTGAATCTCACCCAGGCCCTCTCCGACGAATGGGCGGGCGACGGAATCCGGGTCAATTGCGTGAATCCCGAGCGCACGGCCACCCCGATGCGCACCAAGGCGTTCGGCCAGGAGCCCGAGGGTTCGCTGCTCTCCTCCGAGGCGGTCGCCAGGACCTCGCTCGATGTGCTGCTCTCCGAGCTGACCGGCCATGTCATCGACGTACGCCAGCAGGACCCGACCCGTGGCGCCTCCGAGGCCTCCGACTTCGAGCAGGCGCTCGCCGCCGTACTGGATCGTCAGGAAGATGTGTAATAATTCCTGACAATCTCTGATTTGGGCCTCTGTGGTCGCCGACGCGCGAATCACGGAGGCCCGAGTTCGTCAAGCCCCGTCTTCACAATTCCCTTGCAAGGTCAACAGCAGGCACGGTCTGGAGCAGGTTTTCCGTGATTTCGACAGCCATTCGCGTGGCCCGGGTGGGCAGCGGATCAGAGCTGGCAGCCGCACTACTTCTGGGAATCGCTTTCCCGTGCGTCATGCTCGCCGCGATAATTCCGCATTTCTGGTTCTTCGCGGCGGCGGCCGCTGTGACCTATCTCGCGGACACCTTCCTGCATCAGCGCGGCAGCTATCTGGTGAACCGGCTGGCCAAGGTCCGCGCGGGCCTGTCGATCCGCTTTCTGATCCGGCAGATGCTGCTGGTGCTGCTGGTCGCGCGCTCGGGACTCGGTGAGGACCGGATCTTCTATGTGACCGTGGTCGCGGTGCTGGTGTTCTACGGGCTCCAGGCGCCGCACGGCGCGATCGTCACCCTGCTCAGGCTGCGCCGCAGGCTGCCCGTGGTCACCCGCAACATCGACCTCGGCGCCATCCGGATCCCGGACGCCCCGCCGCCGTGGCTGCTCAACCGCTCCGCCGAGAAGATGCTCCACCTCGATGTCTTCGCCATGGTGGGCGTGCTGCTCACCCTGGAGACCCGGGAGAACGTCTACGGCTACGCCGGTCTCGGCCTCTCGCTGCTCCTGGCCGTCGGCTATGTCGCGGCCCTGCTGCCGTATCTGCGCCCGAGCCGGCTCGTACCGTCCGCCGAGAAGGTGCTGAAGGCGGTGGACGGCTGGCTGGCCGACTACCGGCCGACCGTGATGCTCTACTTCTCCGGCTCCAAGGAGTCCGCGTACCAGGTCAACATGTGGCTGGAGACGATGGACCAGCTCGAAGGACGGCCGCTGATCGTCCTGCGCGAGCGGGTGATGGCGCAGCAGCTCGGCCCGACGGCCGTGCCGGTGCTCTGTGTGCCCGGCGGCGTGCATCTGATGAATCTGGATCTGTCGACCGTACGGGTCGCGCTGTACGCGGCCAACGTCGGCAAGAACATCCATATGCTGCGCGTCCCGACCATGCGGCATGTCTTCATCGGGCACGGCGACAGCGACAAGCTCGCCAGCGTCAATCCGTTCAGCAAGGCGTACGACGAGGTGTGGACCGCGGGCCGGGCCGGGCGCGACCGCTACGCGCTGGCCGATGTCGGGGTGCGCGACGAGGACATCGTCGAGGTGGGCCGTCCGCAGCTCGCCCCGATCGAGCCGGCGAGCGGCTCCACACGCAACCCCGTTCCGACGGTGCTCTACGCCCCCACCTGGGAGGGCTGGGACGACAGCCCCGGCAACACCTCGCTGCTGCTGGCCGGCGAGAACATCGTCAAGCGGCTGCTCGGGGCCGAGCGGCCGGTCAGGGTGCTCTACAAGCCGCACCCCTTCACCGGTACGCGCAGCGCCAAGGCGAAGGCCGTGCACGAGCGGATCGTCGCGCTGGTGGAGAAGGCCGCCGCCGAGCGCGCCACCGATCCCCGCTGGGCCGAGCGGAGCGCGGCGCTCCGTACCGGGCGGGACGCGGCGAGGGCCGAGCTGACCCGTATCGAGGCACGGCTGACCGAGCTGTCCGGAGTGGCGGACTCAAGCCGGGACGAGGCGGAGGAGTCACGCGATGCCAAGGCCGATCCGGCGCGGCAGGCGGAGCTGACCCTGCTGCGGGACGAGTGGAACACCGCGTACTGGCGCTCCTTCGGCTGGTGGGAGCACCGGGTCATCGCCGGCGCAGAGCCGCGGCTGTACGACTGCTTCAACGAGTCGGACGCGATGGTCTCGGACATCTCCAGCGTGGTCTCGGACTTCATCGCCAGCGGCAAGCCGTACGCGGTCACCGACTCGGCGGGCCTGGGCGCGGAGGAGTTCAAGCGGCAGAACACCGCCGTACGGGCCGCCGTGATCCTCTCCAACAGCGCCGGGGAACTGGACCAGTTGCTCGACGCGGTGACCGATCCGGCCGGGGACCGGCTGGCGGCCGACCGCCGTGAGCTCAAGCGGTATCTGCTCGGTCCCGACGAGCCGTCGTCGATCGAGCAGTTCAACGCGGCGGCGCGGACGCTGGCGGCGAAGGCGCAGGCGCGCAACGTGGGGGTGGAGCAGCGTCTGGCCGGGCCGGAGGAGGCCGCGGCGCCGGACGACTCGGCTCCCGAGAGCAACGATCTGGACTCGCCGGTACGGGGCTGAGTCCCCGGATCCTTCGGCGGCGGTACGGGTTACTTGGCCCGGCAAGGTGTCTTCGGACGCGCTGCCGGGCCTTTTCCGTAAGGGAGTTGAGCGCTGCCCCGGCGCGGCGAACGCCAACTGTGATGCGCATCACGGATACTGGAGATCGTGACAAGACAACCAACATCCGATGCCGATTGTCTTGATTTTTGATGAACGAAAAGTCAGTTCCCGATGTAAGTGTGATCGTCGGGGCATATGAGGCGATGCCTTATCTGGTTCGCTGCCTGGAATCGGTGGAGGCCCAGACACTGGGTGCCGAGCGAATCGAGATCGTCGCGGTCGACGACGGTTCGACCGACGGCACGGGGGAGTATCTGGAGGAATTCGCGGCACGGACCGCCATCCCGACCAGGGTGGTCCGACAGGAAAATTCGGGCGGTCCCAGCGGGCCGCGCAATGTCGGCCTGGAGCTGGCCAGGGGACGTTATGTCTTCTTCCTCGACGCCGACGACTACTTCGGCGAGGAAGCGCTGGAGCGCATGGTGACCATGGCGGACCGGGCCGGCACCGATGTGGTGCTCGGCAGGATCGTGGGCGTCAACCGGGGCGCTCCCGGCTCGATGTGGACCCACACGGCCGACCGCGTGGACATCTACAGCTCACAGGTGATCTTCACGCTGAGCGCGCAGAAGCTCTTCCGGCGCGAGCTGCTCGAACGGCTCGGGCTGCGGTTCGACGAGAGGTTACGGACCGGGGAGGACGCCCTCTTCACGATGGAGGCGTACATCCGGGGCAAGGGTGTCTCGGTGATCTCCGACTACACCTGCTACTACCTCGTCGGCCGCGACGACGGCAAGCATGTGACCAAGAGCGGGAGCTACACGCTGCGGTTCGAGGCCACGGGCGCCCTCATGGCGCTCATCGCCGAGCTGGTGCCGGCCGGCCCCAAGCGCGACCGGATGATGGTCAGGCCTTTCACGGTCGGGCTGATCCAGCAGTTCGCGCACGGACTCCTGAAGCAGCCGGAGGAGATCCAGCGGCACAAGCTGGAACTGGCCGCGCCGCTGATGGCCCGCTACTGGACCCCCGGGGTGGCCGGACGTATCAAGGTCGCCGAGCGGCTGCGGCTGGAGTGTGTCGCCCTGGGGCGGCTCGATCTGCTCCGGGAGATGCTCGACTTCATCAGGGCCGAGACCAGGCCCGAGGTGGTCCGCAGGGGCCGCTCCCGTACGCCGTATCTCGCCTTCCCGCACTTCGGTGACCGTTCCACCGGTCTCAAGGACGCCTCGTACGAGGTCACCGTGCCCGACTGGGTGGGCAGACCGGGTCTGGAGCGCATCGAGGCGCCCAGGGTCGCGCGCCGGCGCAAGTCGCTGCTGATCCGGGTGGCGAGACAGGTTCGTACGCGCGTACGGATCCGGTACGCGCTGTCGTCGTCCTGAG
The DNA here is from genome assembly GCF_053608565.1 of Streptomyces sp. NPDC055025. Taxonomy (NCBI): domain Bacteria; kingdom Bacillati; phylum Actinomycetota; class Actinomycetes; order Kitasatosporales; family Streptomycetaceae; genus Streptomyces; species Streptomyces sp. NPDC055025. The sequence continues at coordinate 7,917 of NZ_JBSGVS010000049.1, forward strand.
GGCGCCCGCGCACACAGACGCGCGCATATGGCGAAGGGGCGCGTATTCACGCGCCCCTGTGGCCCGAAGTATCCGGTCAAGGTGTCCAGCGGCGGGCCGTGCCGGAAATCATAGGTAAAATCATGCTGTCGGGCGACGCCCGGACAGCATCGGAAATCTCAGCATGGGATAGGCATCGTGAAGGCTCTCGTACTGTCCGGCGGGGCGGGCACCCGTCTGCGCCCCATCACCCACACCTCCGCGAAACAGCTCGTGCCCGTGGCCAACAAGCCGGTGCTCTTCTACGGTCTGGAGGCGATCGCGGAGGCGGGCATCACCGAGGTCGGTGTCATCGTCGGCGACACCGCGGAGGAGATCCGCGAGGCGGTCGGCGACGGCTCCAGGTTCGGGATAAAGGTCACCTACCTCCAGCAGGACGCGCCGCTCGGACTGGCGCACGCCGTCCTCATCGCCCGTGACTTCCTCGGTGACGACGACTTCGTGATGTACCTCGGTGACAACTTCATCGTCGGCGGTATCACCGGACTGGTCGACGGCTTCCGCGAGGAGCGGCCCGACGCGCAGATCCTGCTGACCAAGGTCCCCAACCCGACCTCCTTCGGTGTGGCCGAACTCGACTCCGAGGGCCGGGTGGTGGCCCTGGAGGAGAAGCCGGAGAAGCCCAAGAGCGATCTCGCGCTCGTCGGTGTCTATCTGTTCACCCCGGCCGTCCATGAGGCCGTGCGCTCCATCGAGCCCTCCTGGCGCGGCGAGCTGGAGATCACCCACGCCATCCAGTGGCTGATCGACCAGGACCGTGACGTCCGCTCCACGACCATCTCCGGGTACTGGAAGGACACCGGCAATGTCTCCGACATGCTGGAGGTCAACCGCTCGGTGCTGGAGACCGTCGAGCCGTGCCGCGACGGATCGGTCGACGAGGCGACGGAGATCATAGGGCGGGTCAGGATCGAGGAGGGCGCGCGCGTCATCCGCAGCCGGATCGTGGGTCCCGCGATCATCGGCGCGGGCACGGTGATCAGCGACGCCTACATCGGTCCCTTCACCTCGGTCTCCGAGGGCTGCCGGATCGAGGACAGCGAGATCGAGTACTCCATCGTCCTGCGGGGCTCCTCCCTCACCGGTGTGCGCCGGGTGGAGGCGTCGCTGATCGGCCGCGACGTCGAGATCACCCCCGCCCCCCGCAACCCGTCCGCCCACCGACTCGTCCTCGGCGACCACAGCAAGGTGCAGATCTCTTCATGACCGACAGGATTCTCGTGACCGGCGGTGCCGGTTTCATCGGCTCGCACTACGTCCGTACGGTGCTCGGGCCCCAGGGCCCCGGCGATGTCGAGCTGACGGTGCTCGACAAGCTCACCTACGCGGGCAACCCGGCCAACCTCGACGAGGTCCGCGACCATCCCGGATTCGCCTTCGTCCAGGGCGACATCTGCGACGCCGAACTGGTCGCCAAGCTGATGGCCGAGCACGACCAGGTGGTGCACTTCGCCGCCGAGTCGCATGTGGACCGCTCCATCGACGGCGGCGCCGAGTTCGTCCGTACGAATGTGGTCGGCACCCACACCCTGATCGACGCGGCGCACCGCGCGGGTGTGAAGACCTTCGTGCACATCTCCACCGACGAGGTCTACGGCTCGATCGACGAGGGCTCCTGGCCGGAGACCCATCCGCTGGAGCCCAACTCGCCCTACTCCTCGGCCAAGGCGTCCAGTGATCTGATCGCCCTGTCGTACCACCGCACCCATGGCCTCGACGTACGGGTGACCCGCTGCTCCAACAACTACGGGCACCACCACTTCCCCGAGAAGGTCATCCCGCTCTTCATCACCAATCTGCTGGACGGCAAGAAGGTCCCGCTGTACGGCGACGGCGGCAACGTCCGCGACTGGCTGCACATCGACGACCATGTCCAGGGCATCGAGCTGGTCCGTACGAAGGGCCGGGCCGGCGAGGTCTACAACATCGGCGGCGGCACGGAGCTCTCCAACAAGGAGCTGACCGGGCTGCTGCTGGAAGCCTGCGGGGCCGACTGGGACACCAGCGTCGAGTACGTCACCGACCGCAAGGGCCACGACCGCCGTTACAGCGTCGACTGCGCCAAGATCCGTACGGAGCTGGGGTACGCGCCCCGCAAGGACTTCGCCGCGGGCCTCGCGGAGACCGTGGCGTGGTACCGCGACAACCGCGCCTGGTGGGAGCCGCTGAAGGGACGTGCGGCGCTGTGAGCGGCGGCTGGCTCGTCACCGGCGGCGGCGGAATGCTGGGCCAGGATCTGCTGGCCCGGCTCGTCGGGGCGGGGGAGCGCGCGGTGGGGCTGGACCGTACCGCGCTGGACATCACCGACCCCGCCGCGGTGCGCGCGGCGCTGGCGACCTACGCACCGGCCGTGGTGGTCAACTGCGCGGCCTGGACGGCCGTGGACGACGCCGAGGCCAGGGAGGCCGAGGCGCTGGCGGTCAACGGCACCGGGCCCCGGGTCCTCGCCGAGGCCTGCGCCGCGTCGGGCGCCGTGCTGATCCAGGTCTCCACGGACTATGTCTTCGCCGGGGACGGCGGCACTCCGTACGGGGAGAACGACCCCACCGGCCCGCGCAGTGCCTACGGGCGTACCAAGCTGGCCGGTGAGCGCGCGGTGCTCGACACCCTGCCGGAGACCGGCTACGTGGTCCGTACGGCATGGCTGTACGGGGCGGGCGGCGGGAATTTCGTCCGCACGATGATCAAGCTGGAGTCCGTCAAGGACACCCTGGACGTGGTGGACGACCAGCGCGGCCAGCCGACCTGGACCGGCGATCTCGCGGACCTGCTGGTACGGCTCGGCAGGGCGGCGCTCGAAGGGGTGGCAGAACCGGGGGTCTACCACGGCACCAGCGGCGGTGAGACGAGCTGGTTCGGCTTCACCCGGGAGATCTTCCGGCTGCTCGGCGCGGACCCGGAGCGGGTCCGTCCGACGACCAGCGAGGCCTTCGTACGGCCCGCGCCCCGGCCCGCGTACAGCGTGCTGGGACATGAGCGGTGGAAGCGGGCCGGGATCGAGCCCATCAGGGAGTGGCGCGCGGCCCTCGCCGAGGCGTTTCCCGCCTTGGTCACAGCAGAGCGCCAATCGGGTGTTACTGACCGGTAGATGTTTACGTACAACCTCCGTGCCCACTAAGTTCACTGAGAATCAATCCCCAGTTTTTGATTCTCAGTGAAGGGCCCCTTACGTGGATCGCCACGGCTTCCTGCGCCAGCTGCACCGTGTGTACAAACCCCGCACCTATCTGGAAATCGGGGTCAATGACGGGCGCAGCCTGGCACTGTCCCGGGTACCGTCGGTGGCTGTCGACCCGGCGTTCCGGGTTGTCACGGACATCAGCTGCGATGTCCATCTGGTCAAGGCCACCAGTGATGACTTCTTCGCCCGCAAGGATCCTCTGATCCATCTGCGCAACGGCCGCAACCCGTTCCGGGCGCTGGCCCGCCGGGACCCGGTCAACCTCTTCGGCGGCGACCCGAAGCTGGAGCTGTCGTTCATCGACGGCATGCACCTCTTCGAGTACGCGCTGCGCGACTTCATGAATGTGGAGAAGCACTCCCGCTGGTCCAGCGTGATCGTCCTGGACGACATGCTGCCGCGCGATGTCGACGAGGCGGCGCGCGACCGGCACACCAAGTTCTGGGCGGGCGACGTCTACAAGGTCGCCCAGGTGCTGCGGCGGTTCCGCCCCGATCTGCTGGTCGTCGATGTCGACACCGAGCCGACCGGGGTGGTGGCCATCTTCGGCGCCAACCCCGAGAGCACGGTGCTCAAGGACAAGTACGACAAGATCATCGAGGAGTTTGTCGTACCGGACCCGCAGAACGTGCCCGACGAGGTGCTGGTCCGCAAGAACGCGGTACGGCCCGAGTCGCTGCTCGGGGGCGGTTTCTGGCAGGGCCTGTCGCGCGCCCGCAATCTGCGGCGTCCCCGGTCGGCGTTCGCGCCGCTGCGCAAGCAGATCGAGACGATCACCGGCTGACGCGGAGCGTCCGCGGCGGCCCCCGCGGCCTGGGGCTGGGCCCCGAGCGATCCTGGATCGCTCGGGCCCCCTCTGTTGTTTGGGGTATGGAGCCGGCCGGGCGTGGGGTCAATCAGGCATTCAGCCGGGCCTGGGGTCAGCCGCGGGCGGCCATGTCGGCGTAGTACGCCTGGCACTCCTCGTACGACGGCAGCAGACCCTGGGCCTCGGCCTCCGCGAGGGTCGGGGCCGACGCGTCCTTGTCGGAGAGCAGCGGGGTGATGTCCCGGGGCCACTCGATACCGAGTTCCGGATCCAGCGGACTGATGCCGTGCTCGCGCCCGGGGGCGTATCCCTCGGAGCAGAGGTAGACGACGGTCGCGTCGTCCGTCAGCGCCATGAACGCGTGGCCGAGCCCCTCCGAGAGATAGACCGCGTCATGGTCCACATCGTCCAGCCGTACGGCCTCCCACTGCCGGTAGGTGGGAGAGCCCACCCGGATGTCCACGATGACGTCGAGCACCGCGCCGCGCACGCACTTCACATACTTGGCCTGGCCGGGAGGCACATCGGCGAAGTGGACACCGCGCAGCGTGCCGCGGCTGGACACCGAGCAGTTGGCCTGGGCGAGCCGCAGCGAGTGGCCGGTCGAACCGGTGAAGTCGGAGGCCTGGAACCACTCGTGGAAGCTGCCACGGCTGTCCGGGAAGACCTTCGGTTCCTGTACCCAGGCGCCTTTGATGGAGAGCTGCCGCATGTGATCACGTCCTTGTTCTTGTCGCATGGTGCGTGCTGTTCGCACGGCGCGGACTGTTCGGGGGAGACGGCGGAAGGCGCCCAGCCGCCAGGTCAGAAGCGGGCCGCGAGGCGGCGCACCTTCTTGCGCGCCGAGGAGGGCAGCCGCCGTACGATCGGCCCGCCCGCCGAGCGGAGCATCCGCCGCAGGGCCGCCCTGCGGCGCCGTACCGTGACCACCCGTACGAGTGCGGGGTCGACGACGGCCACCTCGCTGCGGTCGAGCCTGATCCGGCCGCCGGCGGCCACGGGCACCTCGCAGAGCGGCAGTTCGGGTCCCTTCGGACCGTCCAGCCGGGCCGAGAGCCGCGCTGTGCCCTCGGGCAGATCCGCCACGCGCGCGGGCACCGCGAGATGCGCCCGGCCGTGGTCGGGGCGCAGGGTGGCGGGGACGGTACGGCTGGTGCCGTCCGCGGCGGTCACGATCAACTCGGCTGCCCGGGAGCCGGACTTGGTGCCGGTGAAGACATCGAGGCGCAGCTCGGGCCGTCCGGCGCCGGGCATCCGCCGTACCGGCCGGTCCGCGAGATACACGGCCAGCTTCTTGGCGCGGCCCGCGACATCGAGGGTGAGATTGCCGTGCGGGTCGGTGAAGTACGGAATGACCGGGCGGGCGGGTGAACCGAGCACCGCGGGCAGGCACTTGGCGTCCACCCGCGGGGCGCGGTCGGCGCCGAGCCGTGCCTTCCGTACGAGCCCGAGGCCGCGCAGCGGCACCCAGACGTCCCAGAAGCCGCGGGAGACCCGGCCGCGTCCCTTGACCGCCTCGCTGGTGACATGGCCCCGGCCGCGCAGCACGACCTCGTAGCTGTCGCCGTCCAGCTTCTCGACCTCGGCCGAGAAGTCGACGGGGCACGGCCACTCCACGGCGGTCTCGCGGTTGCGCAGGGACAGTTCGCCCTTGAAGTCGTTCATGTCGGAGGTGACATCGAGGAGTTCACCGGCGGGCAGCAGTCCCTCGGTGATCTCCGGGTGCAGGAAGTACCGGTTGTCACGGCGGATCAGACGCAGCGGTTCCTTGTCCTCGCCATGGACCAGCCGGCCCGTCAGCGAGAGCGCGATCCTGTCGTCGGACTCCCACTCGAAGTCCTCAAGACGGGCGGCGCCCTTGACCGAGGAGGCGAAACGGGCGATCCTCATCAGCCCCTCGCGGTCGTCGGCGCGCAGCAGGGTGGAGCGCAGCCGGGTCACCGAGCCGAGCCCCTCGTGCACGCCGTCGGTCATGAAGTCCTCGGCGAGCGGGCGGATGACATCGACCATCTCGTCGAGATACTCGGGAGTGAACTTGAGCACACCCGGCTCGCTCAGCCGGCCGAGCATCTCGACCCGGTAGAAGCGGCGCAGCAGCCGGTCCCGGAATTCACCCGGTTCGGTGTTGTCGACGACGACCTGGAGGATCTCGCGGAGGTTGCCGTAGTAGCCGGACGGCACGAGCTTGGCCGATCCGGCGTTCTGGCCGTCGTCCCGCTTCGAGTAGTAGTAGCAGGTGTAATTCCCCAGGATCGACACGACCTTCGCGGGGAAATACGACTGCATCATGTAGAGCTGGTCCTCAAGGCGGCGCTTGCCCTCGGGGTAGGCGATGCCGTTCTCGCGGAGGAACTCCGTACGGAACATCTTGTGCGGGGTGAGGCTGTCGTAGAGCGGGGCGTCGGTCAGATCGCACTTCTCGCGGTTCGTCCTGAACACGCCGTGCGGAACACCGCGGAAGTTGGACGCGACCTTGCCGATCACGATGTCGGAGCCGTTGCGCCGGCCCATCTCGTACATCCGGCGCAGGGCGTCGGAGGCCATGTGGTCGTCCTGGTCGACGAACTGGACGTACTCGCCCTTCGCCTCGGACACGCCGATGTTCCTGGGCTTCCCGGGCCAGCCGGAATTGGGGATGTGGATCACCCGGAAGTGCGGGTGCTCCTCCGCCAGCTTGTCGAGCCGGCCGGGAGTGTCGTCCGTGGAACCGTCGTTGACGAACAGCACCTCGAAATCGGCCGCCGGCAGTGTCTGGGCCAGCAGCGAATCGATGCACGGATCGATGTACTTACCCGGGTTGTAAACCGGAATGACGACGCTCACTTTTACTGCCATTTACTGGTGGCCCATCTCGTGTGTGATTGCCCGGCGTGCTACACGGGGGGAAGGGGCGCCGCCGCCGGTGAAGCGAGGGGGCGCTGCCGACCGCCAGCCTAACCTTGACCGGAGCGCGATGTTTCCCCGTCGTTGTCTCACTTGACAGACTGCTGTCACCCTCGTCCGGTTGTGCGAGAGCCCGGATTATGTGGGTGGGGCGGGTGCGCCGACGCCGTCCCACCCATTGAAAAGGCAAGCCGTCGCCGGGCGCTGCCCGCGTACGCTGACCGGTCGGGAGGCTCCCCGACCGTGAGCCTCCGACGGTGAGCGCGCCGAGCGCGGCGAAGAAGCGCGGTGCGGTGCGGTGAGTAGCGCAGTGAGAGCAGAGGCAGAGCACGTGGCAACGGCACGGCAGGGCGCGGCGGGAGAACGGGACGCGGCGGGGCGGCCGGAGCCGGTGGAGCGCCGGGCGCGGGCGCAGGGGCCGGATCCGGTGGATCGGCCGGAGCCGGCCGACGGTCCTGACCATGGCGACAGCCTTGAGCGGGGCGACGGGCCTGGCGGGGGCGACGGGCCTGGCGGGGGCGACGGGCCCGAGCCGGCCGGGCGGTCCGAGGTGGTGGCGCAGGCCCGCAGGATCGTCGTCAAGGTCGGCTCCTCCTCGCTCACCACCGCCTCGGGAGGGCTCGACGCCGACCGGGTGGACGCCCTCGTCGATGTGCTCGCCCAGGTCAGAAGCGGCGGTGAGAAGGAGATCGTGCTGGTCTCCAGCGGTGCCATCGCCGCCGGGCTCGCGCCGCTCGGACTGATCCGCCGCCCCCGGGACCTGGCCCGCCAGCAGGCCGCGGCCAGCGTCGGACAGGGGCTGCTGGTCGCCCGTTACACCGCGTCCTTCGCCCGCTACGGCGTACGGGTCGGACAGGTGCTCCTCACCACGGACGACACCAGCCGCCGGGCCCACTACCGCAACGCCTACCGCACACTCGACCAGTTGCTCGGCATGGGCGCCGTGCCCGTCGTCAACGAGAACGACACGGTCGCCACGGACGAGATCCGGTTCGGCGACAACGACCGGCTGGCCGCCCTTGTCGCCCATCTCGTCCGCGCCGATCTGCTCGTCCTGCTCTCGGACGTCGACGGGCTGTACGACGGCGACCCCAGCAGAGCGGGCACCTCCAGGATCGCCGATGTGCGCGGTCCCGCGGATCTGGCGGGAGTCTCCCTCGGCAGCGCGGGCAAGGCGGGTCTGGGCACCGGCGGCATGGTCACCAAGGTCGAGGCCGCCGCGATCGCCACCGCGGCCGGTGTCCCGGTGGTGCTGACCTCCGCCAGCCGCGCCGCCGACGGGCTCGCGGGCCGCGACACCGGTACGTACTTCCACCGCACCGGACGCCGCTCCACGGGCCGGCTGCTCTGGCTCGCGCACGCGTCCACCCCGCAGGGCGCGCTCACCCTCGACGACGGCGCCGTACGGGCCGTCGTCCAGCGGCGCACCTCACTGCTGCCCGCCGGGATCGCCGCCGTGGAGGGCGAGTTCAGCGCCGGGGACCCGGTCGAGCTCCGTGACACCGAGGGCCGCGCCGTCGCCCGCGGGCTGGTCAACTTCGATGCCAAGGAGATCCCCCAGCTGCTCGGCCGCTCCACCCGGGAGCTGGCCCGCGAACTGGGGCCCGCCTACGAGCGCGAGGTCGTACACAGAGACGATCTGGTCATTCTGCGTCCCTGACCGCGGCCCTGAAACGGCTGAAACTCCTCCCTTTGAACAGGGACCTTTACCAAAACCACCCCATGCCCCGCCCGGGACTGGTCAACTTTGTCTCAGGGGTATCAGGCGGGGAACAGCACGACGACGCAGCAACAGGAGGCCGCTGGTGAGACGAGCGCGCCCGGGGGCGGCGCCCCGAGGGACCGGGGGCAGCGCCCATGCCCGCAGGACCAAGGCGGAAGAACGGGCCCTGACCAGCGTCGAAGCGGGGGAAGACTTCGACGAGGAGCGACAGCGGGAGGCCGTATCGAGAACGGACGCGCGCCGGGAGGGCCGGGCGGTGTCGAAGCTGTGGCACATCACGCTGAGCGTCTCGGGCGCCGAAACCCCGCTGACGGAGGTCCGGCGTGGCTTGGAACAGCTGGCCCACGACCATCCATTTCTGCTCACGAGCCGGTACGCGAACGACCACGCGGAGATCCGCTACTGGGAAGAGGCCAGAGACCTGCACGACGCCGCCGCGGTGGCCCTGCGGCTCTGGGGCGAGCACCGGTCGAGCGCGAAACTGCCGCCGTGGGAGATCGTGGGCCTTGAGGTCATCGACCGGGAGACGTACCACCAGCGGATCGCGGAGGGGTACGGTCCGCCCCCGGCGGCCCCGGTGGGCGTCCATCCCTTCTGACGCGCTTCTGACGCGCTTCAGGCGTGGTGACGGGACGTGTCGGCGGGATGCGCTGGTGGGACGCGTGGGCGGACGAGCGGACGGACGCGTTGACGGACGCGTTGATGCTCCGATGTGTGTCCGATCACGTTTGATCACATCCGGTCATGTTCCTTCAGGTCCGAATATGTGCCGGGCACGGCCACGCGTTCCGGCATCCGTTCGGAAGCGTCTCGGAGTACGGAATACGTGCGGAATGCCCGCAGGAGGCGCACTACCCTGCGGGCATGACCTCGCTCTCGCCGTACGACAACCTCTCCCCGGTCGCCAGGGCCGCCTACCGGTCCCGTGCCGCGGCCGGCGACCTCGCGCCGCTGCCGCGCGCGGTCAAGGACGACGCACTGCTGGCGATCGCGGACGCGCTGGAGGTCCGTACGCACGAGATCGTCACGGCCAACGCCGAGGACGTGGCCCGCGCCCGGGAGGCGGGGACCAGCGAGGCGGTCATCGACCGGCTCACCCTGACCCCGGAGCGGGTACGGGCCATCGCCGCGGACGTACGGGACGTGGCGGCGCTGCCCGATCCGGTCGGTGAGATCGTCCGCGGTTCGACGCTGCCGAACGGCATCGATCTGCGCCAGGTGCGGGTGCCGCTCGGCGTGGTCGGGATCATCTACGAGGCACGCCCCAATGTCACCGTGGACGCCGCCGCCCTCTGTCTGAAGTCGGGCAACGCCGTGCTGCTGCGGGGCTCGTCCTCGGCGCTCTCCTCCAACACCGCGCTCGTCCGGGTGCTGCGCGACGCCGTCGGCGGGGCGGAACTGCCCGCGGACGCCGTCCAGCTCGTACCGGGCGAGGGCCGGGAGTCCGTACAGGAGCTGATGCGGGCGCGCGGCCTGGTCGACGTGCTGATCCCGCGCGGTGGCGCCTCCCTGATCCGTACGGTCGTCGAGGGGTCCAGCGTGCCCGTCATCGAGACCGGCACCGGCAACTGCCATGTGTATGTGGACGCGCAGACCGATCTCGACATGGCCGTCGACATCCTGATCAACTCCAAGGCGCAGCGGCCCAGTGTCTGCAACGCCGCCGAGACGCTGCTGGTCCACCAGGACATCGCGGCGGTGTTCCTGCCGCGCGCGCTGGACGCGCTCGCCGACGCCGGGGTCACGGTCCACGCCGACGAGCGGGTGCTCGCGTACGCGGAGGGGTCGAAGGCGGAGGTCGTGGCGGCCACAGCGGAGGACTGGGAGACCGAGTACCTCTCGTACGACATCGCCGCCGCCGTGGTGGACTCGCTGGAGGCGGCCGTCGCCCATATCCGGCTCTGGTCCTCCGGCCATACGGAGGCGATCGTCACCACCTCGCAGGCGGCGGCCCGGCGATTCACCCAGTTGGTCGATTCCACGACGGTCGCGGTGAACGCGTCCACGCGGTTCACGGACGGCGGACAGTTCGGCTTCGGCGCCGAGATCGGGATCTCCACGCAGAAGTTGCACGCGCGCGGCCCGATGGGGCTGCCGGAGCTGACGTCGACGAAGTACATCGTCATCGGCGACGGTCATATCCGGTAGCCGGACACCGGGTCCCGGCGGCCGGGCACGGGGCGGCCACCGGCGGGTGCCCCGTCCGCGCCCGGCCCGGTGCCCACTTGCGCTCCGGGGGGCGGCGCCGTGAACGAAGTCGGGAGAGTTCGGACTCCGCCTGCCCAAAACGACCGCTCAGGTCTACTCTGAAGAGGTGCCGGACGACGTGGGGGGCAGGCCGTTCCCGGACGGCTGGGAGCCCGACGACGACCGCGGAGGAGCGGACGAGGAGTTCGCCTCCGTGGTGTTCGACGAGGACTTCGTCCGGTCGGCCACCGTCCATGAACCCTCCGCCGTGGAGCGGCTGCTGGCCGCCGCGCAGGCGCGCGCGGAGGCGGAGGCGGCACGGGCGCGGGCCGGCGGCGGACCGCCCGAGGACGAGCTCTACGAGGAGCTGTACGGCCGGGACGGCGCATACGGCCCCGGGTACCCCTACGACGGCGAGTACGACCCCGACGACCCGGACGCGGTCCTGGGCCCGTACGGACGCCATGGCGGCGCTCTGCGCCCGTACCGCGGCAGCGCCCGCTGGCACCGCCCGGTCGCCTGGCTGCTCGCGCTGCTGATGGGCATCGGGATGGTCGCGCTCGCGTTCACCGCCGTCTACCGCGGCGCCTCCAGCAGCCGTGACAGTCAGGTGCCGCAGCCTGCCACGACCGGGATCGACAAGCCGGGGCAGGTCCGTCCCGCGGCCTCCGCGGTCCCCACGGGGCCGCTGCTCTCCGCGGTTCCGCGCTCCCCCTGAACCACGGGCGGGCCAGGACCACGGGCGGGCCAGGTGTGAATCCCGCGCCGGAGCTCGCGGGAATCGCGTCGAAAGTCCCTTGGGATCCCGGGGTTTCGCCCGGATGGCGGAACGGCGCCGTAACGGTACTCGACGGTTGTCCGAGCGTTTACGATCGCCCCCGCCGACCTACCCTGAAGGTATGGCAGGGCGCGGAGACCCACCCGAAGGGGGACCTGAGGGGCTCCCGGGCGGAGGTGACGACGAGTACGGGTCCGTCGACTTCGACGAATCGTTCATCCGCGCTGCCCGCCTCCGTGAGGCCTCGGCCAAGGAGCGGATGAAGGACCACGCCCACGCCGTACGGCGGGTCCCGCCGCCCCCGCCGAAGAGACGGTCGAGACACCCGTTCAGGAACGGCCCCAGACGTGTGCTGCTGCTCTTCCTGGTGATCGTGCTCGCCTTCGGTACGGCGGTGTATCTGGGTCTGCGCAATCCGTACCATCCCCCGATCGGCGGTACCGCGGCGCAGTTGCGGATGGCGGTCGTTCCGCTGGCCCCGAGGGAGCCGGTGCCGGGCGGCAGCCCGGAGGATCTCTTCGAGCACAGCCCGGCGGCGCAGTTCCAGGAGGGCCCGGCCGGGATCGCGCTGCCCCCGGCCCGGGAGACCGGCGACTTCTCGGAGGGCCAGGTGATGGCCGCGCTGACCACCGTCAAGGACTATCTCGTGGCGTCCTCGATGGATCCGGACGTCCTCACGGGCCATACGGTGCGGCCGGTGCGGGTGCTGCTGGAACCGGACCAGTTCGACCAGTTCGACCGGAGCTTCTCCGCCCCCGCCGACGACGGGCGGCACGCCCCGGCGGGCTGGCTCGTACGGTTCGACCCGGCGAAGGTGGCCTCGGTCGGCGCCGTGCGTGCGCGCGGCACCCTGCGGTACGAGCAGAGCTCGACCGGGATGCTGGAGATCACCTCGGACCATGTCTTCGTGTACGCGCTGCGACCGGCCGCGTCCGCCGAGCAGCCGGGCGACCAGCCCGTACGGGACGCGTCGCTGTTCACCGTCCGGCGCGAGATGCGCTTCCGGTTCGACGTGGAGGATCTGATCAAGCGCCGTACCCAGGTGCTGAGCAGCGAGGTCCTGGCGGGCCCGCAGGCCTGCTCGGCCCAGCCGCCGACGACGCTGCGGCCCCTGCTCGCGGGTGAGCGGGCGAAACCCGACGATCCGGCCGGTACGGACCCGTACTCGACGGGCCCGGCCGATACGGCGCTCTGCGGCACGCTGGCCCGTACGGCCCAGCCGAGCCCGACGGCGCGGCCGAGTCCGCGGCGGCCGGGCCCGCCCGCCTGACGGCTGTGCCCTCATCCGCCGGACGGCCTGACCTCCGCCGGACGGGCCGGCCTTCAGTCCGTCCGGCGGTCGAGAACAGACCGGCGACCGGCCGGTCGCGGCGGACCGACGCGCCCTGCTGCCGGTCGCGGCGCTAGCTTTTGTCCCCCGGGCCGGGCTCGGGGTCGGTGCCGTCCGTGGCGCGGGTGCCGTTTCCACCGGCCGTACCGCCGCCGTTCCCGCCCGTGAAGACGCCCCGCAGCTTGCCGCCGAGGTCGCCCGCGCCGCCCGCGATATCGCCCACCAGCTTCATCAGCGGGTCCTTGCTGCCACGGACCGTGTCCGCGTAATGCGCCGCGGAGTCGCGGAAGGAGTCCGTGACGGACGTGTCCTTGTCCTCCTCGCGGCGCGGATAGTGACCGTCCATGATCCGCTGGAAGTCACGGCTCTCCGCCCACTTCTTCAGCTCGGCGGCGCGCACGGTGGTGAAGGGATGGGTGCGCGGCAGCACGTTCAGGATCTTGAGCACGGAGTCACGCAGATCGCCGCCCGCCTCGTACTCCGCGGCCTGCTCCAGGAACGCGTCCACATTCATCTCGTGCAGATGGTTGCCACCGGCGATCTTCATCAGACCGCGCATCGAGGCCCGTACATCCTGCCCGACCAGCAGACCGGCCCGGTCCGCGGACAGCTCCGACTTGCGGAACCACTCCCGCAGCGCCGTCACGATCGCCATGATCGCGACATTGCCCAGCGGGATCCAGGCGACCTTGAGCGCCAGATTGGTCAGGAACAGCAGGATCGTGCGGTAGACGGAGTGACCGGAGAGGGCGTGGCCCACCTCATGGCCGACGACCGCCCGCATCTCCTCCTCGTCGAGCAGCTCCACCAGACCGGTGGTGACCACGATGATCGGCTCGTCCAGGCCGATGCACATCGCGTTCGGCTTGGGGTCCTGCGCCACATACATCACGGGGACCTTCTCCAGGTCCAGGATGTAACAGGCGTCCCGCAGCATGGCGTGCAGATGCGCGAACTGCGCGTCGCTGACCCGTACGGAGTCCGAGAGGAAGAGGAGCCGCAGGCTCCGCTCCGGCAGCAGCGCGCTCATCGCCTTGAACACCGTGTCGAATCCGCTGAGCTTGCGCAGGGCGACCAGCGCCGAGCGGTCCGCGGGGTGTTCGTACGCCCGCGACGAGATGCCCGGGAAGCGCTTGCGCTGTCTGCTCGGCACGTTCTTGTGGAGTGCGTCTTCGTGGTTGTCTTCGGCTTCGGTCATGGATGTCCCCGTTCTCTCCGAGTCCAAGCTCGTCCCCCTGACAGCCCCAGCGTAGGGGCCCGGGGCTACCGTGTGACGGGGGGCAGCGGCCGTGTGTTTCCCGGGGAAGGGCCCCGGGCGCCGGCCGGAGAGACCGAGGAGCACACCCGACATGCCGGATACCGTCATACTGCTCGCCGCGGCGACCGATCAGCAGGGACCGGGGGATACGCTCCGGATCGTGCTGGGCGCCTCCATGGTCGGAGCCGTCCTGCTCGCCTGGTTCCTGTTGCGCGGATACCGCGACAACGACCACAACGACTGAGTCGGCGTGAGGGTGCCCGGGGCCCCCGCATACGATGTGCGCGCGAAGTCTCCGCTCCGACACGATCGATAGGGCCTGTTGAAGATGAGCCTCACCGGCACCGCCGCCAACCTGGTCATGCTCGCCGAGGGCGCCGAACACGGCGGCAACCACGAAAGCCTCAACCCGTACCTCATCGGCGGCGGCGCGCTGTTCGGACTGCTGCTGCTGCTGTGGATCACCACCCGCTTCAACCGCGACCGCTGACCCCGGCTCGTAACCCGGTGCCAGTAGGCTCTGCACGCATGGGAGAGCAGCAAGCGTCCACCGGCGCCGGAACCGGCCTTGTGACCGGTCCCGGATCCGGCCCCGCGGTGAGCCGCGGCAGACGCCGACTCGGCGTGATGGGCGGGACCTTCGATCCGATCCACCACGGACACCTGGTGGCGGCCAGTGAAGTGGCCGCCCTGTTCCATCTCGACGAGGTGGTGTTCGTGCCGACCGGGCAGCCGTGGCAGAAGACCCAGCGCGCGGTCTCCCCGGCCGAGGACCGTTATCTGATGACGGTCATCGCCACGGCGTCGAATCCGCAGTTCTCGGTCAGCCGCAGCGACATCGACCGCGGTGGTCCGACGTATACGATCGACACGCTGCGGGATCTTCGGTCCCTCCACGGCGACGCGGATCTCTTCTTCATCACCGGAGCCGACGCGCTCTCCCAGATTCTGAGCTGGCGGGACCACGAAGAGCTGTTCTCGCTCGCCCATTTCATCGGTGTCACACGGCCGGGCCATGATCTGTCGGCCGACGGACTGCCCAAGGGCGGGGTGTCCCTGGTGGAGGTTCCGGCGCTGGCGATCTCGTCGACCGACTGCCGGGAGAGAGTCGCGAAGGGCGATCCGGTCTGGTACCTGGTGCCCGACGGTGTGGTGCGCTACATCGACAAACGGCAGTTGTACCGCGGCGCATGAGCGACTGAGCCACGGAGAGGGGCACACCGGTGAACGACCAGCAGCAGCCGTACGATCCGTACGACCCGTATTACACGCAGCCCCAGCTCGTCGGGTACGACGAATACGGGCAGCCGGTGTACCAGCAGCCGCAACAGCAGCAACAGCACCAGCAGCAACAGGAACAGCAGCACCAACAACCGCAGCAGGAGCAGCAGCAGGGGTACGGATACGACCCGTACGCCCCGCAGTCCCCGCAGTCCCCGCACCCTCAGCAGCCGCCGTCCCAGGGGCAGTACGACCCCTACGCCCAGCAGCAGGGATACGGATACGACGGGTACGGCTACGACACCGGGCAGCAGCAGGCGTACGAGACGGATCGGCAGCCCCCTGTCGCGGTCGACGCCACCCAGCAGTGGAACATCCCGCAGCAGCAGACGGCGCAGCAGCATTACGTTTCGCGGCAGGAGCACGGCGCGCAGCAACAACAGTCCATGCCCGGCGCGGTGGAGGAGCGGGCGTCCGAGCAGGCTGCCCAGCCTGCCGTACCCGAGCAGCGGCGCGCCGAGACAGCCGAGACACAGGGGGCCCAGGAGGTCCAGGGGGCTCGGGAGACTCAGGGGGCCCAGGGGGCTCAGGACCGCGAGTACCGGACCGAGCAGTTCTCCTTCATCGAGGAGCCGGACGAGGACTCCGAAGACGTCATCGACTGGCTCAAGTTCACCGAGAGCCGCTCCGAGCGCCGTGAGGAGGCCCGGCGCCGGGGCCGTAACCGTGTGGTGGCCCTGATCGTCGTGCTGGCCCTGGCGGTCGTCGGCGGTGTCGGCTATCTCTGGTACGCGGGCAAGCTGCCCGGACTGTCCACGACGGAGAAGAAGCAGGGCACGGCCACGGGACCGCAGAAGCGCGATGTGATCGTGGTGCATCTGCACAACACCAAGCAGAAGGGCACGTCCACGGCCCTGCTGATCAACAACTCCACGACCGGCCGGGGCACGACCCTGCTGCTGCCCAACTCCCTCTCCGTCGCCAATGAGGACGGCGAGGCCACCACGCTCGGCAAGTCGGTCGACGAGGACGGCTCGGACGGCACCCGTGAGGCCGTGGGGATCCTGCTCGGCACCGAGATCACCGGCACCTGGCGGCTGGACACCCCCTATCTGGACAATCTCGTCGAACTGGTCGGCACCATCGATCTGACCACCGACACCGAGGTGCCCGCCGCGAAGAAGGGCGAGGCGCCGGTGGTGAGGAAGGGCGAGAACCAGACGCTCAGCGGGCGGATGGCCGTCGCCTACGCGACCTACCGAGGGCCGGGCGAGCCGGAGTCGAAGCAGCTCCAGCGGTTCGGCCAGGTGCTCCAGGGCGTGCTGCGGAAGATCTCGGACGATCCGCAGGCCGCCACCATCACCGTGGAGACACTGGCGCAGATCCTCGACCCGTCGCTGCCCGAGAAGGACCTGGGCGCCTCGCTCGCCAAGCTCGCCGAACACGCGAAGGTGGGCGACTACACCACGACGGTGCTGCCCGTCGAGGCGGACGGCACGCTCAGCGAGCAGACCGCCGACACCGTGGTCAAGGACGTCCTGGGCGGCTCGGTCAGCGCTCCGGAGCAGGGCGCGGCCGTACGGGTCGGGGTGAAGAACGCGAGCGGGAACCAGGACGCGGCGGAGTCCGCCCGGATCTCCCTGGTCAACGGCGGCTATGGCTTCGTGGACGCCGGCACCGGTCTCGCGCAGACGGCCTCGCTGGTCAGCTACGGCGATAACGCGGACAAGCCGCAGGCGGTCGAGGTGGCCAAGACGCTGGGACTGCCGACGACCGCGGTACAGAAGGGCACCCCCGCCCCGAACGCCGATGTCTCGGTGGTCCTGGGCGAGGACTACAAGGTCAACTAGTCGACCAGGAGACCGGCCGACCGGGGACCGACGGGTCCGGGCCGTGTGCGAGACGCCTTCGCGCACGGCCCGGACCGGTCCCCGGCCGGGCCGCGGAGAATGGCTGTGCCGGGGGACGGTGGGGCGTGAGATCCTGGATGTCTCCATGACCGTCGACGGAAGCTTGCTTGTGACCGCTACTGATCGTTCCATCCAGCTTGTCAACGCCGCTGCCCAGGCGGCGGCGGACCGGCTCGCACACGACATCATCGCGTACGACGTCAGCGATGTGCTGTCGATCACCGATGCCTTCGTGCTCGCCTCCGCGCCCAACGACCGCCAGGTCAAGTCGATCGTCGACGAGATCGAGGAGCGGCTCCAGAAGGAGCTGGGCGCCAAGCCGGTGCGTCGCGAGGGCGACCGCGACGCCCGCTGGATCCTGCTCGACTACGTCGACATCGTCGTGCACGTCCAGCACAGCGAGGAGCGGGTCTTCTACGCCCTGGAGCGGCTGTGGAAGGACTGCCCCGAGCTGGAGCTGCCCGAGGACGCCGTCAAGACCCGGGGCAAGTCCGCGGAGCGCGCCGGAGCCACCAGGTCCGCCGGATCGGCCGGCGAGACGGACGGTGAGCTGCGCTGAACGGCGGCAAGCGCGGCAGGGGCCGCCGTATCGTCCTGTGGCGGCATGGCCAGACCGCCTGGAATGTGGAGCGCCGCTTCCAGGGCTCCACGGACATCGGGCTGACCTCCGCCGGTATCGCCCAGGCCCGGCGATCGGCCCGGCTGCTGGCCTCCCTGAAGCCGGACGCGATCATCTCGTCCGACCTTCAGCGGGCCGCCGCCACGGCCGCCGAGCTGGTCGCGATCACCCGGCTGGACGTCTCGTACGACGCGAGCCTCCGCGAGACCTTCGCGGGAGCCTGGCAGGGGCTGACCCACGAGGAGATCGTCGACGGCTTCGGGGAGCAGTACGCGGCGTGGAAGCGCGGCGAGCCCGTCCGGCGCGGCGGCGGTGAGCTGGAGACCGAGGTCGCCGACCGGGCCGCGCCCGTGGTGCTCCGGCACGCCGACAAACTGCCCGACGACGGCACTCTCGTGGTGGTCAGCCACGGCGGCACGATCCGCACCACGATCGGGCGGCTGCTGGGCCTGGAGGCGCACCACTGGGAGGGCCTCGGCGGGCTCTCCAACTGCTGCTGGTCGGTCCTCGGCGAGGGCGCGCGCGGCTGGCGGCTGCTGGAGCACAACGCGGGAACCCTCCCCGAACCGGTCCTCGGCGACGACGACTGAACGGCTCCTGGCGGCGGTGGGGCCGGGATTTCACTTTCCGGCTGGTCGCAGGCTAAAGTTCTTCTTGTTCGCAGCGCGGAGAACACGCGGGGCTATAGCTCAGTTGGTAGAGCGCCTGCATGGCATGCAGGAGGTCAGGAGTTCAATTCTCCTTAGCTCCACAAACCGGATCCCGTCCCCAGCAGGGGGCGGGATTTCTGCTGTGCGGCGGCGGCTCCGGGTGCTCTGTTCCGTTGTGACTGGTCGCGGCTGGTCGTGGCTGGCCGGTGCCGGTGCCGGTGCCGGTGCCGGTGCGTGACGCGGTGATGCCGTGATGGCGTGATGCGTGGTGGTCTACGCGCCGGGGCGCAGCGCGCGTATCGTGGCCGTCCTCTGCGAGCTCTCCTCGTCCGCCGGGGTGTAGACGACGATCCGGCACTCCGGCATCCCGTTGACCGACAGCGAGACCGAGGTCATCCGTATCTCGCCGGCGACCGCCTCGTGCCGGAACGTCTTCACCCGGGGCCCCGGCGGTATCACGTCCCCGCTCTCCCACAGCTCGGCGAAGCGCGGGCTGGCCGCCGAAAGACGGCGGACGAACGACTCCCACTCCGGCTCGCCCACATGCCGTCCGTACGCCCCGCGCAGTGTCGCCACCATCACCGGCAGCTCCGTCTCCGGATAGACCAGCGGACAGGTGTTCTCGGGCACGCAGAACAGGATCCACAGCACGTTCGGATATCCGTACGCGCGTATCGTCCGGATGTCGAAGAGGTCGTCATAGGCGCTGTTGGTCGCGAGGATGTCGTAGCGCGCGTTGTACACCACCGCGGGCAGCGGATCGAGGGTGTCGATGATGCCCTGGATCTCCGGGCCGACACCGTCCGCGTCGGCCTGCGGATCCGGTTCGTGCGGCACCTCCGCGAGATGGTAGAGATGCTCGCGCGCCGCCCGGTCGAGCCGCAGGGTGCGCGCCACCGCGTCCAGCACCTGCGCGGAGGCGTTGATCGGACGTCCCTGCTCCAGCCATGTGTACCAGGTCACGCCCACACCGGAGAGCTGCGCGACCTCCTCGCGGCGCAGCCCCGGCGTACGGCGGCGGAGCCCCGGCGGCATGCCGACATCGGCGGGGGTCACCCGCGCCCGGCGCCCGCGCAGAAAGGCGGCCAGCTCGGATCTGCGCCGCCGGCTCGTGGCGTCCCGCACTGTCATCGTGGTCACACCCCCATCGTCCGTCCCCGCGCCGTCCCTTGCCAGGTGCTGTCAGTACCAGCATCGGTGGGCTCTCGTTACCGGTACCCGACCGGCCTCAGGCTCGGTGCCATGACGACCACCTCATCCGAGAACCCACCACACACCCGCGGATCCAGTAAAGACGACGGCACTGACAAGGGCGGGGGAGCGGTCGGTGCCGGCACCGGAGCGGTCGGCACCGGCACCGGCGCTCGCGCCCGGCCCGGTCTGCTGCTCGCCGTGGTGCTCGCGGCCCAGTTCATGGCGCTGCTCGACGTGTTCATCGTCAATGTGGCGGCGCCGACGATCCGTACCGAACTCGACGCCTCGGGCGCCGGACTCCAGCTCGTCATCGCCGGTTACACCATCGCGTACGCCGTCCTGCTGATCACCGGTGCCAGGCTCGGTGATCTGCTGGGCCACCGCCGGCTGTATCTGGGCGGGCTCGCGGTCTTCACCGCCGCCTCGCTCGCCTGCGGACTGGCCGCGGGCACCGGCCAGTTGATCGCGTTCCGACTGGTCCAGGGCGCGGGCGCGGCGCTGATGATCCCGCAGGTGCTCAGCCTGATCCAGCGCAACTTCGCCGGTGAGCGGCGGGTACGGGCGCTCGGCGCCTACGCCGCCGTACTCGCCACCGGAGCCGCCGCCGGACAGGTGGTGGGCGGGGTGCTGGTCAGCGCCGATCTGTTCGGCGCGAGCTGGCGGCCGGTCTTCCTCGTGAACGTACCGATCGGGGTGGCGCTGCTGGCCCTGGGCGCCCGCGTACTGCCGCGGGACGGACGCGGCCGGCCGGAGCGCGCCCGCGGTCTGGATCTGCCGGGGCTGGTGCTGCTGGCCGCCGCGGTCTCGCTCCTCACCGTGCCGCTGGTCCTCGGCCAGGAGGAGGACTGGCCGCTCTGGTCATGGGTCTCCCTGGCCGCCGCCGCCGTGGTCTTCGGCTGCTTCCTCGTCCACGAGTCCCGGCTCGCCCGGCGCGGGGGCGCCCCGTTGATCGCGCCAAGAGTGCTCCGTATCCCCGGGATGGGCCTCGCGGCCCTGCGGATCCTGCTGGTGATGGCGGTCAACGCGGGCTTCCTGTTCAGCTTCACCCTCTATGTCCAGGGCGGCCTGGGCTACAGCGCGCTGCGCGCGGGACTGACCTTCGCGCCGATGGCCGTGGTCTTCGGTCTGGTCGGACTGACCTGGCGGAACTGGCCCCGGAGGATGCAACGGGCGCTGGTTCCCGGCGGATTCGTGCTGACGGCCGTCTCCTGCGCCGCCGTGGGCTGGGTGCTCCGGGACATCGGTGACGGCGGGTTCGCCATGTATGCCGCTTGCATAGCGCTTGGTGTCGGTCTGGCGCTCGGGTTCAGCCCCACCCTGACGGGCGCGCTGGCGACCGTACGCCAGGAGGACGCGGCGGACGCCAGCGGACTGCTCGCGACCGTCACCCAGCTCGGCCAGCTCATCGGGGTCGCGACATTCGGGACGCTCTTCCTGAACCGGCTGGCGGTGCCGGGCCACGACGCGCCGGGCGACGCGCTCCTGGTGTGTACGCTCGCGCTCGCCGGCGCCGCGATCCTGGGCGCGGCGGCGGGTTCCGTGAAGGCGATGAGACGGGCCCCATCGGCGCGATAAGGCGTCCCGCGATCCGACGACGTCCGGTATAAGCCCTTACAGGGAGGCTTTTTCCGGCTGCCCGTCAGGCTCCGGCGTGGCAGAATCTGACAACCGGAGGGGACGAAGGGCCGGACCGGAGGGGAGAGCCGTATTGTCCGCCAGCAGCATCGAGGAGCCCGATGATCTGCTTGCCCCGGCGGAGGCGCTCGCCGGCCTCAATTGCCCCTCGTGCGGTTCGTCCCAGGTGGCTCAAGTGCTCGGTGACAACGGCGGGATTTCCTACGTGTGTACGGCCTGCGGCCACTGTTGGAGCTGATTGATGGGTGCCCACAGGCGTAAATGCGACTGGTGCGGCAGTGGTACGCCGATCGTCCGGGACATGGATCCGCTCAACCCCGAGTTCCAGTACTGGTGCGAGGAGTGCGCGCGGGCGCTGATCATAAAAGGCGACCCCATCGAGACCTACCGGGAACTGGAGGGCGAGCCGATCTACGGCCGTCTCCTGGACGAGCACTGCACGCTCAAGCGGTTCTACTCGTTCGCCACGGCCTGACCGTGTCCCCGGGGCCCCGATGGTCCCGGGCCCTGAGTGTGTCGCCGAGCAGATGTCCGACGAAGGCCAGGGCCGTCAGCGGATAGAGCGCGCAGAGCGCCGTCCCGGCGACTCCCCGGGCCAGTACGGAGCCGCCGGGCTGGTGCGGTGCCCACCACAGGGCGTACGAACAGAAGATCAGCCAGGCCGCCGCCGCCCACCCGGTCCCCCCGCGCACCGCGGCATACAGCGCCATCGGCACACACCACACCCAGTGGTGCGACCAGGAGACCGGGCTGATCAGCAGCGCCGTCGCCGCACAGCAGACCACCGCTCCGGCGCGCTCCCCGCGCAGCCCCGCGGCGACGGCTGCCGCGAGCCCCGCCACGCCCACCACGGCGGCGGCCACGGGCCACCAGAGCGCCGGATCGCCGGTCTGCGACAGCCGGGCCAGCACCCCGCGCAGCGACTGGTTGGCGGTGTCCTCCGCGAGACCCGCGCGGCCGGCCTCGAAGAGGGTTCCGGTCCAGAAGCGGAGTGAGTCCCCGGGGAGCACGGCGGCGGCCAGGAGGGTCGCGCCGGCGAAGACGGCGGTGGCTGTCACGGCCTGGCGCAGCCAGGGGTTCCAGCCCGTCCCGCGTGCTCGTACCAGACCGATGAGCAGCAGCAGGACGGCGAAGAGGGCCGGGGTGAGCTTGACGGCGGCGGCGAAACCGATGCCGGCGCCCGCCCACCGGTGCTGAGGTCGTCCGTTCGGGAGGACGGGATCCCGGGTGAGATCCCACAGCACGGCCACCGCGAGCAGCAGATTGATCTGCCCGTAGCGCAGCGTCGTCCAGACCGGCTCGCACCAGACGGCGAACGCGGCCGCCCACAGCGTCGCGACCCACAGCCGGGCCGCCCGCGGTGACGCCTCCTTAGGAGGACGCGTTCCTCCCTGGAGGGCGAGCCGGAGGGAGAGCCGTACGAACACGACGAGCAGCAGCAGATTCCCGGCGGTCGCGAGCGTGCGCAGCACCGGCACACCCGGCAGCGTGAGCGGGGTGAACAGCAGCGCGGCGAACGGCGGGTAGGTCATGGGGAGTCGGGCGTGGGTCGCGCGCATCGCATAGAGATCCAGGCCGTCGAGCACCGTACGTCCCTCGGCGCGGTAGACCATCAGATCGATCATCGAGACCCCGGCCGCACGCTGCGCGGTCCAGAACGCGGCGAAGGAGACCAGACAGACGCAGGCGGCGATCAGGAGCGCGCGCCGGGGGGACGGGCTCCGGTCGCTGGTCCGGACAAGCTGCACAAGTACGGGAATGGTCACAAAAAGCGACAGTACCGGTCGAATCGATGCGGACTGGAAACGATTTGGTGATCGGCCGGAAGGACCGTGTAATGTTGGCGCTGCCGCCGCCGGGGGAGCCCGGGAGCGGCGCATAGCAAGGGGCTATAGCTCAGTTGGTAGAGCGCCTGCATGGCATGCAGGAGGTCAGGAGTTCAATTCTCCTTAGCTCCACAGTGGATAGTCAGGTAGTCGGAGAAGCGGGTCATCCGGATCGGATGGCCTGCTTCTCTTTGTGCTCCGGCTTCTCCGTGTGCTCCCGCTTCCCTGTGCTCCTGCGCGTGCTCTCTCGCGCCGTGTACAGGTGCGCGACAGGGGACGGACGGAGCCCGAGGGCCCCGTCCGTCCCGGTGCTCAACGCTCAACCACGCCCGGGGCCCAGGGCCTTGCGGCCACCGCCGGGCGGCAGCGCGGCGCGCGCGGGCCGCGCGGGCGCCGGCTGCTCGATACGGAGTGCGAGCTCCGGGCATCTGCGCACCGCGCGCTGCGCGCGTCCCCGCAGATGCATGGGAACGGACGCGTCCGCGAGCGCCGGATAGCCGTCGGGCCCCAGTCTGATCAGCTCGGGGACGATATCGGCGCAGAGCCCGTGACCCTGGCAGAGCGTCCAGTCCACGGCGAGCTTCTCGCCGCTCGGAATCGACTCCTCGGCGTCCTGGTAGCCGGGACCGGGCAGCGGCAGCACACCGGTCGTCTCACGCCCGCAGCCCCCGTCCAGCACATGCGCGGCGAGGTCGTCGGTGAACGCCGACAGCGTGGAGGCGAAGAAGCGCGCCGAGCCGTCGGGGTGCTTGCAGGCGCCCCGGCCCTTGACCGCCTGGGTCACCGCGCGCAGCGCCTCCAGCGCGGCGGGACCGCCTCCGTTGATGACATCGGAGAGACCGCCCGCGGCGGCGGGCAGACCGAGCTTGCACGGACCGCACTGACCGGCCGTCTCGGCCGCGAGCCAGTTGGCGACCCGGAGCGCCTCGCCCAGCGGACAGGTCTCGGGGCCGATCGGCAGGATCGCGCCCGCGCCCAGCGCGCCGCCGAAGGACGCGAGGGACTCCTTGGAGACGACGGCCTCATGGGCGGCCACTGAGTCGATCCAGTTGCCGTGGTAGCCGCCGGTCAGCACGCCCTGCGGGAGCGGCGGCGCACCGGCCATCTGAAGGACGTACCGCAGGGGCACACCCGTCGGCACCTCGACGACCATCGGGCGGGCGACCGCGCCCGAGATGGTGAGCATGACGGTGCCCGGCTCGGTGTCGAGCCCGGTGTGCCCGTAGCGCCGGGCGCCGATCCGGGCGCCGACGGCTAGCTGGGCGAAGGTCTCCGCGTTGGACAGCAGCGTCGGCAGACCGCCGACACCGGACTCGGCCGCGCGCTCACGGCGGCCCGGCGGCAGGGCGGGCCCGCCGCCGATGGCGCGGATCACGGAGGAGGCCTCACCCGAGACCATGCGCTCCGGGGTACGGACCACCCGCGCGCGCAACTGCTGGCCGCGCCGGTCGGAGAGTCCCCGCTCGGCGAGCGCCGCGCGGATCGAGACCTCGGTGGAATTACGGGTGACGGCGATGACCAGCGTGCGGGCGCCGAGCGCCTCGGCGGCCAGCAGCGCGCCGTCGAGGATGAGATGCGGGGCGCGGTTGATCAGCACCGTGTCCTTGCGGCAGGCGGGCTCGCCCTCACTGCCGTTGATCACGACGACGGGCCGCACACCACGGCGGATCGCGGCCGTGGCCACCGCGCGCAGCTTCTTGGCGAAGGGGAATCCGGCGCCTCCCCGGCCGGTCAGGGACATGTTCTCGGCGAGCTGCGCCAGCCGTTCCCCGGTCACGGGCTCCAGCGGGCCGTGGACCTTGAGATGCATGGGGAGATCGAGCCGCTCGACCAGGTCGAATCCCTGGGTGAGCTGGGGGAGCCCGACGACACGGACTTCGGGGACATCGGGGAGCGGGGTGTTCACGGTCGGTCTCCTGCGGGTGCGTGCCAGGGTTCCCCGGCCGGGGGCGGATAGAGGGGACCGGGGGAGGCCCCGGTCCCGTCCGACGGCGCGGACGAGGGCACGGAGGGGATGGGGGACGACGGGGCGGCGGAGGACGGCGGCGGGGAGACCGTGCCCTCATAGGTGGGGACCGCGCCCGTGTCGTAAGGAGGGAGGGAACCGGTTTCGTAGGAGGGAACCGAACCGGTGTCGTACGCCGGGGAGGAGCCGGCGCCGTAGGCGGGCACGGAGCCCGTGTCGTAGGCCGGGACGGAGCCGGTCTCGTACGTGGGTACGGAGCCGGTGTCGTACGTGGGCGCGGCGGTGTCGTACGTGGGTGCCGCGCCGGTGTCGTAGGCCGGGAGGGAGCCCGTGTCGTACGCCGGGATCGACCCGGTGTCGTACGGGGACGGGGCGTCGGGCCCGTAGACCGGGACGCCCCCGCCGCTCGTGTCGTACGGGGAGGGCGTCGTGCCGCCCGCTGGGTACGAGGGGTTCGCGCCGGTGTCGTACGGAGAGGCCCCGTTCGGGCCGTAGGTGGGGACCGCGCCGGTGTCGTACGGGGTCGACACGGGCGGTGCGAAGGCCTCCGCGGGGCGCGGCGGGGACGGCGCCGGCCAGGAACCGGGCCTGCCCGCGGGATCGTCGGAGATGACGGGGAGTTCCTCGGTCAGGGGAACGCGCTCGGCGAGGGGTATCTCGCCGGTCGGTATGCGGGTGGTGGGTTCACCTCCCCGCGAGACCGCGCGGTACCCGGCCGAGAGACCCGTACCGGACTCCGTCCGCGGACCGGAGGCCGCGAACGATTCCGTGGCGGAGAAGGGCTCCGCGGCGGCGAACGAATCCGTGGCGCCGCTGTCGGCGCCGATGCCGCTCGTGCCGGTGCTGAACGGATCCGACGCGGGGTAGGGCTCCGCCGTCGATCGCGTCGCCTCGTACAGCGGCGGGGCGGGGGCGGCGAGCCGCGGTGGGGTGCGCGGCCGGCCCAGAGCCCCTCCCAGCGGCTGCGCCGAGACGGCGGGCTCGCGCACGATCCGCTGCTGGTAGTCGGGCTGCGAGGGGATTCCCATCGCACCGGGGAGCGGGTCCGACGCGAGATCGCGACGGTTCTGCTCGGGCTCCGGCGTCTCAGGGACGCCGCCGGTCAGCACGAGGATCCGGTCGGCGAGGCGGCGCTTGACCGGGCGGGGCAGCAGCCGTGTGGACACGGCGGCGGCGACTCCGAGGAGAGCCAGACAGTACAGCGTGACGACCCAGGTCGCGGCCGGACGGCCGGTGTAGAGGCCGTGCACGAGTGCGAAGCACCAGGCCGGATAGGCCACCATGTGCATCGCGCGCCAGCGTCCCGCGAACCGGCCGGGCACGGCGAAGGCGCTGCGCATCGCGCCGGTCGTGGCGGCCACGACCATCAGCAGCCCGGCGAGCGAGCCGAAGCCGATGAGGCCGTTCGTACCGCTGACACCGAGGCCGAACGGCACCAGCGCGCCGAGCAGCGCCACATGCCCGAGGGTGACCTTGACGGTGACATGCAGCAGCAGAAAACCGAGCGAGGCGATCGCCGTCGCGCGGTGGACGCCCTGGGCCAGCAGCCGGTGGCGCGGGGAGAGCAGCACCCTGTCGGTGGCTATCAGACCCCAGGCCACGGCGCCGGTGAGGGACAGCAGCGACAGCACTCCGGTGGTGAAGTCGAGTGCGGCACGGAAGGCGTCGCCTCCCGCGACGGCGAGCAGGGGTACCAGTACCAGCGCGGCGACCGTGAGTCCGCCCTGCACCTGCCGGCTCATGCCGTGGTCCAGGGAGAGCGACGAGCTGAACTTGCGTTGAGGGTTCATGAGGGGGCAACTCCGAAGGGCTCGGGAAAGCGGTCCCGTTGCCGCATGCTAAGTGGAGCCATACCAGGCAGTACCCAATTTGCAGGTTTAACCGGGGGAAGGTGAGTTACCCGACTCCCGGCGGCCCGGGAGATGCCCCGGAACGGGTCGATACGCGGGGTAACAGGTTCCGCCGCCGGTCGTTCCACGATCGTTTCGTGCCCCTCTCGTGGCTCTCCCGTGCCCCTCGTGTGCTTGTACCGGTGCCACTCTGTGCGGGCTGTCGGGGCCCTGCGGTACCCTGACGCCATGCGAGCCGTACGCCTTCTGCTTAGCGGGCCGCGCTGATCAGTCCCGACGGATGAGAGATCCGGTCGGAATCGGCGCGGCGTCCCCTCCTGTGTGAGGGGTCTTTTTCGTTCACCGGCCGGCGCAGCCACTCGCCGAGTGGCACGGCACGGCCGAACCCCCGCCGGCAGTGACGATCGATGGAGCTTCAGAGGATCATGAGCGAGACGAATTCCGCTGCCGCCGAGCAGACAGCGCCGCACCGCTACACGGCCGCCATGGCCGCCGACATCGAGGCGCGCTGGCAGGACTTCTGGGACGCCGAGGGCACGTACGAGGCGCCGAACCCCACGGGTGACCTGGCCGGGGACCCGGCGGTGGTGGCCGAGCCCAAGAAGTTCATCATGGACATGTTCCCCTACCCGTCCGGCGCCGGTCTGCATGTCGGGCATCCGCTGGGTTATATCGCCACCGATGTGTTCGCCCGTCATCAGCGCATGACCGGGCACAATGTGCTGCACACGCTGGGCTTCGACGCGTTCGGCCTGCCCGCCGAGCAGCACGCGGTCGCCACCGGCACCCACCCCCGGGTGTCCACCGAGGCCGCCATGGCCAATATGAGGACGCAGCTGCGCCGGCTGGGTCTGGGACACGACAAGCGCCGGTCCGTGGCCACGATCGACCCGGACTACTACAAGTGGACCCAGTGGATCTTCGTACAGATTTTCAACTCCTGGTACGACAAGGACGCCGACAAGGCCCGCCCGATCGACACGCTGGTCGCGCAGTTCGAGAGCGGGCAGCGCGCCACTCCGGACGGGCGCCCCTGGAGTGCGCTGAGCGCCGTCGAACGCGCCGACGTCCTGGGTGAGTACCGGCTGGCCTACGCCTCCGACGCGCCCGTCAACTGGTGTCCGGGGCTGGGCACCGTACTGGCCAACGAGGAGGTCACCGCGGACGGCCGCTCCGAGCGCGGCAACTTCCCGGTGTTCAAGGCGAAGCTGCGCCAGTGGAACATGCGGATCACCGCGTACGCCGACCGGCTGCTGACCGATCTCGACGCGCTGGACTGGCCGGAGGCCATCAAGCTCCAGCAGCGCAACTGGATCGGCAGGAGCGAGGGCGCGCGCGTCGACTTCCCGGTCGGTGACGCGGGAGCGATCACGGTCTTCACGACCCGTCAGGACACCCTCTTCGGCGCCACCTACATGGTGCTGGCGCCGGAGCACGACCTGGTCGAGAAGATCGTCCCGGCGGTCTGGCCCGAGGGCACGCACGACGTATGGACGGGCGGACACGCGACCCCCGCCGACGCCGTCGGCGCGTACCGCAAGCAGGCCGCCTCGAAGTCCGATGTCGAGCGGCAGGCCGAGGCGAAGGACAAGACCGGTGTCTTCACCGGCGCGTACGCCACCAACCCGGTCAGTGGCGCGCGCGTACCCGTCTTCATCGCCGACTATGTGCTGATGGGGTACGGCACGGGCGCGATCATGGCCGTACCGGCGCACGACAGCCGTGACTTCGCGTTCGCGCGCGCCTTCGAGCTGCCGATGCGCTGTGTGGTGGAGCCCTCCGACGGCCGTTCCACCGATCCGGCGGAGTGGGACGACGCGTTCGACTCGTACGACGCGCGCGTCATCGACTCGACGGGTGCGGACATCTCCCTGGACGGCCTGACGGTGTCCGAGGCCAAGGCCCGGATCACCGAGTGGCTGGCCGGGCGGGGCATCGGCGAGGGCACGGTCAACTTCCGCCTGCGCGACTGGCTGTTCAGCCGCCAGCGCTACTGGGGCGAGCCCTTCCCCATCGTCTACGACGAGCACGGCACGGCGCACTCGCTGCCCGAGTCGATGCTGCCGCTGGAGCTGCCCGAGGTCGACGACTACTCGCCCCGTACGTTCGATCCGGACGACGCGGACACCCGGCCCGAGACACCGCTGTCGCGGAACGCGGAGTGGGTCGACGTCGAGCTGGACCTGGGCCGGGGCGAGGGCGTCAAGCGCTACCGCCGCGAGACCAACACGATGCCGAACTGGGCCGGTTCGTGCTGGTACGAGCTGCGCTATCTGGACCCGCACAACAGCGAGAAGCTGGTCGACCCGGCCATCGAGCGGTACTGGATGGGCCCCCGCGAGGGACAGCCGCACGGCGGTGTCGATCTGTACGTGGGCGGCGCGGAGCACGCCGTACTGCACCTGCTGTACGCGCGCTTCTGGTCCAAGGTGCTGTACGACCTGGGGCACATCTCCTCGGTCGAGCCCTTCCACAAGCTGTACAACCAGGGCATGATCCAGGCCTTCGTCCACCGCGACAGCCGGGGGATCGCGGTGCCCGCCGCCGAGGTCGAGGAGCGGGACGGCGGATACTGGTACCAGGGCGAGAAGGTCAGCCGTGTCCTGGGCAAGATGGGCAAGTCCCTGAAGAACGCGGTCACTCCGGACGAGATCTTCGCCGAGTTCGGCGCGGACACGCTGCGGCTGTACGAGATGGCGATGGGCCCGCTGGATGTCTCGCGGCCGTGGGACACGCGTGCGGTGGTCGGCCAGTACCGGCTGCTGCAACGGCTGTGGCGCAATGTGGTCGACGAGACGACGGGCGAGGTCACCGTCGTGGACGCCGAGCCCGACGAGGAGACGCTGCGCGCGCTGCACAAGGCGATCGACGGGGTCGCCCAGGACATGACGGCGCTGCGGTTCAACACCGCCATCGCCAAGATCACCGAGCTGAACAACCTGCTCACCAAGACGGCCCGGCCGGTGCCGCGTTCGGTCGCCGAGCGGCTGGTCCTGCTGATCGCGCCGCTGGCGCCGCATGTCGCCGAGGAGCTGTGGCGCCGGCTGGGCCACTCCGACTCGGTCGTCCACCAGGACTTCCCGGTCGCGGACCCGGCGTATCTCGTGGACGAGGCCGTGACATGCGTGGTGCAGATCAAGGGCAAGGTCAAGGCGCGGCTGGAGGTCTCGCCGTCGATCTCGGACGAGGAACTGGAAGCACTGGCGCTGGCCGACGAAGCGGTGGTCGCGGCGCTGGGCGGCGGAGGTATCCGCAAGGTGATCGTACGGGCGCCGAAGCTGGTGAACATCGTTCCCGCGTAGGGGCGGGCCGGGGACGCGGACCGGGTGGGAGACGGACCGAGGACAGCGGCAGGCCGGGTAAGCGGCGGTAGGCCGGGGTAGGCGGGGTAAGCAGGGCTTTCCCCTACGGGCAGGTTGGGGGTTTCCCAGGAACCCTCAACCTGCTTGTTCCGTTTACGGTGGAGAGAGCGTAAACGACAACGAAGGGGGCGCCCATGGAGGTCGTCATCGTGATCCTGGCGCTGCTCTTCGTCACGTTCGTATCACTCGGGGTGTACATGGGCGTGAAGGCCGTCGGCGCGGCCAAGCGCGGCGTCGACCGCACGATCTCGAACGCTCGCCGGACGGTGGAGGACACCACACTGCGGGCGAGAAGCCTCGGACAGATGGGTGTGGCCGGGGAGCTCGCCCAGCTCCGGGTGCGGCTGCGCACCTCGATGCGGGCGACACAGGAAGCGCTCCAGGCGGGGGTGGCGGAGGACGCCTCGCTGTCGGAGTCGGTCGCGCTCTTCGAGCGGCTCAGCGCGCACGGGCGGGAGCTGGATGAGGAGCTGCGCAGGCTGGAGCGCGATCCGGACCGGGCGAGGGTGGCCGAACACCTCCAGGAGCTGCGCGAGCGCACCGAGCGGATCACGCACTCGGCGGAGTCGCTGCGCTGGGCGGCGAGGGACCGGGCGCGGAAGTTCGCGGAGGACGATCTGTCGTCGCTGAGCGCCCAGATCGATGTGGAGTCGGGCGCGCTGCGGCACTGGTCGACGCCGGAGCCGGCGGCCGACCAGCGGCAGGGCGAGCGGTCCACGACGCATGAGAGGCGCGAGAGCCCCGAGGGGCGCGAGCAGCATGTGGTGTGGCCGGAGCCCGAGGGCACCTGGCCCGGGGCCGAGCCCCGGGTGGCGGCCGATGAGACCGATGGACCGGGGTCGGGACAGGGGCAGGGATCCGCGCAGGGGCGCGGGCAGGACCGGACGCCGGCCATCGAGCCACCCGGTGTCCGGCCGCGGATCGCCTACCCGTGGCAGAAGCGGACGGGCCAGGCGAGGCCCGAGAGCACGAACTGACCGGAATCGACCGGACACGCCTGCGGCCAGGGCGAAATCGATCATTGGGACGGGGCCGGGCTGCCGACGGGGGGCGACGACGGGTAACCTCCCGCTCATGTCCCGCCATGTCGCGATCGTCACCGATTCCACGGCCTACTTGCCGCCGCAGACGATGGAGCGGCACGGCATCACCGCGGTGCCGCTGACCGTCGTACTCGGTGACCGCGCGCTGGAGGAGGGCACCGAGATCTCGGCCCGTTCGCTGGCCCTGGCCCTCCAGAAGCGGCGCTCCGTGACCACCTCGCGGCCCAGCCCCGATGTCTTCGCCGCCGCGTACCGTACGGCGGCGGAGGCCGGCGCGACCGGGATCGTCTCCCTGCATCTTTCGGCCGAGTTCTCCGGGACGTACGACGCCGCCCTGCTCGCGGCGAAGGACGCGCCCGTGCCGGTGCGGGTGGTGGACACGGGGATGGTGGCGATGGCGCTCGGGTTCTGCGCGCTGGCCGCCGCCGAGGCCGCGGAGGGGAACGGGACGCTGGACGAGGCGGTGGCCGCCGCCGAGAAGCGGGCCGCGGGCACCTCCGCGTATTTCTATGTCGACACGCTGGACTATCTGCGCCGAGGCGGCCGTATCGGCGCGGCCCAGGCGCTGTTGGGCTCGGCGCTGGCGGTGAAGCCGCTGTTGCAGCTGGACGGCGGACGTATCGAGTTGCTGGAGAAGGTGCGTACGGCCTCGAAGGCGATCGCGCGGCTGGAGGAGATCGTCGCCGAGCGGGCGGGCACCAGCCGCGTGGACATCGCCGTACACCATCTCGCGGCGCCGGAGCGGGCCGTGACGCTGGCCGAGCGGCTGCGTGAACGGGTGCCGGGACTGGTGGATCTGCATGTGAGCGAGGTGGGCGCGGTGATCGGGGCGCACACGGGGCCGGGGCTGCTGGGAGCGGTGATCTCGCCGCGCTGAGCGGGGTGCCGTGCCGGGCGTCCAGAGGGCGTCCCAGAGGCTTGTTCGTGGCTCACTCGTAGCCGCCGACCACTCGCACGGGTGATCGGGTTATCCACAATGCGCTTGTCATCCACAGGAATTCGGGCCGCTGAGCGAGGCCGGGCGGAAGTGCCTACCGTTCTGTGGCATGACTCTGCGAACACGCTCCGTGACCAGTGGACCCGGTCGAGCTCCGGGCTCCGATGTCCGTGCCCGTCGTCCGCGCCGCCGCGCGGACGCCCTCTTCGCCGGTCCGCCGGCCGGGGCGGCGGACCCACCGCCCGTGCTCCTCGCGGGAGGTGACGACGAGGGCGGGCGTGCGAGGGACGGCGGGCGTGCGAGGGACGGCAGGCGGGAGCGGGTGGGGCTCGCGCTGCGCGAGCGGCTGCCGATGTGGCTCCAGCTCCGGTGCGGGCTTGAGCCAAGGGCGCTCGCGGCGCTCGCCGTCGTTCTGGTCGTGGCCGCGCTGCTCGCCGCTCAGCACTTCTGGGCCGGACGCCCGCGGTCCGTCCGGGCGCCGGAGACGGTCGGCGCGGCCGGGGCGGTGATGCCTCCGACGGCGTCAGGAGTGCCGGGGGCGCCGGCACCGGAGGAGACGAGCCGCGTCGTCGTGGACGTGGGCGGCGAGGTGCGGAAGCCGGGGGTGCTGCGTCTGCCGACCGGATCGCGGGTCGCCGACGCGCTGCGCGCGGCCGGGGGTGTCAAGCCGGACGCGGACATCACCGGACTCAACCGGGCGAGGGTGCTGATGGACGGCGAACAGGTGGTGGTGGGAGGTCCGGCGCCACCGGGCGCTGAGGGCGGCGGAGTTGGCGGGGGCGGTGGCATAGGTGCCGGCCAGGGCGGTGCCGGTGCCGGTGGTGGTACGGGGGTTCCGGTGCCGGTGAGTCTCAACTCCGCCACGGTGGAGCAGCTCGACACGCTTCCCGGAGTGGGGCCCGTGCTCGCGCGGCACATCATCGACTACCGCACCGAGCACGGAGGATTCCGGTCCGTCGGGGAACTCCGCGAGGTCAACGGGATCGGCGCGCGCAGGTTCGCGGACCTTCAGCCGCTCGTACGGCCATGACGCGCCGCCCGGCCGACCCGGCGTCCGGTCACCTTGCCGATCCCCGCCCCGCCGATCCCCGTCCCGCCGATCCCCGCCCCGCCGATCGCGCGGGCCCGGCGCACCCGCGTCAGGAGGGCCCGGCCGATCTGCGGCTGGTTCCGCTCGCGGCGGCGGCCTGGGCCGCGGCGGCCCTGGCGGTGGGTGCTCCAGGGCGGTGGACCGCTGCCGGCGTGCTGGTGTGTCTGGCGGTGGCCGGGGTGCTGCTGGTGTGGTCCGGGTCCTCCCGGTCCGGTGCGGGACAGGGCCGGCGGCTCAACGGTGTCGCCGTCGCGGGAGCGCTGCTGTGCGCCGCGGCGGGTGCGGCGTCCGCCGGGCTGCACACCGCGGATCCGCACCGGGGGCCGGTGCCGGGCCTCGCGGAGCGGTATGCCCGGGTCACCGCGGAGCTGACGGTCACCTCCGACCCCCGGCCCACGCGCCCGAGAGTCCTCGGGGACCGGATGTCCGGCGGAGGGTTCGTCCTGGACGCGGATCTCACCCTGCTGACGGGGCCCGACGGCCGGACCACCAGGGGACGGACACCCGTTCTGGTGCTCTCCGGACCCGGTGAGCACGCGGGCCGATGGCAGCGGCTGCTGCCCTCCACCCGGCTGCGGCTGACCGGGCGGCTCTCACCCCCGTTGCACACGGACGACCCCTACGCGGCGACCCTGCGGGTGGAAGGGAAGGGACCGCCGCGTGCGATCGGGGAGCCGACCCGTCTCCAGCGGGTGGCCGGGGAACTGCGCGCCGGGCTGCGCGAGGCGACCCAAGGGCTTGAACCGGACGCCCGCGCCCTGCTCCCGGGGCTGGTCGTCGGCGACACCTCACGCGTACCGCCCGAACTGCACGACGCGTTCAAGGCGACCGATCTCACGCATCTGCTCTCCGTCTCCGGAAGCAATCTGACGGTGGTACTCGCTCTGCTGATCGGGCCACCGGGGCTGGCCATGAGAGCCGAACGGCGCGGGCTCGCGCCACGGTTGAGGATCTCGCTGCGATGGACCGCGCTGTTAGGCGGGGCGCTCACGCTCGGCTTCGTGGTCGTCTGCCGGCCGGAGCCCAGTGTGCTGCGGGCCGCCGCCTGCGGACTGATCACTCTGCTCGCCATCGGGACGGGCCGCCGCAGGACGCTCATTCCGGCGCTGGCCGCCGCCGTTCTGCTGCTGGTGCTGTACGACCCCTGGCTGGCGCGCAGTTACGGCTTCCTTCTCTCCGTGCTGGCCACCGGCGCGCTGCTCACGATCGCGCCTCGGTGGAGCGACGCGCTGCGCCGGCGCGGGGTGCCGGCCGGGGTGGCCGAGGCGCTCGCCGCGGCAGGTGCCGCCCAGGCCGTGTGCGCGCCCGTGGTGGCCGTGTTCGCGGCCACGTTCAGCCTGGTGGCGATCCCGTGCAATCTCCTGGCCGAGGTGGCGGTGGCCCCGGCGACGGTGCTCGGTTTCGCCGCCCTGGCCATGGCGCCGCTCGCGATGCCCGTGGCGGAGGGACTGGCCCGGTGCGCGGGCTGGCCCGCGGGCTGGATCGCCTCCGTCGCCCGCGGCGGCGCGGCGCTGCCCGGCGCGGGGATCACCTGGCCGGGCGGCTGGTGGGGCGGACTGCTGCTCGTCGCGCTGACCGTCCTGGTCCTGCTCGCCGTACGACGGATCCCGCGCCACCCGTGGACGGCCGCGGCGTGTGCCGTGTTCCTGCTCCTCGCCGTCGTGCGACCGCCTTCGGTCACCCGGCTCGTCACCGGCTGGCCGCCGCCCGGCTGGACGTTCGCGATGTGCGACGTCGGGCAGGGCGACACCATCGTGCTCGCGGCGGGCGAGGGGACGGCCGTGGTCGTGGACGCCGGCCCCGAACCAGGGCCGCCCGACCGCTGTCTGCGGGAACTCGGCGTCACACGTGTTCCGCTGCTGCTGCTCACCCACTTCCACGCCGACCATGTCCGTGGTCTCCCCGGGGTGCTGCGGGGCAGGGCGGTCGGTGCGATCCAGACGACGACCTCGGAAGAGCCGCCGGAACAGGCCGCGTTCGTACGGAGAACCGCCGCGGCGGCGGGGGTGCCCGTCGTCCGCGCCCGGCCCGGGGAGCAGCGGCGGATCGGGCCGCTCACCTGGCGCGTGCTGTGGCCGAGGGCCGGCTCTCCCGTCACCGTCGGGGAGCCGAACGACTCCAGCGTCACCCTCCATGTACGGATCGCCCGGGGGCCCGCGCTGCTGCTTCTCGGTGATCTCGAACCACCCGCCCAGCAGGGGCTGCTGGGTGACCATCCGGAGCTGCCCCCGGTGGATGTGCTCAAGGTGGCCCATCATGGCTCGCCGTTCCAGGACCCGGCCCTGCTCCGTACGGTCCGGCCCCGGCTCGCGCTGATCTCCGCCGGGCGGGACAACCCGTACGGCCATCCGGCGCCCCGGACCGTGGAGGCGCTCCGCGCCGGGGGAGCGGCCGTGCTGCGTACCGACACGGACGGGTCGATCGCGGTGGTGGGCGCGGGGGCGGAGCTGAGGGCGGTGCCCCGGGAGGGCCCGAGCGGTCCCCGGGCGGCGCGCGCGGCGTTTTCCGGCCCTACCGTGATCGTTCCGGGCTGCGACGCCACCAGATCCCGGAGCTCCGGCAACCCTCCGTCGGCGGTGTGTAGTAGCCGAGTTCGCTACCTGTCCGTACGTTTGCCTCGAACAGCGCATGGGTGGTCGAATGCCTACTCGTCAAGGGTCGCCGCCCCGACAAGGACGTCCGGCCGTGCGCGGCCCCGCAGAGCCCGATCGCACAGGGGTACGTACACACCATGATCACGCGCCTTATCGGCCGACGGACGGCCGCTCAGCAGAGAAACAACACACTTGCCGGGCTGTCCGTGCCACCCGGTGCGGGTCTGCTGAGCTGCCGTGTTCTCGATCCTGTCAACGAACCGGTCGTGCGGGGCGAGTTCACGGTGAGCGACAGCGGCGGCCGTAAGATCGTGAGCGGTGAGACCGACCCCTTCGGCACGATCGTGGCGATGGTGCCCTTCGGGGAGTACCGGCTGGCCATCTCG
This sequence comes from Streptomyces sp. NPDC055025, assembly GCF_053608565.1. Classification (NCBI taxonomy): domain Bacteria; kingdom Bacillati; phylum Actinomycetota; class Actinomycetes; order Kitasatosporales; family Streptomycetaceae; genus Streptomyces; species Streptomyces sp. NPDC055025. Next base: position 44,387 of record NZ_JBSGVS010000049.1, read on the forward strand.
GCCGACAGCTTCACCCCGTACCGGGGCAATGTGTATGTCACCGACGGAGGTGACTCCGGCGGCCTCGGGGACATCACGCTCCAGATAGCCCCCTCGCTTCCGCTGCCCGCCCCCGGGGAGTGGGAGATCGAACCGGCCCACTCCCGGATCGGTTTCATCGCCCGGCACATCGGACTCGCGCGTGTGCACGGCCGGTTCGACAACTTCGCCGGGGCGATCAGGATCGGCGACACGATGGACCAGTCCGCGATGCATGTCGTCATCGGTGCCGCGTCGATCGACACCAGCGTGCAGATGCGCGACGACCATCTGCGCTCCGCCGACTTCCTCGATGTGGCCAACTATCCGACGCTGGAGTTCTACAGCGACCGCATCGCGCACCGGGGCGGCAACAACTGGGCGATCACCGGGGCGCTCACGCTCCATGGCGTCACCCGTACGATCACCCTCGAAGCCCAGTACCTCGGTATCGGCAACGGCATGGAGGGCGAGACCCGCGCCGCCATCCGCGCCACCACCGAACTGCACCGCGAGGACTACACCGTCAACTGGCAGTCCATGCTGGCGCGGGGCATCGCGGTCGTCGGCTCCAGCATCAAGATCGAGATGGATATCCAGATCATCCCCAAGAGCTGAGCGCGCCCACCCCGGAGTGACCGGGCCCCGGGCCCCGAAGCAGCCCGCCCCCGAAGCAGCCCGCCCCCGAAGCAGCCCGCCCCCGAAGCAGCCCGCCCCGGAGGCCGGGTACCCGCCCAGGGTGGCCGGGACCGGCTGGGACCGGCCGGGACCGGCTGGAAGAATACGGCCGTGAGTGATGTGAGACATGTGCTGGTACTGCCCGACCGTGATGCCGCCGAGGAGGTGGCGGAGGCGCTGGGCGAGCGGTTCGGGGTGACCGAGGAACCGCAGTTGGTACGGGACGCCCTGGCCGGCGAGGACGACGCCGAGGACGCCCAGTGGCTGGTGGTCGTGGAGGACCCGGAGGCACGGATGGACGGCGCGGCGCTGGACGCGTTCGTGGCGGACTGGGACGGCTGGCGGGAAGAGGCGTACTGACAGCACGTACCGGCAGACGCTGACGTACGGCAGGCGCGCTGACGCCGTGCGGGCCGCCGGCTGTCCGCGGCGTCGGCTGTCGGTGGTGCGTGCGATGCTGGACCGCGATGGCCACCAGAAAGTCTTCCCCCGACGACCTCCTCGCCCCGCTCACCCTGGCCGTGGGCCAGGAGGACCTGCTGCTCGACCGCGCCGTGCAGCAGGTGGTGGCGGCGGCCCGCGCCGCCGACGCCGACACGGATGTACGCGACCTCACCTCCGACCAGCTCCAGCCCGGCACTCTCGCCGAGCTGACCAGCCCTTCGCTCTTCGCCGAGCGCAAGGTCGTCGTCGTGCGGAACGCGCACGACCTCTCCGCCGACACGATCAAGGACGTCAAGTCCTATCTCGACGCCCCCGCCGAGGAGATCACCCTCGTCCTGCTGCACGCGGGAGGGGCCAAGGGCAAGGCGCTGCTGGACGCCGCACGCAAGGCGGGCGCCCGTGAGGTCGCCTGTCCCAAGACGACCAAGCCCGCCGAGCGGCTCACCTTCGTACGGTCCGAGTTCCGCGCGCTGGGCCGCTCGGCCACCCCGGAGGCCTGCCAGACGCTGGTCGACTCCGTCGGCAGCGATCTGCGCGAGCTGGCGAGCGCCGTCTCCCAGCTCACCGCCGATGTCGAGGGCACGATCGACGAGGCGGTCGTCGGCCGCTACTACACGGGCCGCGCCGAGGCCTCCAGCTTCACCGTCGCGGACCGCGCGGTGGAGGGCAGGGCGGCGGACGCCCTCGAAGCGCTGCGCTGGTCGCTGTCGACGGGGGTCGCTCCCGTACTGATCACCAGCGCCCTGTCCCAGGGGGTACGGGCGATCGGCAAGCTGTCGTCCGCGCGTGGCGGCAGGCCCGCGGATCTCGCCCGTGAACTGGGGATGCCGCCCTGGAAGATCGACCGGGTGCGTCAGCAGATGCGCGGCTGGACCCCGGACGGGGTGGCGACGGCGCTGCGGGCCGTCGCCGAGGCCGACGCCGGCGTCAAGGGCGGCGGTGACGACCCCGAGTACGCGCTGGAGAAGGCGGTCGTCGCCATCGCCCGTGCCGCACGCTCCGGCCGACCGGGCTGACCGGGCTGACCACGTAGGCTTGACCGGTCCTCGCCCGCCCGCCGAGGGCAAGGCACCCGAGGGCAGGACACCCGGAGACATGACGAAGGCCCCGGCCCGTCCTGGGGAAGGACGGCACCGGGGCCTCGACGTCAATCGATGAACTCGCACCCGCGTGGCGAACGCAGTCGCGTGCGAGTTCGGGAGTGCCGGTCCGGAGCGGTAGAGAGGGCCCGCTGAGTCCCTTCCGGCGGTCAGACGGTCGAACGGTCAAGACGGTCGGACCGAGCGAGTGGCTCAGCCCTGAAGGGAAGAGACCTTCGAGGCCAGCGCCGACTTCTTGTTGGCGGCGGCGTTCTTGTGGATGACGCCCTTCGAGACAGCCTTGTCGAGCTTGCGGGAGGCCTCACGAGCGGCCACAGTGGCCTTCTCGACGTCGCCCGCGGCAGCGGCCTCACGGGCCTTGCGGATCGCGGTCTTGAGCGACGACTTGACAGCCTTGTTGCGCAGGCGTGCCTTCTCGTTGGTCTTGTTCCGCTTGATCTGGGACTTGATGTTCGCCACGTTTAATACAGCCTTTTCAGCTTTGATGAATCACTAACTGAACCCGTCCCGCGCCGAGACGGCACGAGACACAGCTCACCACGCTACCAGCCACCCTCCGACCCGCCCAAACCGGGCGCAGTCCCGCACCCATGGGACGATGGAGGCTACGTATCGCTCCGAGTCGACCCGAGACGAGACGCCGCGCGTCTCAAGAATCAGGACCCTGCGTGCCCGCGACCCCTACCCACGTGCCAGAGCCGAGCCGTACGGACCCGGCGCTGCTCCGTAACTTCTGCATCATCGCGCACATCGACCACGGCAAGTCGACGCTCGCCGACCGGATGCTCCAGTTGACCGGAGTCGTCGATTCGCGGCAGATGCGCGCCCAGTACCTCGACCGCATGGACATCGAGCGCGAACGCGGAATCACGATCAAGTCCCAGGCGGTCCGGCTGCCCTGGGCCCCCAACACGGGTGAGGACCAGGGGAAGACCCATATCCTCAACATGATCGACACGCCGGGCCACGTGGACTTCACCTATGAGGTGTCCCGTTCGCTCGCGGCCTGCGAGGGCACGGTCCTCCTGGTGGACGCCGCCCAGGGCATCGAGGCGCAGACCCTCGCCAACCTCTATCTGGCGATGGAGAACGACCTCACCATCGTCCCGGTGCTGAACAAGATCGACCTGCCGGCCGCCCAGCCGGAGAAGTTCTCCGAGGAACTGGCCAATCTCATCGGCTGTCAGCCCGAGGACGTCCTCAAGGTGTCGGCGAAGACGGGTGTCGGCGTCGACGCCCTGCTCGACCGGGTGGTGGCGGACGTCCCGGCCCCGGTCGGCGTCGCGGACGCACCCGCCCGCGCGATGATCTTCGACTCCGTCTATGACTCCTACCGCGGAGTCGTGACCTACGTACGAGTCATCGACGGCCAGCTCAACAAGCGCGAGCGGATCCGGATGATGTCCACCGGCGCCACGCACGAGCTGCTGGAGATCGGTACGAACTCGCCGGAGATGCTCCCGGCGGACGGTCTGGGCGTCGGCGAGGTCGGCTATCTGATCACGGGCGTGAAGGACGTACGGCAGTCCAAGGTCGGTGACACGATCACCACCCTGAACAAGGGCGCGACCGAGGCGCTGGGCGGCTACAAGGACCCCAAACCGATGGTGTTCTCCGGCCTCTATCCGCTGGACGGCTCGGACTACCCCGAGCTGCGCGACGCCCTCGACAAGCTCCAGCTCAACGACGCGGCGCTGGTCTACGAGCCGGAGACCTCCGCGGCTCTCGGATTCGGCTTCCGTGTCGGCTTCCTCGGGCTGCTGCACCTCGATGTGATCCGTGAGCGGCTGGAGCGTGAGTTCGGCCTCGATCTGATCGCCACCGCTCCCAACGTCGTCTACCGCGTGCTGATGGAGGACGGTAAGGAGCACATCGTCACCAATCCGAGCGAATTCCCGGAGGGGAAGATCGACTCGGTGCACGAGCCGGTCGTACGGGCCACGATCCTCGCCCCCAGCGAGTTCATCGGTTCGATCATGGAGCTGTGCCAGACCCGGCGCGGCGCGCTGCTCGGTATGGACTATCTCTCCGAGGACCGGGTCGAGATCCGCTACACGCTGCCGCTCGCCGAGATCGTCTTCGACTTCTTCGACCAGCTCAAGTCGAAGACCCGGGGCTACGCCTCGCTCGACTACGAGCCCACCGGGGAGCAGACGGCCCAGCTCGTCAAGGTCGACATCCTGCTGCACGGCGACAAGGTCGACGCCTTCTCGGCCATCACCCACCGGGACCAGGCCTACGCGTACGGGGTGCGGCTCGTCGCCAAACTGCGCGAGCTGATCCCGCGCCAGGCCTTCGAGGTGCCCATCCAGGCCGCCATCGGCTCCCGGGTGATCGCCCGTGAGACCATCCGCGCCATCCGCAAGGACGTCCTCGCCAAGTGCTACGGCGGTGACATCTCGCGTAAGCGGAAGCTGCTGGAGAAGCAGAAGGAGGGCAAGAAGCGGATGAAGATGGTCGGCAGCGTGGAGGTTCCGCAGGAGGCCTTCATCGCGGTGCTCTCCAGCGACGAGTCCGCCGGGGGCAAGGGCAAGAAGTAGCCCCTCCGCGCGGTGCGTCACGGGTCCTCACGCTGTGGTGTGAGGGCCCGTTCCCGTTGGACCGCGAGTGTGGGCGGGCCTGCGGGCGTGGGCGGACCGCGGGCGTGGGGTGGACCGCGGGTGTGCGCGGTGTGTACGGATACGGGCGTACGCCCGTGCGAGCGGTCCGGGATAAGCGAGCGGTCCGGGATACGGGCGTACGCCCGCGCGGGTGCACGCCCGGTACCGGCGGGTTCGTTTTGAAGCGGCGCCCCGCTGCCCCTTACGTACCGGCTGGGTGCCCTCTAGTCTGATCACTGATCCCGTAGTTACTCACCAGTTAGTTACCTCTCAGTCACTGTCACACCCAGTCGGTCGGATCAGTCACGCAGCGCAGCGCGCGGGCCCGGAGGATGTCGTGAGCGACACACAGAACTTGATCGAGAACCGGCCGCCCTCCGTGGCGACCCTCTTCATTGAGCGCGTGACGGCCACGCCGGACGCGGAGGCCTATCGCCATCCCGTCCCCCGCACCACGGGCCAGGGCCCCGACGAGTGGCGCTCGCTGAGCTGGGGCCAGGCGGCGGAACGGGTGTACGCGGTGGCCGCCGGTCTGATCGCGCTGGGCGTCCAGCCCGAGGAGCGGGTCGCGCTCGCCTCCGCCACCCGGGTCGAGTGGATCCTCGCCGACCTCGGGGTGATGTGCGCGGGCGCCGCGACCACCACGGTCTACCCCTCGACCAATGCCGAGGAGTCCGCCTACATCCTCGCCGACTCCGGCAGCCGGGTCCTGATCGCGGAGGACGCCGCGCAGCTCGCCAAGGCCCGCGAGCGGCGGGGCGAGCTGCCGTACCTCGCGCATGTCGTCGTGATCGACGCGGCCGACGCGCTGCCCGCCGAGGGCGACCCGGACGGCTGGGTGCTCTCCCTGGCCGATCTGGAGGCGCGCGGCACGGAGTATCTGGTCACGCACCCGGAGGCGGTCAAGGAGCGGGTCGGCGCCATCACGTCCACCCAGCTCGCCACCCTGATCTACACCTCGGGCACCACCGGCCGCCCCAAGGGGGTACGGCTGGCGCACGACAGTTGGTCGTACATGGCCAAGGCCACCGCGAGCACCGGTCTGATCTCCAGGGACGACGTCCAGTATCTGTGGCTGCCGCTCGCCCATGTCTTCGGCAAGGTGCTGACATCGGGGCAGATCGAGGTCGGGCATGTCACCGCCGTGGACGGGCGCGTCGACAAGATCATCGAGAATCTGCCGGTGGTCCGGCCCACATACATGGCCGCCGTACCGCGGATCTTCGAGAAGGTCTACAACGGGGTCGCGGCCAAGGCGCGGGGCGGCGGTCCCGCCAAGTACAAGATCTTCCAGTGGGCCGCCGGGATCGCCCGTGAGTACGCCAAGGTCTCCCAGGACAACTTCCGGCGTACGGGCACGGCGTCCGTGCCGTTCGCCCTCGGGGCCAAGCACAAGGTCGCCGACGCGCTCGTCTACGCGAAGCTGCGCGAGGCGTTCGGCGGGCGGCTGCGGGCCGCGGTCTCCGGCTCCGCGGCACTCGCGCCCGACATCGGTTACTTCTTCTCCGGCGCCGGGATCCACATCCTGGAGGGGTACGGACTGACGGAGTCCAGCGCCGCCAGTTTCGTCAACCCGGGGGAGGCGTACCGTACGGGCACGGTCGGCAAGCCGCTGCCCGGTACGGAGGTCCGGATCGCCGACGACGGCGAGATCCTGCTGCGCGGCCCGGGGATCATGGCCGGATACCACGGGCTGCCCGAGAGGACCGCGGAGGTGCTGGAGCCGGACGGCTGGTTCCACACCGGCGATATCGGCGAGCTGTCCCCCGACGGCTATCTGCGGATCACCGACCGCAAGAAGGACCTGATCAAGACGTCGGGCGGCAAGTACATCGCACCGGCCGAGGTCGAGGGCCAGTTCAAGGCGGTGTGCCCGTTCGTCTCCAACATCCTGGTGCACGGGGCGGACCGCAACTTCTGTACGGCGCTGATCGCGCTCGACGAGCCCACGATCCTCGGCTGGGCCGCCGAGCACGGTCTGGGCGGCAGACCGTACGCCGATGTGGTCGCCTCCGCGCAGGTCCAGCAGCTGATCGACGGCTATGTGAAGCGGCTGAACGGGGGCCTCCAGCGCTGGCAGACGATCAAGAGGTTCCGGCTGCTGCCGCGCGATCTGGATATCGAGCACGGTGAGCTGACACCGAGCCTCAAGCTCAAGAGGCCGGTGGTGGAGCGGGAGTACAAGCATCTGATCGAGGAGATGTACGAGGGGTCCCGGGAGGCCTGAGCGCGCGCGAGGGGCCCAGCACACGACGGAACCGCGAGGCACGGCGGAACCCCGCGGGGCACGGGCCCGAGCGGCGCGCAAGGCCGCGTGGACCCGAGCCGGCGCGGCGCGGTGCCTGAGCGACGCCTCAGCGGCCCGGGGCCCGAACGGCGCGAAGCCCGAACGGCGCGTGAGCGGCGCCCGAGCCGCGTGGGCCCGAGCGGCGCGCGGGGTGCGGCCCCGCGTGCTACTCGGCCCGCTCGCGGCGCAGTTCGCCCAGGGTGTCTCCTATTCGGTCGAGCTGCCGCCCGAGCGCCGCCAGATCGTTCGGAGCGCCACGCCGTAACTCCTCCTCGATCGAGGACAGCCGGCCCGCGATCTCCCCGAGATGCTCCTGCTCCCGCGCCAGCATCCGCTCCAACTGCCGGTTCTTCCGGTGCAGATCGAGGAAGACACCGACCTTGGCCCGTAACACCCACGGGTCGAAGGGCTTGGTCAGAAAGTCCGCCGCGCCCGTGGCATACCCGCGGAACGCGTAACCGCTGTCTGACTCCGGCCCGTTCAGAAAGATGATCGGGACGTCCTTGACGTGGTCCAGCCGCTTGATCCGGGAAGCCGTCTCGAAACCGTCCATGTCCGGCATACGGACGTCCAGCAGGACCAACGCGAACGGCTGCCGCAGCAGTTCCCCCATCGCCTCCTCGCCCGAACGGGCCCGTACGAGTGTCACGTCCAGGGAACCGAGCACCGCTTCCAGCGCGACGAGGTTGTCCTCCATGTCATCGACGAGAAGGATGGTCGCGCGTTCCACGGCGGCTGTTGACCTGCTCATCCGGCTCTCCTTGTCGGCCCTCGGCCCTCGCCTGTCGGCCAGCGGGGCAAGACTGCTCTGTCCGGCGCGTTTTCGCACGTCGTTCCCCGGGGTTTGCCCGCCGTGTTGTCAACCCGTGTCCTCGGCCATACCGTCCCTGTCCCAGGAGGGCGCCGGACCTCGGCCGTTCACCAACTCCAGGCAAATATCCGCCCACTTCGATGACTCGGTGCATATGGACGCCCTCCGTCTGTCACTCTGTCGGGATCGTAAGTGGCACAACACCAGAACGGGATCAGGAGCCGCAGTGGGGCCCATTCCGATTCCGCGCGAGTCGCTGCACCGGTCGGCACCGGAGGTGTCGTTACGACAGGACGCGCGGTCGACGTCACGTACCAGCCTGCCCGGGAACCCGCTCGCGCCGTCCGCCGCGCGCCGGTTCGTACGCGCCACGCTGGCCGACTGGACCAGCCAGGGGAAGCTGGCCACCTGTACCTTCTGCCGGGGCGACGGGGGATGTCCGCCGGGGCGGCACAGCACCGATCTGCTCGCGGACGACGCGGTGGTCATCGTCAGCGAACTCGTCACCAACGCGGTGGTGCACGCGGGGACCACCGTCGAACTGCTCTGCCGTCACGAGACGGCCGCCGAGGACCCCTCGGGGACGGGGGTGGAGCCGGCCGCGCTGGTCCTCGAAATCTCCGACCACCACCCCGCGCGCGCCATACAGAGCGACGCGCGGGGCCAGGCGCCGTCCGGCACCCCGGAGTACGGCCGGGGGCTGCAACTCGTCGCCTCCCTCGCCGAACGGTGGGGCATCACCTACCGGCCCGGACTCAAGACCGTCTGGGCCCGGCTGCCGCTCGAAGGAAGGGAGGCGGGCCCCGGCCGCTCCGCCGAACCCGCGCTGCGCCGGGGACTGCGCGCCGCGGAGATCCTCGCGCCCTCGTCGCGGCGCTCCGTACGGGACGACCCCGACTGGGTGGGCCGCGGCGCGCTCTCCTTTCTCGCCGAGGCCTCCGAACTGCTCGCGGGCCAGCTCGACGAGGACCTGATCGCGGCGCTCGCGGGGCAGTTGCTGGTGCCGCGGCTCGCGGACTGGTGCGCGGTCTGGCTGGACAGCGAGAGCGCGCAGGCGGGTACGGCACCCCGGCTCGCGCGCGTCTGGCACGCCGACGAGTCCAGGACCGGGCAACTGCGCGCGGTCCTGGAGAAGGAACCGCCGCGGCTGCCCGATCTGCCGAGGGGCGGCCCGGTACGGGTGCCATGGCCGGGCGACTGGGGCGCCGGGGACGGCGGTGCGTCCGGCGCGGACGGCACGGAGACGGGCGCCACGGGTACGGGCGGTACGGCTGCGGGCGCTGGTACGGGCGCCGGTACGGGCGGTACCGAGACGTCCGGGTCCGGCGGCGGACCGGACGCGAGGAGACCGGACGCGGAAGCGGGTGCCGAAGCGGAAGCCGAGGCCCAAGCCGAAACGGAAGCGGAAGCGGACGCGGGCGCCGGCACGGGCATGGATGCGGAGTCGGCGGCCGGGACGGAAGCCGGGGCGGACGGTGGGCCGGGGGAGGGCTCAGCGCTCGCCTGCCGGCTTGTCGCGAATGGCCGCGCGCTCGGCACCCTGATGCTCGGCCGGCCGGGCGGGACGGGTGTCCCCGACGATGTCACCGCCCTCGTGGAGGACTTCGCGCGACGCGTCGCCCTCGCCATTGGCGCGGCCCGCCGCTACACCCGTCAGGTCACCATCAGCCGTGTACTCCAGCGCGGCCTGCTGCCCAGCCAGGTCGCGCGGATACCCGGCGTCGCCAGTTCCCTGGTGTACGAGCCGAGCGACGACGGTCTCGCGGGCGGGGACTTCTACGACGTCTTCCCGTGCCCGCCGGGCGACCGCTGGTGCTTCATGCTCGGCGATGTCCAGGGCAGCGGCCCGGAGGCGGCCGTCGTCACCGGGCTCGCCCGCCCCTGGCTGCGGCTGCTGGCCCGCGAGGGCTACCGCGTCGGGGCGGTCCTCGACCGGCTCAACCGGCTGCTTCTCGACGACGCCACGGAGGCGGCGGAATCGGCGTCCCTGATGGTCGCGGCGGCAGCCGCGGCCGGTCCCTCTCCCGCCAGGCCCGGTTCCGTCCCGGGAGCGGCCGAGGGCGGTGGACAGCCGCGCTTCCTGTCGCTGCTTTACGGGGAGCTGATGCCGCTGCCGGGGGAGGGCGGCGGCGTACGGTGCACGCTCGCGAGCGCCGGTCATCCGCTGCCGCTGCTCCTGCGGCCCGACGGGACGGTACGGCCGGCCGCGGAGCCGCAGCTGCTGCTCGGGGTCGTCGAGAAGGTCGCGTACGAGAGCCGTACGTTCCATCTGGAGCCCGGCGACACGCTGCTCTGTGTCACCGACGGTGTGACGGAGCGGCGCTCCGGGCCGCTGATGTTCGACGACGGTGACGGGCTCGCGCGGGCGCTGGCGGGGTGCGTGGGGCTGTCGGCGCAGGGCGTCGCGGACCGGATACGACGGGCGGTGCACGAGTTCGGCGACACACCGCCCGGGGACGATCTGGCGCTGCTGGTGCTTCAGGCGGAGTGACCCGGGGGAGGGCGGACACCGAGAGGCGAGAACAGGCGGGCACCGAGGGGACCGAGGGGGTGAGAACACCGGCGGGCCGCGCGACCCGCCGGGTACGGGACACTGGGGGTATGCCTTCCGCACTGCCCGACGGTGACCCCATGCCCGAGACCGGAGCGCTGCCCCCGCACGCGCTGGCGGGCGCGGCGGACCGGCCCCTCGGCTTCTATCTGCACGTTCCGTACTGCGCGACCCGCTGCGGCTACTGCGACTTCAACACGTACACGGCGACCGAGCTGCGCGGCTCGGGCGGCGTGCTGGCGTCCCGCGACAACTACGCCGAGACACTCGTCGACGAGATACGGCTGGCCAGGAAGGTGCTGGGCGACGATCCGAGGCAGGTCCGTACGGTGTTCGTCGGCGGCGGTACGCCGACACTCCTCGCGGCCGGGGACCTCGTACGGATGCTGAGCGCGATCCGGGACGAGTTCGGGCTCGCGGACGGCGCGGAGATCACCACGGAGGCGAATCCGGAATCGGTCGATCCGGCGTATCTGGCGGCGCTGCGGGAGGGCGGCTTCAACCGGATCTCGTTCGGGATGCAGAGCGCGAAGCAGCACGTACTGAAGGTCCTGGACCGTACGCACACCCCAGGGCGGCCCGAGGAGTGTGTCGCGGAGGCCCGCGCGGCCGGGTTCGAGCATGTGAACCTCGATCTGATCTACGGCACGCCGGGGGAGAGCGACGACGACTGGCGCGAGTCGCTGGCGGCGGCGGTGGGAGCGGGGCCCGACCATGTCTCGGCGTACGCGCTGATCGTGGAGGAGGGCACGGGACTGGCGCGGCGGATCCGGCGCGGTGAGGTCCCGATGACGGACGACGACGAGCACGCGGACCGGTATCTGATCGCGGACGCGGTCCTGGCGGAGGCGGGCTTCTCCTGGTACGAGGTGTCCAACTGGGCCACCTCGGAGGCGGCCCGCTGTCTGCACAACGAGCTGTACTGGCGCGGCGCGGACTGGTGGGGCGCGGGTCCCGGCGCCCACAGCCATGTCGGCGGGGTGCGCTGGTGGAACGTGAAGCATCCGGGGGCGTACGCGGCGGCGCTGGCGGAGGGCCGCTCGCCCGGCGCGGGCCGGGAGATCCTCTCCGCGGAGGACCGCCGGGTGGAACGCGTCCTGCTGGAGCTGCGTCTGTCCGCCGGCTGCGAGCTGTCCCTCCTGCGCCCGGACGGTCTGACCGCCTCGCGCCGGGCCCTGGCCGACGGCCTGCTGGAGCCGCTCCCGTACGAGCGGGGCCGGGCGGTCCTGACGCTACGGGGCCGCCTCCTGGCGGACGCGGTGGTCAGGGACCTGGTGGACTGACCGGCGCGGACCGAGCACGCGCGAGCGGCAGTACGTACTGCTCACCGAAACGTACCGCTCACCGCATCGAACCGGCCCGGCAGCGGGGAGGCCGCCGATCACCGGTCAGGCGTCACGGCCGGCCGTGTCATCGCCGGCCGTGACGAAGTCGATCAGTTCTTCCACCCGGCCCAGCAGCGCGGGCTCCAGGTCTCTGAAGGTCCGTACCCGCGACAGTACGTACTGCCACGCCGCCCCCGTGTTCTCGGGCCAGCCCAGCGCGCGGCAGACGCCCGTCTTCCAGTCCTCGCCCCTCGGGACCGAGGGCCATCCGGGGATGCCCACCGACGACGGCTTCACCGCCTCCCAGACGTCGATGTACGGGTGACCCGCCACCAGGACGTCCGGGCCGGTCACCGCGGCGGCGATACGGGACTCCTTCGAGCCCGGCACGAGATGGTCGACCAGCACACCCAGCCGGGCGTCCGGCGCCGGGCCGAACTCGGCGACGACAGCCGGAAGGTCGTCGATACCGCCCAGATACTCGACGACCACGCCCTCGACGCGCAGATCGTCGCCCCACACCTTCTCCACCAGTTCGGCGTCGTGGCGGCCCTCGACATAGATACGGCCGGCCCGTGCCACCCGCGCACGGGCCCCGGGCACGGCCACGGAGCCGGAGGCCGTACGGGTCGGGCGGGCCGGGCCCCCCGCCGTCGGGCGCACCAGGGTGACCACCCGCCCGTCCAGCAGGAACCCGCCGGGGACGAGCGGGAACACCCGGTGCTTGCCGAACCGGTCCTCCAGCGTGACCGTCGGACCCTCCGCGGTCTTCTCGCAGCGGACCACCGCACCGCAGAATCCCGTCGACACCTCCTCGACCACCAGATCCGGATCCGGCTCCGCCGGGACCTCGGGCGCGGGCGTGGACTTCTTCCACGGAGGCGTCAGATCGGGGCTGTAGCTACGCATTCGCAAGACGATAGGCCGCACCGGCCGGTACGGCTACGACACCCCGAACCGCGTCGCCAGCGCGTCGCGTTGTGCCCGTACGAACGCCGCGTCCACCACCGCGCCGTGTCCCGGCACATACACCGCGTCCTCGCCCCCCAGCGTCAGCAGCCGGTCCAGGGCGGCCGGCCAGCGCCCCGGGACGGCGTCGGGGCCCGCCTGCGGCTCACCGGACTCCTCCACCAGATCGCCGCAGAAGACCACGGAAGGCGCCCCCGAAGCCCCCGCCACCAGCACCGCCAAGTCGTGCGCCGTATGCCCGGGTCCCGCGTTCACCAGTACCGCCCGGCGCCCACCGCCCAGTTCCAGGGTGAGCAGCCCCGACACCTCGTGCCGGGGTGCCACCAGCCCGTCCACCGCCCGCGCCGTCTCCTCCGCGTCCGCCCCGAGCCGTACGGCCTCCTCGAACAGACTCGATGCACCAGACACACCCGTCGTATCAGGCATACCAGGCAGACCGGACGGGCCGGACGGGCCGGACGGGCCCGAGCCGCCCGGCGCCAGCAGCCGCGCCATGCCCACCGCCCCGTACACCTCCGCCCCCGGGAACGCGGCCGTCCCCAGCACATGGTCGAAGTGGGGGTGGCTGAGTGCGATATGCGTCACGTGCCGGCCGCCGCCCAGCAGGGCCCGTACCCCGGCGGCGAGTTCGGCGCCCTCACGGACCGTCGAGCCCGTGTCGTACAGCAGGACGGCGTCCGTGCCCACGACCAGTCCGGCCGTCGCGTCCCACCCCGGCAGCCGTCGCCGCCCCACTCCCGGGGCCAGCCGCTCCCACCCGTGTTCTTCCCAACAGACGTCCATACCAGGACGCTACGGGACGGTACGGAAACGGCGCCGCCGCCGATACGCCGGATCGGGCGGTATCGTGTTCGGCCGCTCTTGCTCCGGGTGTACCCCACGGCCGTACACTTACGGGGGGAGTGTTGGCACTCCCCGTGAGCGAGTGCCAAGAAGAGTGTCAAGAAGTTGCCAAGAAGTGAGTAGCAGGACCGGAACGACCGCGGAACGGCCCGGCACGACGACCAGAGCTGGAGGTGTGCGCCATGCTCAGCGAACGCAGACTCGAGGTGCTGCGCGCCATCGTCCAGGACTATGTCGGCACCGAGGAGCCCGTCGGCTCCAAGGCGCTCACCGAGCGCCACAAGCTCGGTGTCTCACCGGCGACCGTCCGCAATGACATGGCGGTGCTGGAGGACGAGGGCTTCATCGCCCAGCCGCACACCAGCGCGGGACGCATCCCGACCGACAAGGGCTACCGGCTCTTCGTCGACAAGCTGGCCGGTGTCAAGCCGCTGTCCTCGCCGGAGCGCCGTGCCATCCAGAACTTCCTGGACGGCGCCGTCGACCTCGACGACGTCGTGGGCCGTACGGTCCGGCTGCTGGCGCAGCTCACCCGGCAGGTCGCCGTCGTCCAGTACCCCTCGCTGACCCGCTCGACGGTGCGGCACGTGGAGCTGCTGGCGCTCGCGCCCGCCCGGCTGATGCTCGTCCTGATCACGGACACGGGACGGGTCGAGCAGCGCATGGTCGACGCTCCCGCGCCCTTCGGCGAGACCTCGCTCGCGGATCTCCGGGCCCGGCTCAACAGCCGGATCGTCGGACGCCGCTTCGCGGATGTCCCGCAGCTCGTGCAGGACCTGCCCGACTCCTTCGAGCAGGAGGACCGCGGTGTGGTGTCCACCGTGCTCGCGACCCTGCTCGAAACCCTGGTCGAGGAGACCGAGGAGCGGCTGGTGATCGGCGGTACGGCCAACATCACCCGTTTCGGACACGACTTCCCCCTGACCATCCGGCCGGTGCTGGAGGCGCTGGAGGAGCATGTGGTGCTCCTCAAGCTGCTCGGCGAGGCCAAGGATCCCGGCATGACCGTACGTATCGGGCACGAGAACGCCCATGAGGGCCTCAACTCCACGTCCGTCGTCGCGGTCGGCTACGGTTCTGGCGACGAGGCAGTCGCCAAACTCGGCGTGGTCGGACCGACCCGCATGGACTACCCCGGAACGATGGGAGCGGTACGCGCAGTGGCACGTTACGTCGGACAGATCCTGGCGGAGTCGTAAGTGGCCACGGACTATTACGCCGTACTCGGCGTACGCCGCGACGCATCTCAGGACGAGATCAAGAAGGCATTCCGGCGGCTCGCGCGCGAGCTGCATCCGGATGTCAATCCCGATCCCAAGACGCAGGAGCGCTTCAAGGAGATCAACGCCGCGTACGAGGTGCTGTCGGACCCGCAGAAGAAACAGGTCTACGACCTCGGCGGGGACCCCCTCTCGGCGAACGGGGGCGGGGGCGCCGGCGGCTTCGGGGCCGGTGGCTTCGGCAACTTCTCCGACATCATGGACGCGTTCTTCGGCACGGCGTCGCAGCGCGGTCCCAGATCGCGGACGCGGCGCGGCCAGGACGCGATGATCCGGCTGGAGATCGACCTCAACGAGGCGGCCTTCGGCACGACGAAGGACATCCAGGTCGACACGGCCGTCGTCTGTACGACCTGTTCCGGCGAGGGCGCGGCGCCCGGCACCTCGGCGCAGACCTGTGACATGTGCCGTGGCCGCGGCGAGGTCTCGCAGGTCACCCGGTCCTTCCTGGGCCAGGTCATGACCTCGCGGCCGTGCCCGCAGTGCCAGGGCTTCGGTACGGTCGTGCCGACCCCGTGCCCCGAGTGCGCGGGCGACGGACGTATCCGCTCCCGCCGTACGCTCACGGTCAAGATCCCGGCCGGTGTCGACAACGGCACCCGCATCCAGCTCGCGGGTGAGGGCGAGGTCGGCCCCGGCGGCGGCCCCGCCGGTGATCTGTACGTCGAGATCCATGAGCTGGCGCACTCGGTGTTCCAGCGGCGCGGCGACGATCTGCACTGCACGGTCACCATCCCGATGACGGCGGCGTCGCTGGGCACGAAGTGCCCGCTGGAGACGCTGGACGGGATGGAGGAGATCGACGTACGGCCGGGCACGCAGTCGGGCCAGTCGATCCCGCTGCACGGCCGGGGCATCACGCATCTGCGCGGTGGCGGCCGGGGCGATCTGATCGTGCATGTCGAGGTGATGACCCCGTCGAAGCTGGACCCGGAGCAGGAGCGGCTGCTGCGCGAGCTGGCGAAGCTGCGCGGCGAGGAGCGCCCCACGGGCCAGTTCCAGCCGGGTCAGCAGGGTCTGTTCTCGCGGTTGAAGGACGCGTTCAACGGCCGGTAGGGCTGTGGCTGGTGGGTGGTTTGCCGGGCTGGGGGTCCGGGGGTGGTCCCCCGGGTGGTGCTGTCAGCCGGGCCGGCGGGGTCTGTTCTCGCGGCTGAAGGACGCGTTCAACGGCCGGTAGGCCGGCGGCCGATAGGAACGGTTCTCGCGGCTGAAGGCGTGTTCGACGCCGACAGGTTGTTGTGGGCCGGCGTTCAGGGATTTCTCTGGACGTCGGCCTTTTTGCGCGGCCGTTTCAGCGGCCCCGCCAGGTGCGGCACCGATTCGGAGCTGTCACGGAGGGCATGGCACCATGCCTCCATGTCCTCCGCACTGACCGATCTCTGCCGGTATCCGATCGTGCAGGCCCCCATGGCGGGCGGCGCCTCCTGCCCCCAGCTCGCCGCGGCTGTCTGCGAGGCCGGCGGTCTCGGGTTCCTCGCCGCCGGGTACAAGACGGCGGACGGTATGTACGAAGAGGTCAAACAGCTGCGCGGGCTGACCGGTCAGCCCTTCGGGATCAATCTCTTCATGCCGCAGCAGCACAGCGCCGACCGCGCGACCATCGAGGTCTACCGCAATCAGCTCGCCGGTGAGGCGACCTGGTACGAGACACCGCTCGGCGATCCCGAGGCCGGACGGGACGACGGCTACGAGGCCAAACTCGCGATCCTGCTCGACGACCCGGTGCCGGTCGTCTCCTTCACCTTCGGATGTCCGACCAGGTCCACCCTGGACGCGCTGGCCCGCGCCGGAACGTACACCGTGGTCACGGTGACCACACCCGAGGAGGCGCAGACCGCGCAGTGGTCGGGCGCCGACGCCGTCTGTGTCCAGGGCGTCGAGGCCGGCGGACACCAGGGCACCCACCGCGACGACCCCGCCGTCGACGGCGCGGGCATAGGGCTGCTCTCACTGATCGCCCAGGTCAAGGAGGCCGTACAGCTTCCGATCGTCGCCGCGGGCGGGCTGATGCGCGGCGGTCAGATCGCGGCGGCGCTCGCGGCCGGCGCGGACGTGGCGCAGCTCGGTACGGCGTTTCTGGTGTGCCCCGAGTCCGGCGCGAACGTACTGCACAAACAAGCCATGACCAACCCGCTGTTCGTACGGACCGAGCTGACCCGGGCGTTCTCCGGCCGGCCCGCCCGTGGTCTGGTCAACCGCTTCATGCGCGAGCACGGCCCGTACGCCCCGGCCGCCTACCCCGAGGTGCACCATCTCACCTCCGGACTGCGCAAGGCCGCCGCCCGGGTGGGCGATCCGCAGGGGATGGCGCTCTGGGCGGGACAGGGCCACCGGATGGCCCGTGAACTGCCCGCCGGCCAGCTCGTCGAGGTGCTGGAGGCCGAACTCGAAGCGACCCGGGCCTCGTTGGCCACCGGCCTGGGCAATGGCCTGGGCAAAGGCCAGGGCAGCGGCGTGGGCACCGCCTCGTGACCGCGCCGGTCTTCGTCGTCGAGGACGGCGCACTGCGCGTGGGCACGGTCACGCTCGACGGCGCCGAGGGGCGTCACGCCGTCTCCGTAAGGAGGCTGCGCGTCGGCGAGGAGATCGTACTGACCGACGGCGCGGGCACCGGCGCGTACGGGACGGTCGCCGCCGTCGAGGGCAAGGACCGGCTGGATGTGGCGGTCACGGAGGTACGGACCGAGGCGGAGCCCTCGCCCGGGATCACCGTCGTCCAGGCGCTGCCCAAGGGGGACCGCGGGGAACTGGCCGTCGAGACGATGACGGAGACCGGCGTCGACACGATCGTGCCGTGGCAGGCCGCGCGCTGCGTCACCCGGTGGAAGGGCGAGCGGGGCGCCAGATCGCTGGCCAAATGGCGGGCCACGGCGCGCGAGGCGGGCAAGCAGTCGCGCAGGCTGCGCTTTCCCGAGGTCACCGGTCCCATGACCGACAAGCAGGTCGCGGCGCTGCTCGCGGACGCGGACTTCGCCGCCGTCCTGCACGAGGAGGGCAGCGAGCCGCTGGCCACCGCGCCGCTGCCCGCCGATGGCCGGATCGTGCTGGTCGTCGGGCCCGAGGGGGGCGTGTCCCCGGAGGAGTTGGCGGCGTTCGCGGCGGCGGGTGCGAAGCCGTACCGCCTGGGCCGCACCGTACTGCGCACCTCCACCGCCGGGACGGCGGCCACGGCCCTGCTGCTCGGCCGCACCGGTCGCTGGTCCTGAGACGTCCGGGGCGTCCGAGACGTCCCGAGACGTCCGAGGCAGACGTGTGGGGTCTCCGAGGCGTCCGAGACGTCTGAGGCGTATGGGGCCGGATCCGGGTCCGTGCGACGGAACGTGCTGCTCAACGCTGTCCGGCGCCGTTCAACCATCGCGGCCCGTACTCGCCACCCGCTGGACAGCGGCCCACCGCCGCTTCGTAGGCTGACGGTATGTCCGATGAGTCTCCGCTGATCCGGAGCCTGCGCGCCGCCGTGGCCGCGGCCCCCGACGATGTGCCGCTACGGCTCCATCTCGCCGAGCTGCTGCTCGGCGCGGGACACACGGAGGAGGCGGTCACCGAGGCGGCCGTCGCGCTTCAGCACGCGCCGGGGGACGCCGACGCGCGGGCGTTGATGCTGCGCGCCATGGGAGCGCCGGCCACTCCGGAAGCCCCCGCTGCTCCCGGTGCCCCCGCTGCTCCGGTGGCTCCGGCGGCTTCCTTAGAGACTCCCGCCCCCGTGGCCCCCGCGGAGACGGACCTTCCGCGTCAACCACCCTCCGAACCGGGCGGCTTCGACTGGACCGCGGCCGAGCGGCAGATCGAGGACGCCGTCCCGCCCCGCTTCGTCACCTCCGACAGCGCCGCCGGCTCCCCGGCCCCCGAGGCTCCGCCCGCGGCCGACGGCGGCGGCGACGCCGGCTCCGTCCCCGCCTGGGACATCGACGCGCCGGGGTCCGTGAGCCTCGCCGATGTCGGCGGGATGCGGGAGGTCAAGGACCGCCTCGAAGCCGCCTTCCTCGCCCCCATGCGCAACCCCGAACTGCGCAGGCTGTTCGGCAAGAGCCTGCGCGGCGGACTGCTTCTGTACGGTCCTCCCGGCTGCGGGAAGACCTTCATCGCGCGGGCCGTCGCGGGCGAACTGGGCGCCGGATTCCTGTCCGTGTCGGTCAACGACGTACTGGACATGTGGATCGGCAACTCCGAGCGCAATATGCACGAGGTGTTCGAGACCGCCCGCCGTCAGGCGCCCTGCGTGGTCTTCCTGGACGAGCTGGACGCGCTGGGCGCCAAGCGGAGCCGTACGCACCACAGCGGGATGCGCAACACCGTGAACCAGCTCCTCACCGAACTCGACGGTGTGGACGCCGCCAACGAGGGCGTGTTCGTGCTCGCCGCCACCAATGTCCCCTGGGACGTGGACATCGCGCTGCGCAGGCCCGGCCGGCTCGACCGTACGCTGCTCGTCCTGCCGCCCGACGCGCCCGCCCGCGAGGCGATCCTCCGGTACCACCTGCGCGAGCGGCCCATCGAATCCGTCGACCTGGGCCGACTGGTGAAGTTCACCGAGGACTTCTCCGGCGCCGATCTCGCCCATCTCTGCGACTCCGCCGCGGAGAGCGCGCTGCTCGACTCGGCCCGTACGGGCACGGTCCGCATGATCAATATGAAGGACCTGCTGGCGGCGGCCAAGGAGGTACGGCCGTCCACGGAGCCCTGGTTCGCGGCGGCCCGCAATGTCGCCATGTTCGCCAACGACGGCGGTATGTACGACGATCTCCTCGCCTATCTGAAGAAGAAGCGGAAGCTGTGACCGCCGGCCGCCCCGGCTTCGGCCGTCTCCGGTGAGCGAGGCGCTGAAGCGGGCCGACGCGCTCCATGAGATGGGCCGTTACGAGCAGGCCGCCGCCACCGTCTCCGCCCATCTCGCCGCTCGCCCCGACGACGCGCGCGCCTGGGTCCTGCTCGCCCGCTGCGCCCACGCGCTCGGCGACCGCGCCGAGGCACTGCGCGCGGTGGACGAGGCGCTGCGCGCCGACCCGCACCGGCTCTCCGCCTGGATCGTGCGCGCGGAACTGCTCACCGGCGCGCGCCGGTACACCGAGGCCGAGGCGGCGGCCCGCGAGTCGATCCGGCTCGCACCGCACTTCTGGGGCGCGTACCAGGCGCTCGCCTGGGTCCTCGACCGCTCCGGCGACCGCTCCCGCCGCCAAGAGGCGTACGCCGTCGCCCGGCAGGCCGCCGAACTCGCCCCGGAGCACGACTCCGCGCACTTCCTCGTCGGGGTCACCGCCCACCGGCTGCGTGATTTCCGTACCGCCGAACTCGCCTACCGCGCCGCGCTGCGTCTCAACCCGCAGAGCAGCGAGGCTCACAACAACCTGGCGATGCTGAGCATGGGGCACCGATGGCGGCGGCGCGGCGCGTGGACCGCCGCGGCGGAGGGCTTCGCCACGGCGGCGGCCCTCGACACGGCGGACCGGGACGCCCGGTTCAATCTGGAGTCCATGGCCTGGGGCGTGGCGGCGGGCGCCCGCTGGGTCGCGCTGGCCGGACTCGTCGTATCCGTCCTCGGTACGGTCGGTCCGCGCACCGGCGACAGCGGTACCGGCGCCCTCGTCGCCCAGGGAGTGGCGGCCACCGCGCTCGCGGCGCTCTGGGCGGGGTGGGGGCTGTGGATACGGCACCGGCTGCCCGCGCGGCTGCGCCGGCCGATGCTGCTGCTGGCCCGCCGCTGCCCGCCCGTGGTGGCGATGGGCGTGGCCGTCGGACTGCTGGGACTCCACTCGGCGGCCGTGGTCGCCCTGCCCGGGGCGGGCGCGGGCCTCGTCGGCGGACTGGGCGTGCCCCTGTTCTGGGGGATGCTCCTCACGTACTGGCTCAGCAGGGCGGCTCTCAACAGACGGCGGCCCGCGGACGGATAGCATGCGTCCATACCGAACGGATCACCGGCGGCGTCGAGGAGGCCCGGATCATGGCCGGAGAACCACAGGCCGACTGCCTGTTCTGCAAGATCGTCTCGGGGGAGGTGCCGGCCACCGTCGTGCGGGAGACGGAGACCACCGTCGCCTTCCGTGACATCAATCCGCAGGCCCCGACCCATGTCCTGGTCATCCCCCGGTCGCACTACCCGGACGCGGGCGCCCTCGCCACGGCCGAGCCGGGTGTCGCCGCCGACGTGCTGCGCGAGGCGGCGGCGGTCGCCGTCGGGGACGGGACCGACGGCAGCGGCTACCGGATCGTCTTCAACACGGGCGCGGGGGCCGGTCAGACCGTCTTCCACGCCCATGCCCATGTGCTGGGCGGCCGCGGCTTCAACTGGCCTCCCGGGTAGGCGTCTTGTCCGTACGCGAACTGGTCGTGCTCGGCACCGCCAGCCAGGTGCCCACCCGCCACCGCAACCACAACGGCTATCTGCTGCGGTGGGACGGCGCGGGTCTGCTCTTCGACCCGGGCGAGGGCACACAGCGCCAGATGCTGCGCGCCGGGGTCGCCGCGCACGACATCGACCGGATCTGTGTCACGCACTTCCACGGTGATCACTCGCTCGGACTGGCCGGGGTCATCCAGCGGATCAATCTCGACCGGGTGCCGCATCCGGTCACCGCGCACTACCCGGCGAGCGGACAGCACTTCTTCGAGCGGCTGCGGTACGCGACGGCCTACCGTGAGACCGTCGCGCTGACCGAGGCGCCGGTCACCGGTGACGGGGTGCTCGCGCGGACCCGCGCGTACACGCTGGAGGCGCACCGGCTCTCCCACCCCGTCGAGTCGTACGGCTACCGGCTCGTCGAGCCGGACGGGCGGCGGATGCTCCCGGCGCTGCTGGCCGAGCACGGTATCGCGGGCGCCGATGTGGGCCGTCTCCAGCGCGAGGGCTCGCTGAACGGTGTCACCCTCGACGACGTCAGCGAGACGCGCAGGGGCCAGCGGTTCGCCTTCGTCATGGACACCCGGCTCTGCCCGGGGGTGCGCACGCTGGCCGAGGGGTGCGATCTGCTGGTCATCGAGTCGACGTTCCTGGACGAGGACGAGCGGCTGGCGACCGAGCACGGCCATCTCACGGCGGGCCAGGCGGGACGGGCGGCGCACGAGGCCGGCGTACGGCATCTCGTCCTGACGCACTTCTCGCAGCGTTACGCCGATCCCGACGAGTTCGAGCGGCAGGCACGCGCGGCCGGGTTCGACGGTGAACTGACCGTCGCCGCCGATCTGGTGCGCGTGCCGCTGCCGAAGCGATCCGCCTGAAGGCAAGACCGGTCATGAATCGATCGATTCATGATTGATCACTGATCAAGTTCTGACTGAATGCGACGCGATGTCGAACTGAATCGAACATGGCGCTGATGGGGATCCCGAGCGTCCGCCCCGGCGGCGAGGATCGGGCAGACTGTCCGGATCCGCACGCGATCGGGAGCACGCCGTGATCACACCCCATGGAGACCCGCTGGAACACACCGCGGAACACGCAGCGCATGCCGACGCGCACGTCGATCCGCTGGGCGCGCTGCGCGCCCCGGACGACCCGGCCTGCGATGTCTATCTGACGGGCACGGTCTTCCTCGACATCATCTTCACCGGCCTGGACAGCGCCCCCGTACGCGGTACGGAGTCCTGGGCACGCGGTATGGGATCGAGCCCCGGCGGGATCGCCAACATGGCCACCGCGCTCGCCCGACTCGGACTGCACACCTCGCTCGCGGCGGCCTTCGGCGACGACCACTACGGCGAGTACTGCTGGGACGCGCTGGCGCAGGGCGAGGGCATCGATCTGTCCCGCTCCCGCACCGTCCCCGGCTGGCACTCGCCCGTCACGGTCTCCATGGCGTACGAGGGCGAGCGGACGATGGTCTCGCACGGCCACGAGGCCCCGCCGCCCGAAGGCGCCCTCCCGGAATGCCCGCCCCGCGCCCGCGCCGCCGTCGCGGCGCTCACCCCGGGCCGCCGCGACGAGTGGATCGCCCGCGCAGTCCGCCGCGGGGCGCGGATCTTCGCCGATGTCGGCTGGGACGAGTCCGGCCGCTGGGATCTGGCCGGACTGGCCGATCTGGAGCACTGCGAGGCCTTCCTGCCCAACGCCGAGGAGGCGATGCGCTACACCCGTACCGACTGCCCCAAGGCAGCCGCGCGGATACTCGCCGAGCGGGTGCCGGTCGCCGTCGTCACACTGGGCGCGGACGGGGCGTACGCCGTGGACGGCGCCACCGGCGAGACCGCCGAGGTCCCGGCCATCGCGGTGGAGGCCCTGGACCCGACGGGCGCGGGCGATGTCTTCGTGGCGGGCTATGTCACCGGCACGCTCGCCGGCTGGCCGCTCGCGGACCGGCTGGCCTTCGCCGGACTGACCGCCGCGCTCTCGGTCCAGGAGTTCGGCGGCTCGCTCTCCGCGCCCGGCTGGTCGGAGGTCGCGACCTGGTGGCAGTACGTACAGGCCTGCTCGGACCAGGACCCGGCGGCGCTGCGGCGCTATGCCTTCCTGGAGGAGCTGCTGCCCGCGCCGAGCAGGCCGTGGCCGCTGCGCAGGGCCGTACCGACCATCGGTTTCGGCCGCTCGGGCTGACCCCGGGCCGCCGCCCCGGAGGCGACGCGGAGGCGACGCGGAGGCGACACGGAGACGCGCCGCGCCGACGCGTACCGCAAGGTTCAGGAACGGCACAGGTAAAAGCCCTGGGGCTTGTCAGTGCGGAGCCGTACGCTGGTACCTCAGAGGTTGTCGAGCGGCGAGAACCCTGCAACGGGAGGTATGCGCAGGCCACAGAGCCGGCCCATGACTCAGACACCTACAGCCCGGACCCCCGCGGAGGGGCAGGCACGTACCCACTTCACCGTCCCCGCCAATCACCCCATGGTGACGGTCCTGGGCTCAGGCGACTCCCTGCTCCGCGTGATCGAGAAGGCGTTCCCGGCCGCGGACATCCATGTCCGGGGCAACAAGATCAGTACGAGCGGCAGCGCGGCGGATGTCGCGCTCGTCCAGCGCCTGTTCGACGAGATGATGCTGGTGCTCCGCACCGGTCAGCCGATGACGGAGGACGCAGTGGAACGTTCCATCGCCATGCTCAGGGCGAGCGAGAACGGCGGTGCGGACGGCCCCGAGACCCCCGCCGAGGTGCTCACCCAGAACATCCTGTCCAGCCGGGGCCGGACCATCCGCCCCAAGACCCTGAACCAGAAGCGGTATGTCGACGCGATCGACCATCACACGATCGTCTTCGGCATCGGTCCCGCCGGTACGGGCAAGACCTATCTCGCCATGGCCAAGGCGGTCCAGGCCCTCCTGGCCAAGCAGGTCAACCGGATCATCCTGACCAGGCCCGCCGTCGAGGCGGGTGAGCGGCTCGGCTTCCTGCCCGGGACGCTCTACGAGAAGATCGACCCGTATCTGCGCCCGCTCTACGACGCACTGCACGACATGCTCGACCCCGACTCGATCCCGCGGCTGATGGCGGCGGGCACGATCGAGGTCGCGCCGCTGGCGTACATGCGCGGCCGCACGCTCAACGACGCGTTCATCATCCTCGACGAGGCCCAGAACACCAGCCCCGAGCAGATGAAGATGTTCCTGACCCGGCTCGGGTTCGAATCGAAGATAGTCATCACCGGTGACATCACCCAGGTCGACCTTCCCGGCGGCACGAAGAGCGGTCTGCGCCAGGTCCAGGACATCCTGGAAGGCGTGGACGATGTGCACTTCTCCCGTCTCACCTCGCAGGATGTCGTACGGCACAAGCTCGTCGGCCGTATCGTCGACGCGTACGAGCAGTACGACAGCCGCAACGACGGCCGAAACGGGAAGTAGAACAAGAGCGCACCATGTCGATCGACGTCAACAACGAGTCAGGCACCGAGGTCGACGAGCAGGCGATCCTCGATGTCGCCCGCTACGCGCTCACCCGGATGCGCATCCACCCGCTCTCCGAGTTGTCGGTGATCGTCGTGGACGAAGCGGCCATGGAGCAGCTCCACATCCAGTGGATGGATCTGCCGGGCCCGACGGATGTCATGTCCTTCCCGATGGACGAGCTGCGTCCGCCGGTCAAGGACGACGAGGAGCCCCCGCAGGGGCTCCTCGGTGACATCGTCCTCTGCCCGGAGGTCGCGAAGAAGCAGGGCGAGGAAGCCCCGACGCGGCACACCATGGACGAGGAGCTCCAGCTGCTCACCGTCCACGGTGTGCTGCATCTCCTCGGTTACGACCATGAGGTGCCGGACGAGAAGGCCGAGATGTTCGGCCTCCAGGCGGCGATCGTCGACGGCTGGCGATCCGAACAGGGGCTCACGGGTCCGTCCCCCGCGCCCACCGTCTCGTGACCGCGCAACTGATCGTCGGAGCGGTCGCCCTGGTCGTCGTCGCCTGGCTGGCGGCGTCGGCCGAGGCGGGCCTCGCCCGGGTCTCCAGCTTCCGGGCGGCCGAGGCCGTCCGCTCGGGGCGGCGCGGCGCGGCCAAGCTGGAGCAGGTCGCCGCCGATCCGACGCGCTATCTGAATGTGGCCCTGCTCGTCCGGGTCGCCTGTGAGATGGCGGCCGGGGTGCTGGTCACCTACGTCTGTCTCAACGAGTTCGAGGAGACCTGGTCGGCGCTGGTCGTCGCGATCGGGGTGATGGTCCTCGTCTCCTATGTCGCGGTGGGCGTCTCCCCGCGCACCATCGGGCGCCAGCATCCGCTGAACACGGCGACGGCCTCGGCGTATGTGCTGCTGCCGCTCGCCAGGATCATGGGCCCGATCCCGCAGCTGCTGATCCTCCTCGGCAACGCCCTCACCCCGGGCAAGGGTTTCCGCAAGGGACCGTTCGCCAGTGAGGCCGAGCTGCGGGCCCTGGTCGACCTCGCCGAGCAGGAGTCCCTCATCGAGGACGACGAGCGCCGGATGGTCCACTCCGTCTTCGAGCTGGGCGACACCCTCGTACGGGAGGTCATGGTCCCGCGCACGGACCTGGTCTGTATCGAGCGGTACAAGACGATCCGGCAGGCGCTGACCCTGGCCCTGCGCTCCGGCTTCTCCCGGATCCCGGTGACCGGGGAGAACGAGGACGACATGGTCGGCATCGTGTATCTCAAGGACCTGGTCAGAAAGACCCATATCAACCGGGACTCCGAGAGCGATCTGGTCTCCACGGCGATGCGTCCCGCCGCCTTCGTCCCCGACACCAAGAACGCCGGCGATCTGCTCCGCGAGATGCAGCAGGAGCGCAGCCATGTCGCGGTCGTCATCGACGAGTACGGCGGCACGGCCGGCATCGTCACGATCGAGGACATCCTGGAGGAGATCGTCGGCGAGATCACCGACGAGTACGACCGTGAACTGCCGCCGGTCGAGGAGATCGGTGACGGCTCCTACCGGGTCACGGCCCGGCTCGACATCGGTGATCTCGGCGAGCTGTTCGGGTTCGACGAGTACGACGACGAGGATGTGGAGACGGTCGGCGGACTGCTGGCCAAGGCGCTGGGCCGGGTCCCGATCGCCGGGGCGAGCGCCGAGGTGGAGCTGCCCGACGGGCGCGGTCTGCGGCTGACGGCGGAGTCCCCGGCCGGCCGCCGCAACAAGATCGTCACGGTCCTGGTGGAGCCGGTGCGCAAGGAGGAGCCCGCCGCGTGACACCGGAGGACGCGTGAGACCGGAAGAGCTGAAGGCCTCGTGCCTGGGGCTGAACGGGACGTCCGAGGACGTCCCGTTCCCCCGCAGCCCCGGTCTCACGGTCTTCCGGGTGGGCGGCAAGATCTTCGCGTTCTGCGCGCTGGAGGAACGGCCGCTGAAGATCGCCCTCAAGTGCGATCCGGAGGAGGCGATCCGGCTGCGCGAGACGCATACCGCGATCGTCCCCGGCTGGCATCTCAACAAGCGCCACTGGAACACGGTGACGGTCGGGGAACTGCCCGCGCGGATGGTGCGGGAGCTGATCGAGGACTCGTACGACCTGGTGGTGGCCGGTCTGCCGAGGGCGGAGCGGCTGCGGCTCGACCGGCCCTGAGGGCCCCCGGGGGCCCAGGGGCCCAGGGGGCGGTCAGGACCGTGGCGTCCGGCGCCCGGTGGTACGGAGCCCCGCCGCCACCAGCAGCGCCGCCACGACCACGATCGCCGCGTCCACGGCCAGGACGAGCCGTACCCCGTCGTAGAGCACGATCTGAGCCGCCGCGACCGAGCCCAGCAGCGGGATACCGACCGTGATGCCGACCTGCTGGGTCGTGGTCACCAGACCCGTCGCGAGCCCCTGCTCCCTGTCCGGGACACCCGAGGTCACCGTCAGTCCGTACGAGATGACCGCGACAAGATGGCACATGCTCGCCAGCGAGACCCCCACCGTCGCCAGCACGACCCCCGAGCCGCTGCCCAGACCCAGCAGGGTCGCGGTGAACAGCCCCTGACCGAGCAGGGAGACGGCCAGGGCGCGACGGGCACCGAAGCGGCCGATCAGCCGGACGGCCAGCGAGCCCGCCACCACGGACAGCACACCCTGGAGCCCGAAGACCAGACCGGTCTCGAAGGCGGACAGCCCGAGCGAGTCCTGGAGATAGAGGGTGAGGACGAAGACCACCGTGCTCATCATCGAGAAGGTGACCAGACCGCCCAGATTGCCGAATGCCACGGTGCGCCTGCCCAGCATGGGCAGGGAGACCAGCGGAGCGGCACTGCGCGACTCGACCAGGACGAAGGCCACCAGCAGCGCGACGCCCGCGATCAGGGTCATCAGCACATCCGCACCACCGAAACCGTGGTCGGCTGCGGTCGACAGCGCGTAGATCACGGCCAGCAGCCCGCCCGTCACGGTCACCGCGCCCGGGATGTCGAGCCGTGGGCGGTCGGGGGTACGGGACTCGGGCAGCAGGCCGGACGCCAGTGCGAGCACGATGAGCGCGGCGACGGCGAGCAGTCCCATCGTGGAGCGCCAGCCCAGGGTGTCGGTCAGCACACCGCCCAGCACCATGCCGATGGTGAAACCGAGCGAGAGCAGGGTGCCGCTGATGCCCAGTGCCCGGTCTCGTTGCGGCCCCTCCGGGAAGGTGGTGGTCAGCAGCGACATGCCGGTCGGGACGATCACGGCGGCGCCCAGCCCCTGGAGCGCGCGCCCGGCCAGGAAGACCGCCGGGTTCCAGGCCAGGGTGGCCAGCAGCGAGGCCGCGCCGAAGAGCGCGAGACCGGTGAGGAACAGCCGGCGCCGGCCGTAGAGATCGGCGATCCGGCCGAAGAGCAGCAGAAAGCCGCCGGACGGCAACGCGAAGGCCGTGACCGCCCATTGCAGCGCGGACCGGCTCATCCCGAGATCCGCGCCGAGGACGGGCAGGGCCACATTCAGTACGGAGAAGTCGAGCGCCACCATGAACTGGGCGGCGCACAGCACCATGAGGATCAGCCTGGCCCGGCCGGTGAGCCGCCCGGGAGCGGACGCGGCGCCGGACTCGGACCCGGGGGCGGGGGCGTGTGCGGGTGCGGGGGCC
This sequence comes from Streptomyces sp. NPDC055025, assembly GCF_053608565.1. NCBI lineage: Bacteria > Bacillati > Actinomycetota > Actinomycetes > Kitasatosporales > Streptomycetaceae > Streptomyces > Streptomyces sp. NPDC055025. The sequence continues at coordinate 72,692 of NZ_JBSGVS010000049.1, forward strand.
GAGGCGGGTTCACGCGTGCCGGGCGGCCCGGTGTCGGAGGAACCAGTCGTGGAGGTCTCGAATGCCATGCCCGACAGCCTGGGGCGGCAGGAATAGGCGTGGGGAGCGGGAACTTATCCTGTTGGCGGCACCACCAGGCGGGCCGGCGAAGGCAGTTGGGCGGGGCGGTTCGGCAGGGGGACTCCAGATGGCCACGCGGACCGGGCGGACCGGGCAGACCACCGGGGGGACCGGAAAGGCGCACCGCCTCAGCGAACTGCGTGAGTTCCTGATGAGCAGACGCGCCCGGGTCAGCCCGGCCGAGGCGGGCCTGCCGGACGGCGGCGCCCGGCGCCGTACACCGGGGCTGCGGCGCGAGGAGGTGGCCGTCCTCGCGGGCGTCGGCGTCTCCTGGTACCAGTGGCTGGAACAGGGCAGGGACATCACCGTCTCGCCACAGGTCCTGGACTCGGTGGCGCGGGTGCTCAGACTCAGCGGCACCGAACGGCGCCATCTGTATGTGCTGGCGGGGCTCAACCCGCCCCCGCCGGAGGTGGATCCGGCGGCGCTCGGTATGTGCACCGGGCTGCGGCGGCTGATCGACGCCTGGATGCCGTACCCCGCGCACATCATGGACGGCTACTGGAACGTGATCATGTACAACGACGCGGCCTCGGCGGTCCACGGTCTGCGGCCCGGGTTCTCCAGGAACTGTCTGATCAATTTCTTTACCGATCCGATCTACCGCGCACGGATCACGCACTGGGCGCAGATCGCGCCGCGGATCGTCGCCCAGTTCCGCGCCGCGTACTCGGAGTGTCCCGACGACGAGGGGTTCCAGGCCCTGGTGCGGGAGGCGAAGGAGCGCAGCGACGAATTCGCCCGGCTGTGGGACCGGCGGGACATCGCGCCCGCCGGACAGGTGCGCGAGGAGCTGGAGAACCCGCTGGTCGGCACCCTGCTGCTGGAGTCCACCCAGCTCCGGGTGCCGGCCAGGCCCGATCTGGTGATCATGCTGCACACCCCGCTGCCGGAGGCGGACACGGCGGCGAAGCTGGAGTGGCTGGCGTCACCGGAGGGCCGGCGCGGCTCGCTGTACCCGGTCGCGGGCTGACCGGCGCGCCGGCTCGCGTGCGGGACCATGTCCCGGCGGCGCAGGGCGTCCCGGTCGCGGCCGCTCCCCGTCGACGGGGGCACCGCACCCGCTGCCTATGCTCGGCACATGACTGAGAGCACCGATCCCGGCACCGGCCCCGGCCCCGAGGACCGCAAGATCATCACCCTGGCCCGGAGCGCCCGTGCCCGTAACGGCGTACCGGAGGGCGCGGCCGTACGGGACGAGACCGGGCGTACCTATGTCGCCGGCACCGTGGAGCTGGCCTCCCTCAGGCTCAGCGCGCTGCGCACCGCCGTCGCGATGGCCGTGGCCAGCGGTGCGAACTCACTGGAGGCGGCGGCCGTGGTCACCGAGGCGGAGACGCCGTCCGACGAGGACCTCGCGGCCGTGCGTGATCTGGGCGGCGCGGGAACCCCGGTCCTGGTGGCGGGCCCCGACGGCGTGCTGCGGGTGACCGTCGAGGCGAGCTGACCCGCGCGCGGCGCACCGGCCGGTGGCGGTCCGCCCACGCCCGTCGGGGACGCCCGGTGGTGACCGCCGTGGCCCATCTGGTCGGCGCGGCGTGAACGATCGGGGAGAATGGGCGCCATGAGCGCTCGTACCTCCTCTCCCGAGACAGCCGAAGTCCCCCACCGGGCGGGCTTCGCCTGCTTCGTCGGCCGCCCCAACGCGGGCAAGTCCACCCTCACGAACGCTCTCGTCGGTCAGAAGGTGGCCATCACCTCGAACCGGCCGCAGACCACCCGGCACACCGTCCGTGGCATCGTGCACCGCCCCGAGGCCCAGCTCATCCTGGTCGACACCCCTGGCCTCCACAAGCCGCGCACCCTGCTCGGCGAGCGCCTGAACGATGTCGTACGGACGACCTGGGCCGAGGTCGACGTGATCGGTTTCTGTCTGCCCGCCGACCAGAAGCTCGGCCCCGGCGACCGGTTCATCGCCAAGGAACTGGCGGCCATCAAGAAGACGCCGAAGGTCGCCGTCGTCACCAAGACGGACCTCGTCGACTCCAAGACGCTCGCCGAGCAGCTCATCGCGATCGATCTGCTCGGCAAGGAGATCGGTCTGGAGTGGGCGGAGATCGTCCCGGTCTCGGCCGTCGGCGACCAGCAGATCGGCCTGCTGGCGGACCTGCTGGTCCCCCTGCTCCCGGAGAGCCCCCCGCTCTACCCGGAGGGCGATCTCACCGACGAGCCCGAGCAGGTCATGGTGGCCGAGCTGATCCGCGAGGCCGCGCTGGAAGGCGTACGGGACGAACTCCCGCACTCGATCGCGGTCGTGGTCGAGGAGATGCTCCCGCGCGAGGACCGCCCGGCGGACAAGCCGCTCCTGGACATCCACGCGAACGTCTATATCGAGCGTCCCAGCCAGAAGGGAATCATCATCGGCCCGAAGGGCAAGCGCCTCAAGGAGGTCGGGACCAAGTCCCGCAAACACATCGAGGCCCTGCTCGGCACCCCGGTCTTCCTCGACCTCCATGTCAAGGTCGCCAAGGACTGGCAGCGCGACCCGAAGCAGCTCCGCAAACTCGGCTTCTGAACGGGGCCACCCCGGCCGACGGTCTTTGCCGCCCGCCCTGTCCGTGCCCCGGCCGGACAGGGCTCAGGCGCCTTCCTTCAGGACGCGGGAGATCAGGGTGCGCTGGGCCTCGGAGAGGTGGGGGTCGGCGCAGTGGAACTCGTGGTCGTCGACGGTGATCCGATAGCTGAAGCCGTCGGGCACCACGGGGGAGCGGGGGGTCCCGGTGGCGTCCGTGATGGCCTGTTCCGCGAGTTCCCGCCAGACGGGGGTGTCGGGCAGGGACGAGGTGTCGACCTCGGCCCTGCGCTCGATGCCCGCGAAACCGCCCGTACGACGCACTTCGATACGCATGGCTCCTGTCTAGTGCCTGGAGGGCGGGCGCGGTAGCCGACGCTCCCGCGCCCATGCCCTTCCCGTCACGCCCTTCACGCCGTGGGGACGCCGACCTGGGACCATGCCTTGACCACCGCCTCGTGCTCCGCCCCGTCCCCGAAGCGGGACCGCGCCGCCGCGACCGTCAGCCGGGCGAAGTCCGCGAAGTCCGCGTCGACGGCCAGTTCGCCCCCGGTCAGCACGTCGAACCAGATCCGCCCCGCCCGCTCCCACGCCTTTCCGCCGAGCCGCTCGGCGAGCAGATAGAACGCGTGGTTGGGGATGCCGGAGTTGATATGCACCCCGCCGTTGTCCTGGTTCGTCCGTACGTAGTCGTCCATGACGGCCGGCTGCGGGTCCTTGCCGAGCACATCGTCGTCGTACGCCGTGCCCGGCGCCTTCATGGAGCGCAGCGCGACGCCGGTGACGCGCGGCGCGAGCAGGCCCTGGCCGATCAGCCAGTCGGCCTGGTCGGCCGTCTGGTCCAGGGTGAACTGCTTGACCAGCGAGCCGAGAACGTCCGACATGGACTCGTTCAGGGCGCCCGACTGCCCGTAGTAGCTGAGATTGGCCGTGTACTGCGTGACCCCGTGGGCCAGCTCATGGCCGATCACATCGACCGGGATCGTGAAGTCCAGGAAGATCTCGCCGTCACCGTCGCCGAAGACCATCTGCTCGCCGTCCCAGAAGGCGTTCGCGTACTCCCGGTCGTAGTGGACGCTGGCGGTCAGCGGCAGTCCCGCGCCGTCCAGGGAATCGCGGCCGTATGCCTTCAGCAGCAGCTCGAAGGTGGCGCCGAGCCCGCTGTACGCGCGATTGACGGTGGCGTCCCTGCCGGGCTCGGAGCCCTCCCCGCGGACCTTCGTGCCCGGCAGGACGGTGCCGTGCCGGCAGTCGTGGATGGCGCGGTCCGGCTTTCCCGCCGGCTCGGCGGCCCGCGACGGCGCGACGGCGCGGATCGCCGTCAGCCGGCGTCGCGTGCGCTGGGAGGAGTCGGCCTCCAGGGTGCGGCGGGCGGGCCCGGAGACGGCCGGATCGTCCGCACCCGCGAGCTTGTCGAGGACATGCGGCGGCACGATGGTGCAGAAAACGGGAGTGTTGGCGTCCATAGAGGCAATGTGGCACTCCGTGATGGAGATTGCACCCATCGCGAGCGAGGTTGCTGAAATGGAGTGATCTGTCGGGGTCCGGGGAATACCTTCGTGGATCGAGGAGAGGGCGGTTCCGGTTCCGCATGCTGATACGGACCGGCGAGGACCGTGCGGCTGGGCTAGGCTCCCTCGCATCATGCGTTTCGGGCTGCTTCTCCTTAGCTGCCGCGGCGAGGGCCTGTAGTCGTAGGCCGACCCCCTCCCCGCGGAGTCTGGCGTTGCGGCGATCGCGCCCCGTCGGCCGTCCCAGTGGACACACGAGGAGCCCTGCGCAATGTCTGAATCTTCTTTCGCCTCTGTCGGCGGCGCCACGCCCGTCACCAACGCGACCCACACCCAGCGCCCGTCGGGAATGCCCATCCATAAGTACGGCCGGTATGAGGCGGTGGACATTCCTGACCGCACTTGGCCCGACAAGCGGGTCACTGTTGCTCCGCGCTGGCTGTCGACGGATTTGCGTGATGGTAATCAGGCGTTGATCGATCCGATGTCGCCGGTGCGTAAGCGGGAGATGTTCGATCTGCTGGTGCGTATGGGTTACAAGGAGATCGAGGTGGGTTTTCCGTCGTCGGGGGAGACGGATTTCGCTTTTGTGCGGTCGGTGATCGAGGAGGGTGCGGTTCCGGAGGATGTGACGATCTCGGTGCTGACGCAGGCGCGGGAGGAGCTGATCGAGCGTACGGTCGAGTCGCTGCGGGGTGCTCATCGTGCGACGGTGCATCTGTACAACGCGACGGCTCCGGAGTTCCGGCGTGTGGTGTTCCGGGGGTCGAGGGAGCAGGTCCGGCGGATCGCTGTGGACGGTACGCGGCTGGTGATGGAGTACGCGGAGAAGATCCTGGGTCCGGAGACGGTGTTCGGTTATCAGTACAGTCCGGAGATTTTCACGGACACCGAGCTGGATTTCGCCCTGGAGGTGTGTGAGGGCGTGATGGATGTGTGGGAGCCGGGGGCGGGGCGGGAGATCATTCTGAATCTGCCGGCGACGGTGGAGCGTTCGACGCCGTCGACGCATGCGGACCGTTTCGAGTGGATGTCGCGTCATCTGTCGCGGCGTGAGTTCGTGTGTCTGTCGGTGCATCCGCACAATGACCGGGGCACGGCTGTCGCGGCGGCGGAGCTGGCGCTGATGGCGGGGGCGGACCGGGTGGAGGGGTGTCTGTTCGGGCAGGGGGAGCGGACCGGGAATGTCGATCTGGTGAC
>NZ_JBSGVS010000050.1:0-76223 GCF_053608565.1 Streptomyces sp. NPDC055025
GGGGCAGACCATGACGGTCTGCCCCGCACCCCTGTTCATCCGCGCCGGTCAGTTCTCCAGGAGCCGGTCAGTTCTCCAGGAACGGATAGTCGATGTAGCCCTTGTCGTCGCCGCCGAAGAAGGTCGCCGGGTCAGGGGTGTTGTACGGGCCGTCGGTCTTCAGCCGGTCCGGCAGATCGGGGTTGGCGAGGAAGAGCGCTCCGAAGGAGACGATGTCCGCCGTACCGTCCTCGATCAGCTTCAGCTCACCGGCGCCGGTGAAGCCCTCGGTCGCGGCGTTGAGGACGAGCGTGCCCGAGAACTGCTTGCGCAGCACGACCGTCAGATCACGGGTGTTCTCGATCAGGTGCAGATAGGCGAGGCCGAGCGGCTCCAACTCCTTGACCAGCGCGATGTACGCGGCGTCGGGCTCGGGCTCCACGATGCTGTTGTACTGGTTTCCGGGCGAGATCCGGATCGCGGTGCGCGAGGCGCCGATCTCGTCGGCGACCGCGCGGGTCACCTCGACCGCGAAGCGGATACGGCCCTCCACCGAGCCACCCCACTCGTCGGTGCGCACATTGGAGCCAGGGGCCAGGAACTGGTGGATCAGATAGCCGTTGGCACCGTGCAGCTCGACCCCGTCGAACCCGGCCTCGATCGCGTTGCGGGCGGCGGAGGCGAAGTCCGCGATGGTCTCCCGTATCTCGTCGGAGGTCAGCTCGTGCGGGGTGACGAAGTCCTTGGGGCCGTCGTGGAGATAGACCTGTCCCTCCGCGGCGACGGCGGAGGCGCTCACCGGCACCAGACCGTCGGGAAGCAGGTCCGGGTGGCCGATCCGGCCGGCGTGCATGATCTGGGCGAAGATCTTGCCGCCCTTGGCGTGTACGGCGTCGGTGACCTTGCGCCAGCCCGCGATCTGCTCGGCGCTGTGCAGACCGGGGGTGTCCGGGTAGCCCTGGCCGACCACGGAGGGCTGGGTTCCCTCGGTGATGATCAGACCGGCGGAGGCGCGCTGCGCGTAGTACTCCACCACCGAGTCGGTGGGCGAGTGGCCGGTGCCGAAGGCGCGGCTGCGGGTCATCGGAGCCATGGCGATGCGGTTGGCGAGCTGCGTACCCGAGAGGTCGATCGGGTCGAACGCTGTGGTCATGAACGCTCCCGGAGCGGTGAATGGCCGACTGTGAACGGCCGGCACGACAGACATGGCGACTGCGATGCACCGACCGGTATGTGGTCGGCCAAGTAATCAACCGTGGATCACCCTAACGTATTCCTTGGCCGACCAAGCTAAACTCTTCCCCATGACCTCGGAGCGCACGGACGACCCTGCCTGTACCGGCGACGCGCCACCCGACCTGCCACGCGACCCGGCGGACGAGTTGTCGGACGAACTGCCGGATCGACTGCCGGACGGCCCGTCGGGCGATCTGCCGGGCGCCGCGCGAGGCGGCCCGGTCAGCCACAGCCTGTCCCGGGTCGCGCGGCTGCACCGCATCGCGGCGGCGAAGCTGCTGCGGAGCGCCGGCCTCTACCCGGGCCAGGAGCTTCTGATGATGTATCTCTGGGACACGGACACCGCGCGCCAGTCCGAACTGATCAAGTCGATGGATCTCGATCCGTCGACCGTCACCAAGATGCTCCAGCGGCTGGACCAGGCCGGTTATGTGAAGCGCTCGGCCGATCCGGGGGACCGGCGGGCGGTGCTGGTCGAGGCGACCGGGGAGAGCTGTGCGCTGCGTTGGGAGGTCGCGAACGCCTGGACGACCCTGGAGGAACACACGCTGGCGGGGCTCGACGACGCCGAGCGCGAGGAGCTGACGCGGCTGCTCGCCAAGGTCGAGACGAACCTCTGCCGGGAGACCCAGGAGTGTCCGGAACGGCACGGGGAGACGCGTACAGCGGAGGTGCCGGGTCCGGCGGAGGAGCGACCTTCGGCGGAGGTCCCCGGCCCGGCGGAGGAGCGGCACCCAAGCGAGAAGGGCCGTCCGCGGACCGGGCAGCAGCACCGGGCGTAGACCGGTCGACAGCACCGGCGAAAGCCGGGTGCGGGAAGGGGCCTTCAACGATGGACGAGCGACTGGACAAACTCCGCCACGGCCTGGGGGAGTTCTGCGCCGGGGCCCTGGCGGAGCACGGCGCTCCCTCGGTCTCGGTCGCGGTGGCCGAGCGGGGCGAGGTGGTCCTCGCGGAGGCGTACGGCACGGCCGACACCGCCACCGGCCGCCCGGCGACACCCGCCACGGCGTACGGACTGGCCTCCGTCACCAAGCCGGTCACGGCGACCGCCGTCTGTCTGGCGGCCGACGAAGGACTGCTGGATCTGGACGAGCCGGTGCCCGGGGCCGTACGCACGCCCTCCGCAGGCCACGACCGGTGGCCGGCGCCGACGGTACGTCAGCTGCTCCAGCACCGGGGCGGTCTCGGCGCGTTCTACGCCTGGGACTACGGAGACGGGGCGCGGACGGTCGACGCGGACGCCTACACCCGGCTCCACCGGGAGCCGGGCACCGGCTTCGAGTACGCGAATCTCGGTTACCGGGCCCTGGGGCGGCTGCTGGAGACGGTCACCGGGCAGGAGTTGAGCGCGTTCGTACGGGAGCGGGTGTTCGAGCCGCTCGGACTCACCGGCTGCCATATCGCCCGTACCTACCCGGGCCCCGCGCCCTCGGCGGTCCGCTACACCGTCGACGGCCGCGCCTACCCGGACTACGGCTGCGACCACCCCGGTGCCACCCTCGGCTGGGCCCCGGCCGGTGAACTGGCGCTCTTCGCACAGTCGTACGAGCGGCTGCTGAAGCCGGACACCGCCGCGGCCATGAGGACCGGGGTCCCGATCAACGCCCATGTCGGCTACGGGCTCGGCTGGTGTGTGTCGCGCGCCGAAGGACCCGCGGACGGCGCGGACCTGACCGTGCTCAGCCATGGCGGCGGCGGGGGCGGGGTCGCGGCGATGACGGTCGCCGTGCCCGGACGAGAGCTTTCCCTCGCCGTGCTGTCCAACAGCACCGGCAAGGCGGCGCGCGACGCGATCGTCCGGTACGTACTGGACGTACTCGTCCCGGGCTGTACGAGCGAGCGTATCTCCCCGTGGATCCCCGACCCCGAGCGTCCTTCGAGGCTGCCGGCGGGTGGTGCGTGGGCGGGCAGGATCGGCACACCCGAGGGCGATGTCCCCATAGCGGTGCGCTTTCTGACGTCTCGTCAGGAAAATCGTCAAGGGAGCCGTCAGGAGAGCCGTCAGGGCGATCACGAGGTCGGTCCTCAGGTCGAGATCCGGCTCGGTGACGGCGACGGCACGGGCGAGGGCGCCGCCGCGGCCGCCCCGTTGATCGCCCGCGCCCCGGCCCTCGCCTCGGACGCCTGGGATCTACGGGCCGATGTCCCCTGGCAGTTGCCGACGGCGGACGCGCGCGTCAGCAGTCCTCGTCTGCTCCTCGGCCTCCGGCTCGAAGGGAACAGGCTGACCGGCGTGGCCCAGACCTACAAGTCCGGTGACGCGGAAGGTCTGCTGGGGAACTTCCTGACCCACCCCTGCGAACTGACCGAACTTACCGAGCTGACCTGACCGACCGGGACCGACCCGGCTGACCGGACCGGCGGAACCAGCCGGGCCGGTCACTCACCCGGCCAGCACATCCAGCGCCCGGTCCACATCCGCGGTGGAGTTGTAGATGTGGAAGGCGGCCCGCACATTGCCCGCGCGGATCGCGACGGCCACCCGGGCCCGTTCGAGGTCCGGGTGACGGTGTGTCAGCCCCGGTACGGAGACGATGACGGAGCCCTCGGCGGGAACCGGCTCATGGCCGAGGCCGATCAGGCCCTCCCGGAAGCGGGCGGCGAGCGCCGTGTTGTGCGCGCGGACCGCGTCGGCTCCGATCTCCTCCAGCAGCGCGAGGGACTCGGCGGCGCCGTGGTACGAGAGGAAGGACGTCGGTTCGTCGAACCGGCGCGCGGAGTGGGCCAGTTCCTTGACGGGACCGTAGGTGCTGGCCCAGAGGTCCTCCCCCGCGATCCACCCCGCGTGCAGCGGCACCAGCGTCTCCTGCGCCTCTTCCGTCACCGTGAGGAATGACGTACCGCGCGGACAGACGAGGAACTTGAACCCGCCGGTGACGGTGTAGTCAAACGCTCCCGCGTCCACGGTCAGCCAGCCCGCCGACTGGGTGGTGTCGACCAGCGTACGGGCGCCGTGCGCGACGGCGGCGGCCCGTACCGCCGCCAGATCGGCGATCCGGCCGTCCGCCGACTGAACCGCGGAGAACGCCACCAGCGCGGTGCCCGGCCGTACCGCCTCCGCGAGCTCCGCCAGCGGCGCGTACCGCAGCTTGAGGTCGCCCCGTACGGCGAACGGTGTGATCACCGAGCTGAAGTCCCCTTCGGGGAGGAGGACTTCGGCGCCCGCCGGCAGCGTGGCCGCGATCAGTCCGACATGGATCGAGACCCCGCCGCCGGTGGCGACGCGCTCGGCCGGCACACCGGCGAGCCGGGCGAAGGAGGCACGGGCGGCGCCGACCGTCTCGAAGTTCCCCATGCCCACCCCGCGCCCGCTCGCGTTCTCCTCGACCAGCGCGTGCACGGCGGCGACGGCCCTGCGGGGCAGCAGACCGCAACTGGCGGTGTTGAGATAGGTCGTCTCGGGCGCGAACTCGGCGCCTCCCAGGGTGTCCATGAACCCACCCTGGAACCCGCCTACCTCATAGTCAATCGCTTAATACTAATGAGCACACCCAAGCAGTCCTTATGAATGGGCTCCGGCCTGCGGAATCTCGCAGGAACCGTCGGTGTCGCACACCGCGGCATCCGGCGCGGTGACGGCGACGGGCGTGATCACACGTCCCTGCCACGCCTGCTCCAGGGCCTGGGTGAAAAGCTCGGCCGGCTGCCCGCCGGAGACTCCGTACCGCCGGTCGAGTACGAAGAACGGCACCCCGTTCGCCCCCAGCTCGGCGGCCTCGCGCTCGTCGGCCCGTACGTCGTCGGCGTAGGCGTCGGGGTCGGCGAGGACCCGGCGCACCTCGCCCTCCGCGAGCCCGGCCTCGACCGCGAGGCCCACCAGGGTCTCCTGGTCGTAGATGGACCGGTCCTCGGCGAAGTTGGCCTTGTACGCGAGATCCAGCAGCGCGTCCTGCCGGCCGTGGGCCTTGGCGAGATGGAGCACCCGGTGGATGTCGAACGTACTGCCGTGGTCGCGCCCCTCGATCCGGTAACCGAGCCCCTCGGACCGCGCGTTGGAGGCCACGTGCTCCTCCATGGCGAGCGCCTCCTCCCGGCTCCGCCCGAACTTCTCCGCCAGCATGTCGACCACCAGACCGACATTCCCCTTGGCCCGCCCCGGATCCAACTCGAAGGACCGGTGCACCACCTCGACCTCGTCCCGATGGGCGAAGGCCGCCAGCCCCTTCTCGAAACGGGCCTTCCCGATGTAGCACCAGGGACAGGCGATGTCACTCCAGATCTCGACGCGCATAGCTCCGCTTCTCTCCGCTTCGGTACCGGTCCAAGCGGAGACCCCCTCCGCCATTACGGGAACATCCTGCCCCGCCACCCCATTCCCGCGCCGCCCCGGGGGTCGGGAGCGGTGCGGGCTCGGGGCGGGCTCGGTGCGGGCTCGGGGCGGGCTCGGGGCGCGTCCCGTTCTCCGTCTTCAGCTCTCCCTCTTCAACTCTCCCTCTTCAGCGCGCGTCCGTCGGAGCCATCGTCTCGACGAGTCCGACCGCGGTCGCTTCGAGAAGGAAGCCGAGTCTCGGGGCGAAATCGAGGGCGACATGGCCCCAGCGCGGTACCTGCTCGTAGAGGGCGGCGAGCGTCGGAGTCGGGTGTGACACCTGCCAGAGGCTCGCCGCGAGCGCGAGTGCCGTGGCCAGCAGGCCCTCGATCTGCTCGGCCGTCATGCCGCTCGCGCGATCCAGCGTGCTCACGATCTCGTCGTGAGCGGCGAAGGCGTTGGTCTTGTAACGGCGGGCCCGTTCGATGTCGACGTCGCCTTCGAGGGACAACGGGACATGGGTCAGCAGGTCGCAGAAGACGGGCAGCGAGGCGAGAGTCCCGGCGACGAGCTTCGCGATCTGCCGGGGCCCGAGCCCGGTGCGATCGCCGGCCTCGCCCTTGATCGCGTCGCGCCACCGGCCCCATCCCCGCTCGGCCAGTTCGAGAAGCAGTTCCTCCTTGCTGGCGTAGTAGCGCCGCACGCCGGTGCGGTGCAGGCCCGCGCGTTCGGTGACCGGCGCCAGGGTGATGTGCCGGACGCCGCCGAGCTCCAGGGCGAGCGCCTCGGCCGCCGCCAGCAGGTCTTCGGAGCGACGTGTCTTGTCCTCGGTCGATCGGGCTCTGCGGTGCATACCCGAACTCTAACGCTCGCGAGGTGCGCTATTCGGTGGGAGCATGCTACGTTCGCCGTAACGCATCACGAGGTGCGTTACGGCGCTACGACTCCTGGAACGCGACCTTCAGCGGTCACGCGCGAAACAGCGCGAAAGAACGCGAAACGGTGCGAAACAGCGCAAAAGAAAAGGAACCATCATGAAAGCCGTTCACCTCACACGATTCGGCGACCCGACCGTGCTGGGCGTCGTCGATCTGCCCGATCCGGAACCCCGGCCCGGACAGATCTCGATCGACGTCACCCACGCGGCCGTCGGGCTCATCGACGTCTTCTTCCGCCAGGGGCTGTTCAAGGACCAGGAGGGGCTGCCCCGGCCGCCGTTCGTTCCCGGTCTCGAAGTCGCGGGCACGGTAAGCGCGCTCGGCGACGGGGTGACCGGCTTCGCGGTCGGCGAGCAGGTGGTCACGCTCTCCGCCACCGGCACGGGAGGGTATGCCTCGGTGCTCGTCAGCGACCAGGCCCTCGTCATATCCACGGAGGGCTACGGCATCGATCCCGCCCTCGCCGTCGCGGCCGTCCCCAACGCGGCGATGGCCTCCCTCGCACTCACCCGCGTCGCCCGCATGTCCGCGGGGGAGAGCATCCTCGTCCACGGCGCCCTGGGTGGTTTCGCATCCGCTTTTCCCGGCATCGCACGACAGCTCGGTGCGTCACGGGTGGTCGGTTCCGTCCGCGCCGGCAAGCTGGAGGCGGCCTCCGCCACCAGACTGCCGTACGACGAGATCGTCGACTCCGCGGAGTTGCCCGACGCCCTCCACGGCCAGACGTTCGATGTCGTCATCGACCCGGTGGGGGGTGCGGTCCGGGCCCGGAGCCTCGATCTGCTGGCACCGTACGGCCGTCTCCTGCTGGTCGGCAACGCGAGTGGCGACTGGAACAATCCCATCGACAGCAACCGCCTCTGGCTCAACGGTTTGACCGTCTCCGGGTTCTCGGCGGGCTCCTACATTCCGGCGCACATGGAGGAACTCCGGCCCGCGGCCGAGGCCGCGCTGAGGGCGGTCGCGGACGGCCTGGCCGAGACCGAGGTCGATGTCCTCCCACTGGCCGACGCCGTGACCGCGCACGAACGGATGGAGAGCCGCTCGGTCAACGGCCGCATCGTCCTCACACCGTGAGCGTCCCCGCGCCGTGAACGTCCCCACACCGTTATCGCCCTCACGCCGTGAGCGCCGAGCCCGCACGCCGACGGCGACGTCCTGCCGGGGTTGATCGGGGTCAGTCGTGGTCCGGGGTGGCCGGGGACGGGACCGGGTGGGGGCGGGTCCGGGCGGACGTGCCGTGTTCGTCCAGGGGGTGTGCCGGTGTGCGGAGTGTGCGTACCTGGGGGGCCAGCAGGGCGGCGGCGGTGGCGAGGACGACCAGGGCCGCGCAGCCCGCGAGGGCGGGGCCCGTGCCGGTCCTCGCGGCGATCGGGCCCGCGATCAGCAGGCCCAGCGGGGCGAAGGCCAGGGATCCGAAGATGTCGTAGGAACTGACGCGGGAGAGCGCCGCCTCGGGCACTTCGCGCTGGACGGTGGTGGACCACAGCACTCCGAAGATGTCGTTGGCGACACCCGCGCAGAACATGGCGGCGGCGATCGACCAGACGGGCGCGTGCGCGGAGAGCAGGATCATGGGGGCGGCGGCCGGGAAGGTCGCCAGCACCGCGACCAGGACCGGCCGGCGTACCCGTACGCGCGTGGCGATACCGGCGCCCGCGATCATTCCCAGCGCCTGGGCCGCGACGATCAGTGACCAGGCCCGCGCGCCGCCCAGCCCTTCCTCGGCCGTCAGGGGGCCGAGGACCCCGAGGGTCGCGTTGATCGCGGCGACGACGACGGCGTACTGGGCGACCACCGCCCACAGCCACTGCCGGGAGGCGAACTCGTGCCAGCCGTCCCGCAGATCCGCCCAGCCGGAGGAGACGGCGCGGGGCGAGGTGGTGAGCCGCAGACCGTTCACGAACAGCGCGCTGACGGCGAAGGACACGGCGTTCAGCGCGAGGGCCCAGCCCGCGCCGACCAGGGCCACGGACACCCCCGAGAGCGCGAGGCCGAGCAGCATGGCGCTGTTCGTGCCGATCCGCAGCGCGCCGTTCGCCCGCTGGAGATGGTGCGCGGGCACGATCAGCGGGACGACACCCTCCATCGCCGGCAGGAACATCGCGGTGGCCGTCCCGGCCAGCACCGCCAGGACGCACAGGGCCCACAGGGGCGCGTGGCCCGTGAGCACCATCGCGGCCAGTCCCCCGTACGCGGCGGCGCCGACGGCATCGGAGAGAACCATCAGCCGCGAGCGCGACATCCGGTCGGCGATCACCCCGCCGACAAGGACGAAGAGAAGCTGCGGAAGTGCCTGGCAGGCGAGCACCAGCGAGAGCTTCCCGGGCCCCGCGCCGGGGAGGGCCAGCACCGCGAACGCCAGCGCCACCCGCGCGAATCCATTGCCCAGCACCGAGACGGTACGGGCCGCCGCCAGAAGAAGAAACCGCCGGTCACGGAGGAGCGGCGCGGGCGCCGAGGCTGCTGTCATGGCGAGTCACCCTAGGCCGCGCGCTCTCCGCCCACACGTGTTTCCGGACGGTGGACGGCGCGGTCCGGGAAGCTCAGGAGGCGCCGGACAGGCCGAGCGATTCCACCCGATCCACCCGGCCCGCCCCCTCACTCACGACTCACCCTTGCTCCCGCTTGCTCGCACTTACTCACGCACGGAACGTACAGAAGGTACGGGAGGTACGGGAACCTCCGCGTGGCCGTCGACACGGCGTGGCACACCCAGCGGGTTCTCGTCGGTCAGTTCCGGCGGGAGCAGCGCCGCCGGCGTGGACTGGTAGGTGACCGGGCGCAGCCAGCGCTCGATCGCCGTCGCGCCGACCGAGGTGGAGGTCGAGGTGGTCGCCGGGTACGGGCCGCCGTGGTGCTGGGCCGGGGCGACGGCGACACCGGTCGGCCAGCCGTTGACCAGGACCCGCCCGGCGAGCGGGGTCAGTTCGGCGAGCAGCTCGGCGGTCCCCGGCACGGCGCCCGCGCTCTCCGCCTCCGCGAGCTGGAGCGTGGCGGTCAGATTGCCGGGCAGCCGGGCGAGAACGGAGCTGATCTCGTCGGTCGAGCCGTACCGCGCGACCACCGTCACCGGGCCGAAGCACTCCTCCAGCAGGAGATCGTGCGGTCCGGCCTTGGTGAGCAGTTCGGCGGGCAGGGAGAGGAAGCCCGCGCTGACGGTGTGTTCGCCGCCCGCGCCGGGGGTGATCGGGGCGTCGACATCCGGCAGCGCGGCCCGTTCCCGTACGCCCGCGACAAAGGCGTCCCGCATCCGGTGGTCGAGCATCACCCCGGGCTCGGTCTCGCTGACGGCCGCGGTGAGGGAGGTGACGAGCCGGTCGCCGGCCTCGCCGGCCGGGGCCAGTACGAACCCGGGCTTGGTGCAGAACTGCCCCTCCCCCAGCGTCATGGAGCCCGCCAGCCCGGCACCGATCTGCTCGGCGCGCTCGTCGGCCGCCGCCTCGGTGATCACCACCGGGTTGAGGGAGCCCAGCTCGCCGTGGAACGGGATGGGCGCGGGCCGGGCCGCCGCGGCGTCGAAGAGGGCGCGCCCGCCGCGTACGGAACCGGTGAAGCCGGCCGCCGCCACCAGCGGGTGCTTGACCAGCTCGACGCCCGCCTCGAAACCGTGCACCAGGGTGAGGACGTCCTCGGGCAGCCCGACCCGGGCCGCCGCCCTGCGCAGCACGGAAGCGCACAGCTCGGAGGTGCCCGGGTGGTCGGGGTGCGCCTTGACGACGACGGGGCAGCCCGCCGCGAGCGCGCTCGCGGTGTCACCGCCGGGCACCGAGAAGGCGAGCGGGAAGTTGCTCGCGGAGTAGACGGCGACCACACCGAGCGGCACCTTCCAGCGGCGCAGATCGGGCCAGGGCGGTGTACGGCCGGGATCGGCGTGGTCGATCCGTACGTCGAGGAAGGCCGCTTCCTCGACGACCTCGGCGAAGGCACGCAACTGGGCGGTCGTACGGGCGAGTTCACCGGTGAGCCGGACGGGTCCGAGAGCGGTCTCGGCGTCCGCCGCCTCGATGACGTGCTCACCGGAGGCGTCGAGCAGATCCGCCGCCGCACGGAGCAGGGCGGCGCGGACGGTACGGTCGGCGAGCGCGCCCCTGGCGGCGTACGCGCCCCGCACCGCGCGGTCGATCTCCTCGGCCGTGGCCTCGTGCGCGACCTGTTCACGTGGCTTCCCCGTTCGGGGGTCGACACTCCAGACTGGTGCTGCTGCCACCGCGGCTTCCTTCCCGACTGCCCGACCCGCCCGACCCGCCCGACTCCCCCGATGTGCGACCGGTGGACCGTTCGAGCGTTTCGACCGTTTCAACCGTTTGGACCGACTGTCACCCATCGGAACTTGTTCGGTATTCTGAACAGGATTCGTGATGGTGAATCTGTAGGGACTCTATTTCCGCGCGTTCTGTGTGGTCAAGAGTGGTCCGGAAGGCGAAAAGGGGCGAGGACGATGTCGGCTGCTGAGACCGGTGGAGCACAAGTCAAGTCCGCCGTACGGACGGTGGAACTGCTCGAATACTTCGCGGGGCGCCCCGGCATGCACTCCCTCGCCGGCGTCCAGGAGGCGGTCGGCTACCCCAAGTCCAGCCTGTACATGCTGCTGCGCACGCTGGTGGAGCTGGGCTGGGTGGAGACGGACGCGACGGGCACGCGGTACGGCATCGGCGTACGGGCCCTGCTGGTCGGCACCTCGTACATCGACGGTGACGAGGTCGTGGCGGCGGCCCGCCCCACCCTGGACCGGCTCTCCGACGACACCACCGAGACCATCCACCTCGCGCGTCTCGACGGCACCAATGTCGTCTATCTCGCCACCCGTCAGTCCCAGCACTATCTGCGGCCCTTCACCCGGGTCGGGCGCAGACTCCCGGCCCACTCGACCTCGCTCGGCAAGGCGCTGCTCGCGACCCACAGCGACGAGCAGGTGCGCAAGATGCTGCCGGAGACCATGCCCGCGCTGACCGAGCACACCATCACCGACCGCGAGAAGCTCATCGAGGAGCTGCACACCGTCCGTGAGCAGGGCTTCGCCGTGGACCGTGAGGAGAACACCCTCGGGCTGCGCTGCTTCGGTATCGCGATCCCCTACCGGACCCCGGCCCGCGACGCCATCAGCTGCTCGGTGCCGGTGGCTCGGCTCACCCCGGGGCATGAGCAGATGATCAAGGACACCCTGTTCGACGCGCGCGACCGGCTCACGCTCGCGACCCGGCGGCTCTGATGAACGCCGGGAGCGACGTGCGTCTGCGCGAGGTGCGGGAGAGCGATCTGCCGCTCTTCTTCGCGATGGCGCAGGACTCCGAGGCGAACCGGATGGCCGCGTTCACCGCGGCGGACCCCGCCGACCGGGCGCGTTTCGACGCCCACTGGGCGCGGATCCTGGACTCGGCCGGGATCGTCGCGCGCACGGTGCTCGCCGAGGGGGCGGTGGCGGGGCACGCGGCGGTGTACGGGCCGGCCGGGGAGCGCGAGGTGACGTACTGGATCGACCGCGCCCGGTGGGGCCGCGGCATCGCGACCGCCACACTGCGGGCGCTGCTCGACGCCGTACCGGAACGGCCGCTGTTCGCGCGGGCCGCCGCCGACAACGCGGGCTCGATCCGGGTGCTGGAGAAGTGCGGGTTCACCGTCAGCGGCCGGAACAGGGACTACGCGCCGGGGCGTGGCGAGGAGATCGACGAGGTGCTCCTCACCCTCGAAGGATGAGCGGCCCTCGGGGGATGGGCCACTCTCGGGGGACGAGCCGCCCCCAGGAGCCGGGCCGCCCAGGGCTCCGCCCCCACGAGGCCTTCCTGAAGAGTTCCTGAGAAGCGAGGCCACGGGGAACACCGCCCCCGCTCCCGCTCGTCCCCCGTACGGGACGACGCACGGGGATGAAGATGAACAGAACGATCAGACACACGGCGGTGGTCTGTCTGCTGATGGTGCTGGCCCTGCTGGTACGGGCGACCTGGGTGCAGGCGTACGAGGCCAAGGCCCTCGCCGACGACAAGCACAACAGGCGGCAGATCATCGCCCAGTACGCACAGCCGCTGGGCGACATCATCGTGGCCGGTTCGCCCGTCACGGGCTCCAGGAAGACGGCGGGCGGTGATCTGGCGTACGAGCGCACCTACACCGACGGCGCGCTCTACGCGCCCGTGACCGGCTACAGCTCACAGGCGTACGGCTCCACCCAGCTCGAAGGCATCTACTCCGATGTGCTCGACGGGACGGACAGCCGGCTGAAGAACCCGCTCGACGCGGCCCTGGGCAAGCAGACCGCGCCCGGCGATGTCCTGACGACGATCGATCCCGCCGTACAGGAGGCCGGCTACGCCGCGCTGGGCGCCAAGAAGGGCGCCGCGGTCGCCATCGACCCGGTGACCGGCCGGGTGCTCGCGGTGGTCAGCACCCCCTCGTACGACCCGACGAGGATCAGCGGGACGACGGACGGCGACGCCTGGAGCTCACTGACCGGCGACCCGGCGAAGCCGATGGTCAACCGCGCGCTGCGGCAGCCGCTGCCGCCCGGCTCGACCTTCAAGCTGGTCGTCGCGGCGGCGGCGCTGGAGGACGGTCTGTACGGCTCGGTCGACGAACGGACCGACAGCCCCGATCCGTACGAACTGCCCGCCACGGCCACCGTCCTGCGGAACGAGAACGGCTCGGCGCCGTGCGAGAACGCCAGCATCCGTACCGCCCTCGCGTACTCCTGCAACACCGTCTTCGCGAAGATGGCCGACGACCTCGGCCAGGACAAGGTGCGCGCCATGGCGGAGAGGTTCGGTTTCGGCGACACCACCCAGGATGTGCCGGTGCGGGCCTCGGAGAGTGTCTATCCGTCCGGCATGGACCGGGCGCAGACGGCGCTGACGGGCATCGGCCAGTTCGATGTGACCGCGACCCCGCTCCAGATGGCCATGGTCTCGGCGGCCCTGGCCAACGACGGAGAGCTGGCGGCGCCGCACATGGTGTCGAAGGTGGTGGACGCGAGCGGTGACGCCTTGCGGTCGTACCCGGACGGGGACACCACCCGGATCGTCTCCTCGTCGACGGCGGAGCAGTTGCGCAGCGCGATGGTGACGGTCGTCGAGGACGGTACGGGGACGAACGCCGGGATCGACGGCGCCGAGGTGGGCGGCAAGACGGGTACGGCGCAGCACGGCGTGGACAACAGCGATACGCCCTACGCCTGGTTCACCTCGTACGCGAAGGACCCGGCCACCGGCAAGGAGGTGGCGGTCGCGGTGGTGGTCGAGGACTCGGGCGCGGCGCGCTCGGAGGTCAGCGGCAACGGCCTGGCCGCTCCGATCGCGCGGACGATGATGACGGCCGCCCTGGGGTGACCGCCCTGACGTGACGGCACCGAGATGACCGCGCCGAGGTAACGCCCGTACAGCGACCGGCGTACGGTCCGCCGCATGATCCCCGGCCGACCGGGCGAACCGGGCGACCGGGCGACCAAACCGGCCGACCGGCCCGCCGCGCCGGGGGATCATGCGGAACCCGAGCTGTTACGCGCTCTGCGCGGCCGCCTCCTCCGCCGTGATGCGCGGCCTGCCGGCCACCGCCATCCGCTCGGCGGTCCGGCCCGCGGCCGTCGGCGCCGGGTCCGCCGGGCGCCGGGTGTGCCAGTCCGTCACCGCCTGGTACGCGGCGGCGACCTCCAGCAGCCGGTCCTCCTCATACGGCCGGCCGCCGAGGATGACCCCGGCCGGGATCCCCGATGTGAAGCCCACGGGGAAGGCGATCTCCGGCAGTCCGAGGATGTCGAACGGCACGGGCCCGGTCTGGAGCAGCACATCGCAGCGGGCCATGACCCCGTCGAGCACCTCGCGCAGCAGATGGTTCTTGGCGCGCTGTGCCGTGATCCACTCGTCGCCGGAGAGCATCAGCCCCTGGAGCCAGCTCAGCAGGGAGACCCCGAACTTGGCCGGGTCCTCACGCAGCCAGTACCGGAACGGCTCGGTCCGCTCGGACAGCCGCGCGTCGTTGAACGAACCGGTCAGCAGCGACCAGTCGGCCGGATAGGTGACATCGACGAGCGTCACCCCGGAGAGGGAGTCGAGCTTGTCGAGGAACGCCCGGCGCGGATCGGCCGCGGAGCTGAGGAAGTCCGCGGGCACACCGATCCTGGTGGCCCGGCGCAGCTTCACCTTGCCCCGCGAGAGCACCGGGGTCGCGGCCCGTACGAGATCGGGGAGGGCGGGAAGGCCGAGGGTGCGCGGGTCGTGCGGATCGGGACCCGCCATCACCGCGAGCATCAGCGCCGCGTCCATCGCGTCGCGCGCGAGCGGCCCCGGGTGGTCACGGGTGTAGGAGAGCGGGATCACGCCATAGGCGGAGACCCGGCCCATGGTCGGCTTCAGCCCGGTGAGATTCTGCCGGTTGGAGGGCTGGACGATGGATCCGCCGGTCTGTGTACCGATGGAGGACGAGGCCAGCCGTCCGGCGACGGCGCAGGCGGGGCCGGTGGAGGAGCCGCCGGGATCGGTGGCGGGATTCTCCGGGGTCCAGGCGTTGACGGTGGTGACCGTTCCGTTCGGGGTGGTCGCGCGGGTGGTGGCCAGCGGCCCCATCTGCCCCTTGCCCAGCACGATGCCGCCCGCGGAGGTGAGCCGTGCGACCGCGGTGGCGTCGCGGTCGGGGACGAAGTCCTCGAAGATGAAGGAGTTGCAGCGCGTCGGCACTCCGCGCGTGTAGTAGTTGTCCTTGATACAGAGCGGGATTCCGCTCAGGACCCCGCCCCGCCCGCCGCTCCGGTCGGCCTTGCGCGCTGCGGCGAGCGCGCTCTCGCCGGTCACCTCGGCGAACGCCTGATAGGTGGAGTCGTAGGTCTCGATGCGGTCGAGGTACGCCTCGACGAGCGTGGTGGACGTCAGCTTGCGGCGGCTCATCAGGACGGCGGCCTCGGCGAGCGTCGCCTCCGTGGGATCACGGCGTGCCGCGTCGCGTACGTCGATGTCGGGGAGATACGGCTTGCGCCCGGCCGAGCCCGCCGAACTGCCGGAGCCGCTGGAACCGCTGGAACCGCTGAAGGAAGACGTGTGCGCGGCGGCGGGGGTCGCGAGGGCGGATCCGCTGATGACGGCGCCCGTCACCGCGGCCGAACTGGCCAGGAAGACACGGCGGTTGACGGCACGACGGTTGACGTCGGCACTCATCACGCGTCCGTTGACATCGGGGCTCATCGTCCGTCCGCCTTTCCGGTCCAGGCCTCGGTGATCGAGGGATAGAGCAGCGGGGGCGAGGCCTGCTGGGCGTACGCGGCGGCCGGGGTGCCGCTCACCGGCGGTGTCCAGCCGGCGATGGCGGCGGGGCCTCCGGTCACGAAGGAGCGCAGCGAGCGCAGCGCCTGGTCACGGGTGGGGACGCCGGTCTCGGGGTCCGGCTGCGCGGGCAGCAGATCGAGGTCGACGCCAGCCAGGGCGAGTCTGGTCCGTATGTACGCGTCCAACTGCTCCTGGGTGGGCGGCTGAGGCTGGCTCAAAAGAACCTCCGGGAAGGTGCATGCCGTGCGGGGGGTGCGGGCGTGACTCCATCAGCCGCCGATGACTGCCCCATTGAGCACATGCTTCATGGGTGTTACATCGAACGCACCCCCGCGACCCCGCGCACCCCCGGCCGCGGCCCGGCCGCACCCCCGGCGACCTGGCACGACGCCGGTGGCGCGGCTGCCACTACGTCACATCGAGCAACTGCTCGACGGGGTCGATCACGAAGTAGACGAGGAACAGCGCCGCCGTCCCCCAGAGCAGCCAGTGCACCTCACGCGCCTTGCCCAGCACTGTCTTGATCAGGACGTACGCGATGAACCCGGCGCCGATGCCGTTGGTGATCGAGTACGTGAACGGCATGACGGCGATCGTCAGAAAGGCCGGGATCGCGATCTCGTACTTCTCCCAGTCGATGTGCCGCACCTGGGTCATCAGCAGGAAGCCCACCACGACCAGCGCCGGGGCCGCCGCCTGCGCGGGGACCACCAGGGCGAGCGGGGCGAGGAAGAGGGAGAGTCCGAAGAGCGCGCCGGTGACGAGGGAGGCGAAGCCCGTACGCGCGCCCTCGCCGACGCCCGCCGCCGACTCGATGTACGAGGTGTTGGAGGAGGCGGAGGCCGCGCCGCCCGCCACCGCCGCCGCGCCGTCGATCAGCAGGACGCGGCCGAGATGGGGCACCTTGCCGTTCTCGTCGAGGAGTCCGGCCTCGCTGGAGACACCGACGACCGTGCCCATGGTGTCGAAGAAGTCGCTGAGCAGAAGCGTGAAGACGAGCAGGACGAGGGTGATCACACCGATCTGCTCGAAGGCGCCGAAGAGGCTGAAGGAGCCGACGAGCCCGAAGTCGGGCGCGGCGACGACATCGTCGGGGACGGACGGTGCGGTCAGGCCCCAGGCGGTGGGCGCGATATCGGCGATCTCGTTGATGACGACGGCCACGACGGTCATCACCACGATACCGATGAGGATCGCGCCCCTCACCTTCCGCGCCACCAGCGCGACGGTCAGCAGCACACCGAGGCAGAAGACCAGGACGGGCCAGCCGGAGAGCTGCCCCGCCGCGCCGAGCTGCACCGGTACGGAACCGGTCTCCCCGGGGATACGGGTGACGAAGCCCGCGTCGATGAAGCCGATGAAGGCGATGAAGAGGCCGATGCCGACGCTGATGGCCTGCTTGAGCGAGTGCGGGATGGCGTGCATGACCGCCTCGCGCAGCCCGGTCACGACGAGCGCGCAGATCACCAGTCCTTCGAGGACGATCAGCCCCATCGCGTCGGGCCAGCTCATCAGCGGCGCGAGCTGGAAGGCGACGACGGCGTTGAGTCCGAGGCCGGCGGCGACGGCGAGCGGCAGATTGCCGCCGAGACCCATGACCGCGGTCATCACGGCGGCCACCAGCGCGGTGGCGGTGACGAGTTGGGGCCCGGAGAGATGGGCGCCGAACTTGTCCTCGGCACCACCGAGGATGATCGGGTTGAGTACGAGGATGTAGGCCATCGTGAAGAAGGTGGCGAAGCCGCCGCGCACCTCGCGTCCATAGGTCGAACCGCGCTCGCTGATCTTGAAGTACCGGTCCACGGCGTCGCGTCGGGGCCCGGCGGCGCTCTCCGGGCTCTCTGGCGACTGCGGGGTCGGGTCCACGGTCTGGCCTGACATGGGGCTCCTCTTGCCGACGACGGTCGCGGGGGGTAGAGGGATTGTGCCCCTGTCAGGGACAGTTCAGGTTTTCGCCGTGTTAACGACCTTGCCCCCACGCGCGAACCGAGTCCGCCCTTCCGAGTCGGGATCGTCGAGCCGTGCGAACATCACCTCGGACGGGCCCAGTTCATACAGCATCCCGCTCGGCTCGAACATGACAGCGAGTGAGCTTCCGGCATCGGCTCTGAGGGTGAGAGTGAACCCCCGCGCCACCATCAGCCTCTCCTCCACGCGTCCAGAACCTGGACGGGATTCCCACGTCGTCGGCAGGCGGCGTGAAGGTTCGCCGGGTGTCCGGCAGCCGCGTCATCGGTTACGCGTCGCGGTGGGGATCGTAGACGTAGGGAGTCGTGGTGCTCAGCACGGTGAACCCGAGTCGTTGCAGGATGGGGCGGCTCATGTCGGTGGCGTCGACGTGAAGGTAGCGGTAGCCGAGGTCGGCGGCGGTCCGGGCGCGGTGGGCGACCAGAGCCCGGTAGATACCCCGGCCCCGCCAGGCGGCCACGGTGCCGCCGCCCCAGAGGCCGGCGAAGTCGGTGCCTGGTCTCAGTTCCATCCGCCCCGCGCACACGGGCAGGTCGTCGGCCATCGCGACGACCATGCTGACGGTCTCGGAGTTCTGGGCGAGCTGGGTGAGCAGCCGCTGCCGCAGACGGGCACCGCTGGTGCCGAAGGCCTGTTCGTGGACGTCTGCCACGAGGTCCACCCCGGCGGTGTCGGTCACCGGACACAGACGCACGCCGTCGGGCAGCGCGGTGTCGGTGGGCAGGTCCCGGACCGGCGCGACCATGACAGCCTCCTGCGGCTCAGCCGTGAACCCGGCCGACTTCAGCCGCCTCCCGAGGTCACCGGGACGGTCGTGGGCGTATGTCTTCCATTCGAACTCCCGCCCAAGTGCGGCGAAGTACCGCGTCTGTTCCCTGATCGCCGCGTCTGCCGTGGTGTGGTCGAGATCCGACCAGAGGACGCCGTTCCAGTCATGATCCGCGCCGGCCTGCCGCACGACGTCGCCGTCACGCTCGATACGGGCCCCGGGACCGTCGGCCCGCGCGTCGCGCCTCAACTGACGGTCGAACAGGGCACGTACTTCTTCATGGTTCATCCGCTCACTCCAGCATGGGGAGGGCGACCGCACCACTGGATTACGCACGCGGCTCGCAGAACAGTCTTGATCAAAACATCGAAAAGCCCTGTCGGATTAGTTTGAGCAGCACCGACAGGGCTTTCCAACTGAATATTGACTACGAAATCACCACAGGCGGGCGACTTCGCGATCACTGGAGTCCAGGACAATATAGTCGGACTCCCCCGGATAGGGCAGCCAGACCGATATTCCATTCGACCAGATATTAATCTCGACGGAAGGAGCAAGGCCCGGGTCCAGTTGCAACGTGATGAATTCATCGGCGCCGAGTGTGAAGACGACCCCACCCGGCTCGAACGTAACTCGTGCGGGCCCGTCGGCCGCAGCGAGCTTCATATTCATCACCGAACGATCAGTCTCCACGCCACCTCCAGGCGTCAATGATCTCCTGCAACAGTTGTACGCGGTTTCTTGCGGTGTTCACGGGTGATCCGGAGTTCAGCACTCCCCGTCCGGCCGCGCCGCCCTTGCCCGCGTTGACAGCTCCCTGATAGAAGTCCTGGAGCTTCTCCGCATCGCTCCGGCCGGCAAGACCACGGAGAACTTCCGGCGTACGCGTGCCAATGAGTTCTTCGGGGTCGCTGTTGCCCCAAATCTTGTTGCCGACGATATTCATCCTTCCCCCCTCAAGCGTGGGCGGCTTCACGTAACCGCCGCTTTCGGGCAGAGGATTTGCCAGGTCTTTGGCGACACCGTCGGAACCCACACCGAATCGTGCTGGAGCGCCTTATTGAGACGGCGTGCAGCATCTGGCCATGCCTATATCTCAATCACGAGAACAGTCGATCTACCTCTTTTCCATCTTGATCAAAAACGACAACATCCCCATACAGCCAAACCGAAACCCCTCCGGCCCAGTAGATGATTTCCATTTCATCAAGCCTGGATGGCGAGAATTCAAAGAACATGAACGCGCCCGGCTCTAGCTCATAGTTAACTCCAAGCGGCTCGATCATCAGCGTAAAGCCGACAGTCTGGTCTGCTGCAATCTTGACCCTGCTCATACGCCATCCCTCGATCTATCCGTCATGTCCATAAGCGTCAATAATGCGCTGAAGCAGCTTGACGCGACCTGCGGCACTCGGGTTCTGAGGACGGAGCGCATCAGCATTGACATAGAACTTGCGGAGCCTAAGTGCATCGGAAAGTGAGGCTTGGCCACGCAGCACCTCCGCACTCGGAGACTCACCCAGGGCTTTTGCAACGCCGTCTGGCGATCCTCCCCAAATCCTGCTACCAACGCTCGCAGCCGTCGGACCACCTTCCAGCGGCCTGGTGCCATTCGTTCCAGGCATTGGCACGGATCCATCGGGATTTACGTCGGGTTTGAAGCAGTTCGAATTATGAACCAGAATCGGCGTCTCACCGGCGAGTACATAGTACGTGTGGGTGTCCGCGACGGTGAGGTTGTGGACGGTGGCCTGCTGGGCCCGGCGGGCGATCGCCGTGATCTGGATGCGGGAGCCGGCGGACGTGCGCAGCCACTGGCCCGGCTCAAGATCGGTGGCGTCGACCCATTCGCCGACTTCGGGCAGCCAGAAGGGGTGGCCGTCGGTGGCCGTGACGGTCGTCCTGTCGCCGTCGATGTCCAGGGTGATGGTGACGAGGCGCTTCAGGCCTTCGCCCGTGATTTCGGCGGTGACGGTCTTGACGGCGGTCTTGCCCGTCCTGGGGTCGGTGGCGATGACCTTGTCGCCGTTCTCGACGTCCTCGATGGGTTTGGTGCTGCCGTCGGCCATGAGGACTTCGGTCCCGGGGACGAAGCTGTTGCAGGCCCTGAGGACCTTGGCGCCCTTGAGTACCCGTGCCAGGGGCAGGTCGAGGGCGGCGTTCCCGCAACTGGACCAGCTTTCGCCGCCCAGGCAGCTCTTCCAGGAGTCGATGTCCGGAGCGACCAGACTGACGACGACGGCCGTCACCAACTTGTCGAACTGGCTCTGGCCGAGGGTCACCAGTCCCATCGCCTCGGCCGCCTGGCAAAAGGCCGTGCCCTGGTCCGCGGAACACATGTCCTGCGCCCACTCGCCCAGGCGCTCGTCGTTCTCGACCAGGGGGTACATGGCCTGAAGCGTGATGGCGGGCGGGAGGGCCTGTCCCTCGATCAGGATCTGGCCGTTCTCGTCCTGGGTGACGTCGACCGTACGGGCGGGAGTGTCGCTGTCCGGTTTGGACGTGCCCCCACCGCCGCCCACCGGGTAGATGACCTTCCCGTCGTCGTCGTAGCAGTTCTGCGTGGTGCAACCGGGACCGTTGTCCGGGGTCCAGACGGTGCCCGGGTTGTTCGCACTGCATCCGTCGCAGAACAGGCCACTGGGATCGGAGAAGGTGAGCGGATTGTTGTTGCCGTAGGTATAGCCGTGGATCTGCTGCGGGTCGGTCAGATCCATCACCGGGTCGACGGAGAGGAAACGCCCCGTCGAAGGGTCGTACTCACGGGCGCCCAGGTGCGTCAGATCGGTGGAGGTGTCGTTCGTGCCGCCGACGAAACCCTTCGTGCCGGGCCAGGAGGCCGGCTGAG
Organism: Streptomyces sp. NPDC055025; assembly: GCF_053608565.1. Classification (NCBI taxonomy): domain Bacteria; kingdom Bacillati; phylum Actinomycetota; class Actinomycetes; order Kitasatosporales; family Streptomycetaceae; genus Streptomyces; species Streptomyces sp. NPDC055025. The sequence continues at coordinate 21,236 of NZ_JBSGVS010000050.1, forward strand.
TGCCGCGAAGGCCGCCGAAGGGCAGGGTGCGGCGCTGGGACATCGCCTGGGTGGCGGGATTGACGGCGAGCTGGGCGGTGCCGTGATGGTCGGCCAGGGTGAAGGAGACCGTGCCGTTGTCCTCCTGGACGGCCTGGTGGCCTCCGCCGAGATCGAAGTAGCGGGTGGCCTTGGCGGTCGTCGCGCCCTTGGCGACGGTGACCTCGGTGGAGCCCAGGTAGAGCGTGGACTCGGTGGGGGTGCGGGCGATCAGCCGGTTGCCGTCGGCGTCGTAGAGGTACTCGCTGACCTTCGGCGAGCCGCCCTCGACGGGTTCGGTGACCTTCGCCAGATGGCCCTCCGCGTCCCAGTCCAGATCCTGGGAGGTGCCGCTGCCCAGAACCCGGGTGTCGGTGTTGCCGATCTCGTCGTAGGTGTAGCTGCCCAGCGTCTCGATGCCGGGACCGGTCGTGGTGACCGAGGTCAGGGCGTGGGGCCGGACCGCGCCCGCGCCCGCTTCGGGGTAGTCGTAGGAACGGGTGACGTCCTTGGACGCGTCGCCCGAGACATCGTGCTCGACCTCGGTCAGCCGGTTGCCGACCTTGTCGTACGTGTACGACTGCCAGTACGGAGCCGGGCCGCCCAGGACCCCGCCGCTCGGCGCCTCGGAGCAGACCGTCGTGGGCTGTGTCCACGCCTCGGTCAGGCGGCGCAGGTAGTCGTAGTCGAAGCACTGGGTGTCGGTGCCGGAGCGGGAGACGTCCGACACGGACAGCGCGTTGCCGGCCTCGTCGTAGCGGAAGGTCGACGACTGGTCGACGCCCGGCACGTCCTGGCGGTCCACCCGGGCGTTGGCCAGGCGCTGGGTGCCCCACTCGTAGGAGTTGGTGGCCCACAGCTTCTTGCCGTCGTCGTTGGACAGCTCGTACTGCGTCGGCTTGCCGGTCAGGGTGTAGCTGACCGTGGCGTCCACTCCCTGCTGTTCGGCGAGCGCGATCGGGCGCAGCGTCTCGTCCTCATAGGTGAACGAGACGGTGGTGGCGGGCAGCGCCCCGGCCTTGGGGTGGCCGACGCCGTGCACGGTTCCGGCCACGTCGTACGACGTCGTCGACTGATAGGTGCCCTGGAGGGCGCCTTCCGTCGCGGGAATCGTGACGCTGCTGAGCGTGGCCCGGTACAGCCGGTCGTAGGTGACGACCTTGCTGGTGTACGCCTGGCCGCCGCTGTAGCGGGTGGACTCGGCGAGTTGTCCCTTGGCCCCGCTGACGGTGTCGTACACCCACTTCGCACGGAGGGTACCGGTGGCGGACCCGGAGCGCAGTTCGGTCTTGCGGCCGACACCGTCGTAGACGTAGGCCAGTGTGGTTCCCCGGTCGTCCACGACGGAGGTCAGCAGGCCGCGGTCGTCGTAGTGCTGGTCGATCGTGCCTTTGTCCGGGTCCTTGGTCTCGGTGACCTGTCCGAGCAGGTCGTAGGTGTACTTCCACTCGTTGCCGGCCGGGTCGGTGACCGTGCTCAGTTCGCCGCGCGGTGTATGGGCGTACTTCGTGGTGTCGTACGCGGAGTCGGCGGTGCGCTGGTGATGCTGGCGCAGTTCGGTCGTCTGTCCCCTGGCGTCCGTCAACGTGGTGGCGGCGGTGCCGCCGTCCGGCGGGATGACGGTGGTGCGGTCGCCGCCGTAGATCGTCCTCGTCACGCCGAGGACATCACCGCCGTCCCCGTTCCCGGCGATCCGGCGCGCCTCGACCTGGCGGCCGAGGCCGTCGTAGGCGTAGCGGTTCTGGGTCTCGACACCGAGCGCGTCCGCGGGTTCGAAGAGCCCGGTGGACGGCTTGCCCGTCGCGTAGTAAGTGGCGAACTCCTTTTCCGTCAGGCCACGTTCGTCGTAGAAGGTGTCGGCCAGGAGCCGCCCGCCGCCGGGGCCGGGTGCCTGGGTCTGCCTGGGGCGCAGGAATCCGTCGTAGAGCGTGTAGGACGTGCTCTGCACACCGTTGTTGCCGAGTGTCCTGGTTCCAACGGCGATCGGCTGGCCGTCCACGACGGTGTAGGTGTATTCGTAGGTCGGCGTCTGGCCGGTCAGCCGGTCGGCGAGCCACACCTTGGTGGAGCGGCCCAGCGCGTCATAGGTGAAGGTGGTGACCTTGCCGTTGGTGTCGGTCTGCGTCAGCGGTACCCCGCGCAGCGGTTCACGGGTGGTGGTGAAGGTCTGCGCGGTGGTGCTGTCGCCCGGTGTCGCCGGAGGTGCGGTGACTTTGGCGGACGCCGGGAATCCGGTGGTCGGCGTGTATGCCGTGGTGGTGGTACGGCCGTCGGAGCGGGCGGTACGGGTGAGTACGCCGTCCTTCACCGTGACGTTCGCGGTCAGGTCGGTGCTGGTCAGTTTCCGTCCGTACGCGTCGTAGGTGGCGCCGGACTCCGCATAGGTACGGGTCGTGGCGTCCTGGGACTTGAGCAGCGCCGTCGCCGTGGAGTCGCCCTTCGTGGGCGCGGTCCCGTAGCCGCCTCCGTCGTAGGCGTTGCGTACGTCGGAGATGACGACCGGGGACGTCTCCGGGAGACCGCACCTCTGGGCGATCGCCACGACCCGGGAGGGCAGGGTGAGAATGCCGGCGGTGTTGGTGGTGTAGGTGGTGCGGGTGCATTTGTCGTCGGCGGACGTGGAGCTGTCGCCGAAGTCGTCGATCTCGGTCACCCGTCCGGCCACGGTGTCGAACTCCGTGTCGGACTCGGTGCTACGCCACCGGGTGCCCGCACCGTCGTCGAGGGAGGTCCAGGACTTGGTGGACTTGGTGCCGGTGAAGTTGGCGCTGACCGTGCCCCAGTCGCGTACCTTCTTCGCCGTCTCGTGGTGCCAGGGCCGGTTCACGGTCCTGTTGAGCACCTTGCCGCCGGGGCCCGAGTAGCTGACGGCCTTGTACGTGAAGCCGGCGGCCGATTCATGGTCGGTGAGCGGATCGCCCTCGTCGGTGCCGAGGGCGATACTGACGGATTTGGTGCCGCCGCTGGGACTCGCCCTGTCGCCGTCCATGCCGCGCATGAAGTAGGTCTCGGCCTGGGACCTCATCGCGGCCGCGCCGCCCTGGCCGCCGGTCTTGACCTGGACCCGGCCGTAACCGCGCCACTGCGACCAGGTCTTGAACTTCTCCTTCGTCAGGCCGTCGTCATCGTCGTAGTGCCAGGCCGCCCCGCCCAGGTACTCATACCTCGTGACCCGGTCCGGGGAGCCGCCCGTGCGGTCGGTGGCGGTCACAGAGGTGACGACGTACTTGTTGAACCACTGCCGTTCCGGGTCGTCCGTGGTGGTGCCGCCGATGTACTGCGGGAAACAGCGGGTGGTGTTGGTCTGCGGGGTCGGCAGCGCGTCCCAGTCGCACGCGGGATCCGAATAGCCGACATCGGTCTGGCCGCCGGCCTCGTCGGCGATGGTCGAGAGGCGGTCCTTGATGAAGGGGGCGTAGCCGTCGCCGGTCTTGTCCAGACGGTTGGCGAGCTGGGTGTAGGAGAAGGTGGTCTTCGGCAGCGTGATCGCCGGTGTGGCGGTGTGGCCGGTGCGCTGGACGGAGTCCAGCAGCAGCTGGTAGTTGGTGTCGGCCATGCCCCAGCGGTGGGTGAGCTTCCACGAGTCGACGTTCTGGTACGCGTTGGACCTCAGCACCTGGGTGGCCACCGACGTGAGCCGGTTGCGGGTGAAGAACGCCGGGGAGAGCCGGCCCTCGTCACAGTCCGTACCCGCTGCGCAGTTCAGGTCCCAGGGCGTGTCGTACCAGTAGAACGCGTCATCGGCGATGGAGTCGCAGTCGGTCTGCGTGTCCGGGATGCAGCGCTCGCCGCTGGTGAAGTCGACCTTGGCCAGCGCCTTGGCCGCATACATGGCGGAGGAGTCCAGGCCGTATTCGATCCGGTCCAGGTAACCGCCGCGGGTGTAAGGGGTGTCGTCCTCGGCCTTGAGGTTGCGACCGTAGGAGTTCGACTCCTTGTCGTAGTAGTAGGCGATCGCGTTGCCGTGCGGGTCGACGGTGTAGTCGAGGTTCCAGCGCCAGCCCTGCTGGCACCAGGAGGCGGCGAAGGTGGAGGCGTGGCACGGTTCGCCGGAGTCGTCGCCGAAGACGGGAACGGTCCAGGTGGAGTCGGTGGTCTCCTTGCCGGCCGCCCATCCGGGCAGCCGGTTGTAGCCGAAGAAGTACTGGAAGCCGTCCGGGGTGGTGATCTTCCAGTACTCGTCGTTGCGGGCGTCGTTGGACCGTACGTCGCCGGTGGTGCCGTAGACGCGCTCGACCTTGGTGCCGTCGTCGTCCTTCAGCTTGAACGAGTTGGTGCCGTTCGGCACCAACTCGCCGCCCTTGCCGTTGAAGGATATGAACGCGTTGTCGTAGCCCCAGCACAGATCGCCCGGGGTGTCGCCATCGGCGTTCTCGGCATCGTCGTCCGCACACGTCTTGTAGCGGCGCTCGATGAATCCGGGCCACAGGTCGAATCCGTCGCCCGCCCACGAGGACTGGTTGTTGGTTCCTCCGGTCCGGCCGTCGACCGAGCCCGAGGAGTACGACAGGCCGACGCTGGGCGTCAGTCCGCCGGGGACATCCGGTGCCGGCATGTCGTACGACCAGGAGAAGTCACCGGTATTGAGACTGGTGCTCCAGGTGGCGGAGGGCGAGAGGGGAGTCGCCGTGTAGTCGCCGCTCCCGCTGCTCGCCTCCGCGACCGCCGCCAGGACCGTCGGTGCGCCCGCGCGCACGGAAACGGCGTCGGCGGTCAGTGTCCGCTTCTCGGTGTCATTGACCGTGGGGACAGGCTCGGCGGAGCGGCAGCGCTCCTTCTCCGGTGTGGTCACGGCACACGCGGGCAATTCGACCAGTGTCAGCCGGGACGCGTAGCCGCCGCCGAAGGCCCCGGCGAAGGAGGAGTAGTCCAGTTCGGCTCGCACCCGTCCCGGGCCGCCGCCCTGCGCGGACGAGGAGCGCAGGGTGAACAGCGGACCGCCGACACCTGCCTTCTCGGCCGCGTCACGGCCGAGTACTCCCGCCCGCACCGTGCCCCACGCCGCGTCCTTGGCGCGCGTTGCCGGTGCTTCCAGGGTGAGCGGCACGCCCTGGACCTTCACGGGAGCGGCCCCGGCCCCTGTGGGCAGTTCCACCACCGCCGAGGCGGCCTTCGGCCAGTCCGCGTCGGGCTCCGCCTGCGGGGTGCGCGGGCCCTTCATGAGCGTACGTGGCTCGGCCCGGCCCGCCGTCGCGCCCGGCACGGGCTTCTCGGCCCGCGGCAGATCGGGGCGGCCCGTGCCCTCGGCGATCGCCACGGGCGCCGCGGCCACGGCTTGCAGCAGTGTCGCGACCATCACCGTGGCCGAGGCCAGTGCGACACGGCGGCGAACCACTCGGATCCGTCTGCTCAGTCTGACGTTCATCCCTGTCCTGTCCTCGTCCTTTGCCGCGTGCGCCATGGGACACGTTCACCACGGGCGGATCGGAAACCTGTCTGAGTGGAGCCGGGTCGATGACCTCGCGGCGGGCCGGCCCCGGGGCCCCCGCCCCCCCCCGACCGGGCCCATGGAGCCGGCCCGCCGCGATCGAGGTCAGCCGTTGGGAACGACGGTGTCCAGGCCGGGCTGGCCGATCGCGAGACCGCCGATCTGCGCTTCCGTCAACGCGCCCTGGAAGGTCCACACGTCGGTGACACTGCCGGGCCAGTACTCCGTACCGGCGCTGCCCGCCCTGCCGCGGCCGAGTTCCAGCCCCTGCGCCGCCTTGAACGTCACGACGCCCTCCGCCTGGGACGTCTGGTCGAGGCAGTCCGCCTCGTCGGGCTCCCCGTCGCCGTCGGTGTCCGCACAGGCCGTCATCTCCAGTTGGCCGTTGACATAGAGCCGCAGTTCCGAGGCGAAGCCGTCGTAGACCAGCGCCAGATGGTTCCGCTCCTGCGGTCCGAAGAACTGTCCGTTCCGCACCTGGGTGACGGAGGCGTCCGTGCTGTCCTTGTCGGCCGTGGTGATCTGCCAGCGCCCCGGATCGGCCCCGGGGGTGGCGCTCGGTACGTAACGCACCGCGAGGGCGTTCTGTTTGACACCGGGTGCGCCGAGCAGGGTCACGGGAGCCTCCGGAACGCCCGCGGACTGTGCGAAGGCGGAGACGGTGAAGCTCGCGCTCGTGTCGACGGGCACGGTGGCGGTCGCGCCGTAGTCGTTCACGCCGTCCAGTTCCAGGCTTCCGTCCACCCCGCCCGGCGCTGTACTCGCACCGCCGTACAGCGTCAGACCGTTGCCCGACGCCGAGGCGTCCGGGGTGACCGGCGGAGTCCCGGTGGCCTGCTCGAACTTCCAGCGGCTCTTGACCACGGGGTTCTGCTTGAAGAGCTGGCGCACCTCATGGTCCGAGACCGTCCGGTCGTAGAGCTGTACGTCGTCGAGGTCGCCCTCGAAGAGCCCGCTCGGCCCGGTGGAGGCGAGGGAGTGGCCCAGGGTGACCGGGCCGATCGCCAGCCAGGGGGTGGTGAACTCCGCTGTGTCCTTCAGTACTCCGTTGACGTAGAGCCGGATCTGTCCCGCGTCGTAGTCGTAGACACCCACCACGTGCGCCCACTGGCCCAACTGCGCGGCGGCGCAGTTGGGGGTTTCGGCGGGGCAGGCGCTCTGCTCGGCACGGACCACGGTGGAGGTGGTCGAATTGGACTCCTCCCGCGCGAATACCCAGCCGCCCAGCGCCGAGGAGTGGTAGAGGGCGAATCCCGGGCTGTTCGAGTCGGCCTGGGTGATGGCGGTCATCGCCCGGTTCTCCTTGTTCGCGGGCAGCCTGGCCCACAGAGACACGGAGAAGCTCTGGAAGGTGTCCAGCACCGGTTGAGCGGTCGTCGCGTAGTCGTCGTCGCCGTCCAGGTGCAGGGAGGTACCGTCGACTCCTCCGCCGCCGAACTGAGCACCGCCGTGCACGGTGGCGCGCACCTGCTGGGCCCGCCCCGTCACCGCCGGGGCGTCCGCCGTTTCGTCCATCGGCCAGACGAGCTTGGCCGGACGAGTGCCGGAGTCCACCGGCTGCTTGCCGTGCAGCCGGGTCACATCGGCCGCGGTGAGCTGGTAGTCGAAGAGCTGCGCCTCGTCCAGGTCGCCGGAGAAGAATCCGTTGGGCGTACGGGAGGACTCCGTAGCACCCAGCAAGGTGCCGCCACGCGCGTCCCAGGGCCCGCTGAACGGCGCCGTGCCGGCCAACGTGCCGTTCACGTAGAGCTGCACCTGGCTGTTGGGGTTGTCGAAGACCCCGACCACATGGGTCCAGGTGCCGAGCCTGCTGCTCGTGCACGCCGTATCACCGGTGGCGCACGCCGGCTGCATCGCCCGCGAGGCCGTCGTGTCCTCGGCGTCGGCGGCGTGACGTACGAAGACCCAGCCGCTGCGCGACGGCGAGAAGTACAGCTCGAACCCGCTGCGTACGTTTCCGGCCTGGGCCAGCGCGACCGCGCCGTGTGACGGATCGAGATCGCCGAGCTTCGCCCACAGCGACACGGAGAAGCTCTTACGGGTATTCAGTACGGGCGAGAGCGTCGCGGCACGGTCGTCCACGCCGTCGAAACGCAACCCGCCCCCGGTCACTCCCTCGCCTCCCGGCGCCGCCCCTCCGTGCAGCTCGGCCGGCCACGCACCGCCCGAGCCGCTGACGGCGTTCCCGCCCGCGCCTTCGTCGAGGCCCCAGGTCAGCCGGTCGGGCTGGCCGGAACGGACCCGGAAGTAGTAGGTGCGGATCTCACTGCCGTTGCCGGCCGCGTCGAAAGCCTGAGCGGTGATGAAGTTCAGGCCCGGCTTGGCCGGTGTGAACTTCGTCGTCTTGGCAGCGCCCCCGGAGGTCGTCAGCGTGTGCTTGCTGCTGGGCAGTTCGTTGATCCCGAACCAGTACATGCCGACATCGGACGACGAGGAGTCGAGGGTGAAGGCGCCGTAGCGGCCGACACCGTCCCACCAGGGGTCGTTCGGGTCCTCCGCGTCGGACGCCGGATACAGCGCCGAGGTGATCGACGGACCGGCGGGCACACTGGTGTCGTACATGACATAGCAGCCGTTCGCGTTCACCGAACTCCACGGCGACCACTGGGCACCGTCCCAGGAACGCGCGTGCCAGACGATCGTCGTGTTCTTCGGAAGGCTCGTCGGCAACTTGAGCGAGAAGCCGGAGCCGGATGGCTTGGAAGACGTCCTCGCGGGTTTCCAGCGCGGCTTCCGCCCGTCGCCCGTGTCCCACAGTGCCTGGAACTGCACGGAAACACGGTCACCGTCCGGGTCGGTGACATTGTCGACCCGCAGGGTGGGCAGGGAGCGTGCGCGTGGCATCTTGTCGGCCTTCACACACGTGCCACCCAGATCCATCGTCAGCTGCGAGGTCTTGATCTGGGACGGCGGGCGGTTGTAGGTCACCCGCAGATACGCCGAGTCCGAGAACCGCTTCCAGGTGTAGAGGTCGTCCTCGCTGGTGGCGCGCATCCCGAAGGTGATCGACGGCCATTTCTTGGAGGCCGCCTCGGCCACGACGGCCTTCACATCGAACTCCGCGTCCTTCGAGGCGCACCCGTCGTATCCGTAGGCGAAGCTCCGTGTCTGAAGGTGGTCGACCCAGAAGCCGTCGGCGGTCTGCGTGTTCCATGTGGTGGACGAGTTGATGCCCTTGGTCCGCCACAGCTGGACCTCGCGCGCGTCGCAGGAGGCGGCGTGCGTCTCACGGACCACGAACTCGGCCGACAGAATCGACCGTCCGGCGAACTTGGTGGTCGATATCTGGTAGAAGAGCCGCTTGACGTCGTACGGCTGGCAGTACACCCAGCCGCAGTAGCCCAGGCCCCCGTCGGCGTCCCCGTTGAACTTCCACTGGGGTGAGCCGGCCCAGTACTTGGAGGCCATGGTCCACGCGGAGGCCCGCGGCGTGTCCCACTGCGGGTCGATGAAGACGGGATACACGGTCCCGGGGCCCGTGAGGAGGTCACGGTCGGGGGTCAGTACGAGTTCCTCGCCGCCGGAAGCGACGTCGACACCGACCGGCGCCAGCCGTCCCGACTCCCCGGCACCGGGTTCGCCCGGCTCTCCCGTCGCGTCGTCCTCCACGCCAGGCGCCGCGGCCCGGCGGACAGTGGGGGCGTCGCCCTGCTCGCCCGAGCTGGAATCCCACATCATCGGTGTCGGCGCCTCGAAAACCACACCCCCCGCGCCCTTGTCGACGGCTTCGAGACCGCCGTTGACGGTCTCCCGCACCGACATGCCCTCGCCACCCAGCTGAAGCCGCAGCTCAGCCAGGTCCTCGCTCTTCGCGGCCTGGGCCGACTTGACCACGAGGAGCTGGGTGAAGCCCTCCGGCCGGGCGGCCAGCCTCAGATCCACATCCGGCAGAACATCGGGATAGGTCGCGGTGTCGCCGTTCAGCACAGGTGCCGGCAGAGGCTCCGGCCACGTCAGTTCCAGGGTGCGGCCCGCGCGCTCCATGCGGACCAGTGGTCCGTCTCCGCCACCCGAGAACGTCAGCCCCACCGTGGCCGCCTTCGGCGCGACCGTGCCCGCTCCCGCCCTGGCGAGATCCGTGTCGATGGGCTGCCACGCACCGTTGATCCGGGTCCGCACCGGACGCAGGTACTCCCGCGCCTCCAACTCCCCCTCGGGGGTGGCGAACACATCGCTGGTCTCCGAGCGCAGCGAGACCGCTTCGACCTTCCTGCCGGAACGTTTCGCCAACGCGAGAGCCTCCTCCTCGGAGCTCGCGGCAGTGGCATCGTCGTCAACGGAAGACGGCTGTGCGGGCACTCCACGCACAGCGGCGAGCGGTTGCGCCGAGGCACTGGGGAGCGCTCCCACAGGCAGCAGCACCGCCGTCGCCATGAGGGCTATACCACCCCCCAGCCGTCGGCCGCCCCTCCCGCCCCTTCGAACACTACGAAACATCCCCCGCCCCTCCCCCTGCACCGGACAAGATCACGCTGTGTGCGACTCGTGAAACTAGGCGCGACAGGTAAAGGAATGGTAAATTCCACACCAATAGAATTGGCATGTCATGAACGCCACATCGCGGTGCACCCAAGCGGCACAAGGAGTCCGCGACCTCGACGGAAGAGCCGGCGACGGGAAATCGCCGACGGACGGCCAGGTCGCGTTCCCCCGGTGTTCACCGAGGTGTACGTCTCGATCATGTTTTATGCCAGCTCTGCGGCATGCCACACGCACGCGCACCACCAGCCGCGATGACGGTCAGCAACCCCACAACACGCGTCTGAGAACTTCAGCGCGTCTCATATCCTCCGGGAGTCGTCGGTGCCCTCTCTGTTCACACGCGGCACCATGCTGGTGGGGCTCGCCGCCCTGCTGTCCGGTTGCGTCGATCCGACGCCCGCGGCCGAACACTCCGCGGGCGGGGCGGGCGGCTGCGAGTCCTCCGTCGTCTTCCGCGCCGGCACCGGCGGGTACCACACCTTCCGTATACCTGCCGTGGTCACGACAGCAGACGGCACCCCGGACGCCCCGGGCACCCTCGTCGCCTTCGCCGAAGGACGCCGCAACGCACAGGCCGACACCGGTGACGTCGATGTCGTCTCCCGGCGTTCCACCGACGGCGGCTGCACCTGGTCACCCCTGCGACTGGTCGCCGACGCCGGCGCGGACACGGTGGGCAACCCCGTCCCCGTCGTCGTACCAGGGACCGGCCGTCTGGTCCTCCTGACCTGCGGCAACGCCGCGACCGCCACCGAGGAAGCCATCTTGCGCGGCGACCACCCCCGAGCAGCGGGCCGACGGGTCTACGTCCAGCACAGCGACACCGGGGGACGCACCTGGTCGGCCCCCACCGAGATCACCGACCAGGCCAAGCGGCAGGACTGGCGCTGGTACGCCACCGGCCCCGGCCATGGCCTCGCGCTCACCAACGGCCCCCACACCGGACGCCTCGTCATCCCCGCCAACCACTCCACCGCACCCCCCGCGGGCAGCGCCGACAACGGAACAGAACCCCGTTACTACGGCGGGCACTCCCTGCTCAGCGACGACGGCGGCACCACCTGGCGCATCGGCTACGTCGACGCCACACCCGACGGCCGCGTCAACGTCAATGAGACCACCGCCGCCCAACTGCCCGACGGCCGCGTCTACTTCAACGCCCGCGACCAGCACGGCACCATCCCCGTCACCCGCGCCCACGCCTACAGCGACGACGGCGGACAGTCCCTGGACGCGCCCTTCGCCCCCACCGAGGACGTGACCGCGCCCATCATCGAGGGAAGCGTCCTCCAGACACAGCGGGACCGGCGGACCGGCCCCCTCCTGCTGTCCGCACCCGCCGACCCCCGGGCACGCAGCCATATGACCGTACGCTCCAGCGACGACGGCGGCCTGAACTGGACCACCGGCCTCCGCCTCACGACCCACCCCGCCGCCTACTCCGACCTGGTCCAGATCGACGAGGGCACCGCGGGGATCCTGTACGAGACCGGCCGCGGCAAGCCGTACGAAACCATCACCTTCACCCGGCTCCCCCTCGACCGGCTCCGGTAGCCCCGGGACGGGACGGGACGACCCCCACGGGGGACGGCGCGTCCGCGCCCGGCAGCCCGGAAGGCCCGCTCAGCTCAGGTGTGAGAGCGCCGACGCGACCGCCGCCAGATCCGCGTCGGAGGCCAGCCCCGCGTGGTAGAGGCGCAGTTCGGTCGCTCCCAGCTCCTTCGCCCGCGCGGCGTCCTCGGCGAGCGAGGCCGGGCTGCCGCCCATACCGCTGACGACATTGAAGTTGGCGGCGAGCACCGGGGACACGGCGGGCACGGCGGACGCGGCGGACGCGGCGCGATGGTCCGCGAAGGGGGGCAGCACGGTCCCGGCCGCGCCCCCGGCGCAGGGCAGGACGACACCGTCCGCGACTCCGAGGATGTGCGCCGGGTCCACACCGGCGTTGGCACCGGTGCGGTACGGCACGGGGTCGGCGTGCAGCAGCACCTGGAACCCGGGGCCGGCCGCCGCCCGTACCGCCGCGACCGCCGACTCCTGGAACGTACGGGCGATCCCGCCGCGCCAGTCGAGGGTGACGGCGGCGAGATCCGCGCCGAGCAGCTTCTCGATACCGGACCAGCCGGCCTCGGCGGAGCCGGCGGCCCAGCCGGGCTCCAGCGCGCGCCGCACGGCGGAGGCCAGTCCGTCCGGTTCCGCCCCGAGGCCCGCGTACCCCTCCCGGCAGACGGAGCAGAAGCAGAGGGACATCAGATACTGGGCCGCGTCACCGAGGCCGACGCCCGCGGTCTTGTCGTGGGCGTGCAGATGGGCGAGTCCGTACCAGCCGCACGACTCCAGCTCGGTACCGCGCGCGCCGGGGCGTACGGCCGCCTCCGCGGCCAGTTCGGTCAGATACCCGGCGACCGCGGGCCGCGCGATACAGGGCGCCCAGGGATAGCGGTCACCGTAGGCGTTCACCACGGAGGTGGCGGGATGCTCGGCGCCCAGCCGGGAGCTGTGCGCGAGGATCACCCAGGTGTGCACGTCGAGTCCGGCGTCCATGAGCGCCGCCGCGGCCTCGCCGTGGGCGTCCCCGGGGGCCCAGTCGCCCGCCGGGTACGGACGCAGGTCATGGCCCGCCCAGCGCGCCGGGTCCGGCGGGTAGAGGACGGCGGCGTGTTCGGCGGTGACGACACGATGGCGCGGATGACGGGGGGTCAGGGCGCGGGTGGAGTGGTAGGCGGAGGCGAGGGTGACCTGCTGGACGCCGAGCTCCGCGATCCTGGCGGGGGCGTCCGGATCGCCCACCACGTCCCAGGGATAGAGAAAGACGGAGGTCCTCACCGGCCCGCCCCCGAGCCGCCGGCCGGACCGCCGGCGGGGCCCTGCACCGGGCCGTCGGCCGGGTCTCGCACCGGGCCGCCGGCCGGACCGTCCGCCGTGTCCGCGCCCTCGATGTCCGCGAGCAGGGACCTGCCCCGGTCGATGAGCACGGCGAGCGCCTTGACATGGTCGGGGGCGGGCTCGCTCAGTGGCGGCCGTACCTCACCCACGTCCAGACCGCCCAGCCGTACGCCCGCCTTGACGAGCGAGACGGCATAGCCGCGGCCGAGGTTGCGCAGCTCGACCAGCGGCGCGTAGAAGCCGTCGAGCAGCCGGCCGACGGTCGTGTCGTCGCCGGTGACCAGGGCGCGGTGGAAGGCGAGCGCGATATCGGGGGCGAAGGCGAAGACCGCGGAGGAGTAGAGGGTGATCCCGATACCGCGGTAGGCGAGGCCGGTCAGTTCGGCGGTGGGCAGACCGTTGAAGAAGAGGAACTCGCGGTCGGGCAGCTCATTGCGTACGGCGCTGACGATGCGCTGCGTCAGATCGAGGTCGCCGTACCCGTCCTTGAGACCGATGATGCCGTCCACCGCGGCGAGTTCGACGACGGTCGCGGGGGTGAAGACGGCGTTGTCGCGCTGGTAGACGATGGTTTCCAGGGAGGTGGCCGCGGCCAGGGCGGTGTAGTGGCGCACCAGCCCCTCCTGGTCGGCGACGACCAGGTAGGGCGGCATCGCGAGCAGCCCGTCCGCGCCCTCCTCCTCGGCGATGCGCGCGTACTGGATCGCGAGCGCCGTGCCGTAACCGGTCGCCGCCACGACCGGCACCCGGCCGTCGGCCGCCTCGACGGCCGCGGCGAGGCAGGCCCGGAACTCCTCCGGGGTGAGGGCGTGGAACTCACCGGTGCCGCAGCACGCGAAGACCGCGGCGGCTCCCGCGTCGACGCCCGCTCCGACATGCGCGCGGAAGGCGTCGAGGTCGAGGGCGCCGTCGGGCCCGTACGCGGTGACGGGGAAGAACAGCGGCCCGGCCACGCGGGTGAGGCGTGCGGCGAGCGGGGCTGAGGTCACGAGCGCTCCCTTGGCCATGCAGCGAGCGGCGACCGCTCGTGCACAATTCTGATCGATGTCCATATCCCTGAACAACGCCACGCTAGGGCAGCCGCGCGGCGCGGGTCAAGACGAGAAACCGCAACTCAGGGACGGATTCACCGCCCTCGCGCCACACTTGACGCTGCCGGTCCCGACTCCCTAGCGTGTCCACGCATGTGAATAATGTCTACGGATCTGAGCATGCTGAGTACGCCGGGTACACCCGGCCGGCCGCCCACCCGCCGAGACCGCCGTCCATGGATCCGCGCCGCCGAGGGGATCCACGCCGCCGAGGAGATTTCCCCATGCCCGCACCGCGCACCGTTCTGCTCACCGGCGCCGCCGGCGGCCTCGGCACCCTGATGCGGGGCCTGCTGCCCGCGTACGGCTACGAACTGCGGCTCTTCGACGTCAACCCCGTCGACGGCGCGCCCGACGCCGTCACGGCCGATCTCGCGGACACGGACGCGCTGCGCGAGGCCGTCCGGGGCGTGGACGCGATCATCCATCTCGCGGGTATCTCGCTGGAGTCCAGCTTCGACAAGATCCTGCGCACCAATGTCGAGGGGACGTACAACCTCTACGAGGCGGCACGCGCGGAGGGGGTCGGGCGCACGGTCTTCGCCTCCAGCAACCACGCCGTGGGCTTCACCCCGCGCCCCCGGGGCGACGATCCGCTGATCCCCGTCGACACCCCGCGCCGCCCCGACACGTTCTACGGGCTCTCCAAGTGCTTCGGCGAGGACCTCGCCCAGCTCTACTGGGATCTGCACGGGCTGGAGACCGTCTCCGTACGGATCGGCTCCTGCTTCCTGGAGCCCAGCACGGTCCGGATGCTCTCCGTCTGGCTGAGCCCCGGCGACTGCGCCCGGCTCTTCCACGCCGCGCTCACCGCCGAGGAGGTGGGCCACACCGTCGTCTACGGCTCCTCCGCCAACACCCGGCTGTGGTGGGACCTGACGAGCGCGCGGGCGCTGGGGTACGAGCCCCAGGACGACTCGGAGCAGTTCGCGGAGAAGCTCATCGAGGCGCAGGGACCGCTCGACCCGGCCAACCGGGACCACGCGTATCTGGGCGGCGGGTTCGTCACCGACCCGCCGCGCTGGCCCCACTGACGACCCGTCCGGCTCCGTGTTGGGCCCGGCGCCGCACGCGGCCCTGACGTGGGCCTGAGCAGGTACGGGCCCGGTACGGACGCGGTACGGACGCGGCGCCGACGCGAATGGCGTAGGTAAGGGAACGGTAAAGCGGGGTCGTTCGTTACGTCGGCATGACAGCTATGACCCCAGGCTCGAACATCCCTCTGCCCACCGCCCATGTCGCGGTGGACGTCGCCGCCCCCGTGCGGCTCGACGTATCGGGCCTGCTGCTCACCGCCGACGGCAAGGTGCGCTCGGACGAGGACTTCATCTTCTACAACCAGCCGGCCGGTCCGGGCGTGACGTACCGCTCGGGCGAAGGGTCGGCGCCGGACGCGATCGTCGTCGACACCACCGCCGTCCCGCCGGGTATCGAGAAGATCGTCGTCACGGCGAGCCCGGACGCCGCCGGGCAGAGCTTCCAGGGCATCGAACCCACCGCGACGATCCGCGACGCCGCCACGGGCGGCGCGCTGGCCACGTTCACCCCGCCGCGGCTGGGCAGTGAGACGGCCCTGGTGATCGTGGAGATCTATCTGCGGAACGGCGCGTGGAAAGCGCGCGCGGTGGGCCAGGGGTACGCCGATGGACTGGCCGGGATCGCGACCGACTTCGGTGTCTCGGTCGAGGAGCCCGCCCCGGCTCCTGTCGCGATCCCGGTCCCCACCCCCGCACCCGCCCCCGCACAGGCCCCCGCGCAGGCCGCGCCGCCCGCCCCGGCCGCGCCGCCGGGACCGCCCGCCGCGGCGCCCGGCAGCGGCAAGATCAATCTGGACAAGGGCCGGGTCAGCCTCCAGAAGAACCAGACGGTGTCGCTGGTCAAGGGAGGCCGGCCACTGCTCAGCCAGGTCAAGATGGGCCTCGGCTGGGAGCCCGCGTACCGCGGCAAGGACATCGATCTCGACGCCTCGGTGATCGCCTACGGTCCGAACCGCAACCACCTCGACAGCTGCTATTTCGGCAAGCTCTCCATCCTCAACGGAGCCATCAAGCACTCCGGTGACAATCTCACCGGGGAGGGCGCGGGCGACGACGAGGTGATCGTCGTCGATCTCGGCCGGCTGCCCGCGGACGCGACGGGGCTGGTCTTCACCGTCAACTCCTTCACGGGCCAGAAGTTCACCGAGGTCGCCAAGGCGTACTGCCGGCTGATCGACGCGGCCACCGGCGAGGAGCTCGTCCGCTTCGATCTGACGACGGCCGAGCCGCAGACGGGTGTGATCATGGCGAAATTGATCAAGCAGTTCTCCGGCGAGTGGGAGATGACCGGTCTCGGGGAGTTCGTGAAGTCCCGCACGGTCCGCGGCATGGTCAAGCCCGCCGCGAAGATCCTCTGACGGACCCCTGGCAGGCCTACGGGCCGCCGCGGGGTCCCGTCAGGACCCGCGGCGGCCCGGGGGCGCGGCGTTCTGGCTCCGCCTCAGAGCTTGGTCAGCTTGGCGAAGGGGCTCAGGATCCTCCCCTGTCGCCCCGAGAAATCGATGAGCACGGCGTGTTCGCCCTCGACTCCGATGACTCTGCCCAGACCGAACTGATCGTGTGAGACACGGTCTCCCACATCGAACTGCTCGGGCGGGGGTGAGGCCGGGGCCTGGCGGTTGAAGGGACTGGACGGCAGGTGGCGCCGGGATCCGGCTGACTTTGTCATTACTTGGAAGTATGCGCCCAATGAGCCCCGGCGCGCCATGCCCGGCGGCTGACGGGCCGCCGGATCACCCCTTCCGGGACCCCTTGAGGACCGCTCCGGCGCAGCTCGGGAACGGGTCCGGGGCCGCTCCGGAACCGCTCCGGAATCCTTGGAAGAACGGCGTCCGGGCCTGGAGACCGGCCGGTACACCCGCCCGTACCGGAGGCTCGACGGTACGGGCGGCACGAACAGCGGTCGGTGCCGGGGCGAACGGCGGTCAGTGCCGGGGCGAGCGCCGCCAGGGGCCGGTGATGGCGAGCATGATGCCCGGCTCCTGGATATTGGCGAACAGGGTGCGGCCGTCGGGCGAGAACACGACACCCGTGAACTCGCTGTCGTTGAGATCGTTACGGGCGATCGGGTAGGTGCGTCCGCGCTCCGTGGCGCCGAAGAGATGCTGGACCCCCTCGCCGTCCTCGGCGATGACCAGTCCGCCGTACGGCGAGACGGTGATGTTGTCCGGGCCGTCGAAGGCGCCGTCCTCGCCGGGTTCGGCGTTGACGCCCAGCAGCACCTTGAGCGTCAGCGTGCGGCGCCGGGGCTGGTAGAACCACACCTGGCCGTCGTGCGGGCGGCCGGGGCTCTCGTCACGGGCGTACGAGGAGACGATGTACGCGCCCCCGTCCGCCCACCACATGCCCTCCAGCTTCCTGGCCCGGGTGACGTCCTCGCCCTCGAACTGCTGGCGTACGTCGACGGTCCTGGCGTCCCGGTCGGGTACGTCCACCCAGTCCACGCCGTAGACGGTGCCGAGCTTCGCGGCGCGCGAGAGGTCGTCGACGAAGCGGCCGCCGGCGTCGAAGCAGCGGGGCGCCTGGAGGACACCCGCGTCGTCGGCGAGACGGCGGAGCTGGCCGCGGCCGTGCTTGAAGCCGTGCGGCGGGACCCAGCGGTAGAAGAGGCCGTTGGGCTCCGAGGCGTCCTCGGTCAGATACGCGTACCCGGTTCGCGGGTCGATCACGACCGCTTCGTGGTCGTAGCGGCCGAAGGCCTTGACGGGCTTGGGGTTCCGGTTGGCACGGCGGTCGTAGGGGTCGACCTCGAAGACATAGCCGTGGTCCTTGGTCATCCCGTTCTGGCCCGCCCGGTCGGAGTTCTCCTCGCAGGTGAGCCAGGTGCCCCAGGGGGTGCGTCCGCCGGCGCAGTTGTTGGCCGTGCCCGAGATACCGACCCACTCCGCGGTACGGCCGTCGCGGTGCGTCTCCACGACGGTGCAGCCACCGGGCGCGGCCGGGTCGTAGACCAGCCCCTCGGTGAGCGGCACCGGGTACTCCACCTCGTCCCTCGGACCGTCCAGCTCATGGTTGTTGACGAGCAGCGTGACCCCGCGCGGGCCCTCGAAGGTGGCGGTGCCGTCGTGGTTGGAGGGCGTGTCCTCGCCGGTCTCCAGTTTGGTGACCCCGCTGTGTGTGATCACCTTGTACGAGAATCCGGCGGGCAGCGCGACCATCCCGCGCGGGTCGGGGCGCAGCGGTCCGTAACCCGGCTCCAGCGCGGGACCGCTCGCCACCTCGGGAGCGTCCTCGGCGGCGAGCGCCCCGGGCGCGGTCGCGAGCGCGCCGGCGGCGCCGGTCAGGACGAAGCCCGCCCCGGTGAGTGCGGATCTTCCGGTGAAATCCCTGCGGGTCAACGACATCGCGGTCTCCTGAAGGGCACAAGGGGGGAGGGAGTACGCTCCCGACGCTCCCGCCCATGGCTGAACGCCGGTTGAACACCGGCCGACATAGAAAGGCCCTCTTCCATGAAACTGCCCGCCACCGGTCGCCGTGTCCTCGTCAGCGGCGCGTCCAGGGGTCTCGGCCGCGCCGTCGCCGGAGCCTTCGCCGCCAACGGCGACCGGGTCGCCGTGCACTACGGCAGCCGCGCCGCCGACGCCCGGCGGACCCTGGAGTCGCTGTCCGGTACGGGCCACGCGCTGCTGGGCGGCGATCTGTCCGACCCGGCCGGGGCCGCGCGGATCGCGGACGAGGCGGCGGAGGCGCTCGGCGGGATCGACGTACTGGTCAACAACGCGGCGGTGAACGAACCCCATCCGCTGCCCTCGACGTCGTACGAGGAGTGGGCGGCGGCCTGGCAGCGCCATATATCCGTCAATCTGCTGGGCACGGCCCTGCTCAGCCACCGCGCCGCCCGCTCCATGATCGACCGGGGCACGGGCGGCCGGATCGTCAACATCGGCTCACGCGGCGCGTTCCGCGGCGAGCCGGACCATCCGGCCTACGGCGCGACCAAGGCGGCCGTCCACGCGCTGGGCCAGTCCCTGGCCGTCTCCCTGGCCCCGTACGGCATCGGCGTCGCGTCCGTGGCCCCGGGCTTCTTCGACACGGAACGCGTGGCGCACCGCCTGACGGGCCCGGAGGGCGAGGCGATCCGCGCGCAGAGCCCCTTCGGGCGGGTGGCCACGGCGGAGGAGATCGCGGAGGCGGTGCTGTGGCTGGCGTCACCGGCGGCGGAGTGGGCGTCGGGCACGATCCTGGACCTCAACGGCGCGTCGCACCTGCGGTGAGCGGTGCGCCTCCCGGCGGGGGGCCGTGGTCGGGGGTGCGTTTCGGCGGGGGCCGGTTGTCGTGTGCGGGTCCGTCCGCGTGACGGGTCCGTCCTCAATCGCCGGACGGGCTTGAATTGCGGCCTGCGGCCGGGCCTCCGGCGGGAGGGGGTCGGGGTCGCAGGAGGTGCGTGTCCGGACACTAAAGCGTGATGTGTGCCGCACACCGAGCCGCACCCGACAGCGAGACCCGCACGCGGCGTAAATCATGCCGTCCGGACATGTACCTCCGGAGTGCCCCGGCACCCGCACCACCCACCCACCGCACCCCGCGCCGCAGGCGCGCACCGCCCCCGCGCCGCCAGGCGCGCATGAAGCGCGGCGGGCGACCACCCGCACCCACCCGCCGGCCCGCGTCGGCAACGCACCCCGAGCCACGGCCCCCCGCCGGGAGGCGCAGCGCCGGGAGGCGAACCCCCCTACGACCGGGACCTCGCCTTGAACGCCGCCTTTCGGGCCTCCTTCGAGATCCCCCGGTCCCGGTGCAGCCGCCCCATCGCCTCCAGGACCTCCGCCGTCGCCGGGTGGTCGATCCGCCAGGCCGCGTCGAAGAAGCCGCTGTGCCGGCCGACCAGCCCCTCGACCAGCTCCTGGAGTTCCTCCGGTTCACCCTCCGCGTCGAGCTGCGCGGCGATCGTGTCGATGGCCAGCCAGAAGATCATGGGCTCCGGCGGCGGCGGCACGTCGCGCGCTCCCAGTTCGGCCAGCCAGACCCGCGCCAGACCGCCCAGTTCCGCGTCGTCCAGTACGTCCCGTACCGCCGACTCCGCCTCCGCGCCGACCAGGGAGAGCGCCTGCTGGCAGTGGAGGCGGCGCAGCGGCGCGCGCTGGTCCGTGCCGCGCGCGGCGGCCAGCAGTTCACCCGCCGCGTCGGCCGGTGCGCGGCGGGCCAGCCACTGCTCGGTCTCGGCGCGGGCGGACAGCTCGGGGAAGTCCGCGACCCCGTCCAGCAGCGCGTGCGCGTCCTTGTCCGCGAGATCGCCAACCGCGGGCGCGTCGACCCCCGCCTCCAGCATCCGGGACCTGATCCCGTAGAGCCCGAGCGGTGTCAGCCGGACCATGCCGTAGCGGGCGACGTCCTCCTCGCCGACCGGCAGCGAGGCATCGGCCGCGCCCCCCGTGTCCTCCTCCATCAGGGCCTCGTCCACCGGTACGTACGAGACCAGCCCGACCGGCTCCAGCAGCCGGAACTGGTCGTCCAGCCGCATCATCGCCTCGGAGACCTGCTCCAGGACGTCGTCGGTGGGTTCGCCCATGTCGTCGGGCACGATCATCGACGCGGCGAGGACCGGCAGCGGTACGGGCCCCGACACGCCGTCCCCGGCGCCGCCGCCGTCCGCGACGGTGAGCAGATAGAGATTGCCGAGCACGCCCTCCAGGAACTCCGCCTCCGACTCCGGGTCCCAGTCGAGCGACTCGAAGTCGATCTCGCCGTCCTCGCCGATCGCCGCGGCCAGATCGTCCAGGACCGGCGCGGTCGCGTCGGCGAACACGACGTCCAAGGCGTCCAGCCAGAGCCCCAGGATGTCCTGCGGGGAGCCGGAGGTGAGCAGGGCGAGCTGCTCGCCGGCCGTGACACGGCCGCCGGCGCCGTCGTCCGCGCCGTCCTCGGTCTCGTCGTCCTCGACCGTCACCAGACCCGTGTCGACCGCGACCCGCCATGCCTCGCTCGCGTACGCCTCGCCGTCCCCCCGTGGCTCCTCGTCCACGAGACCGAGCACCTTCGCCGCCTCGGGGAGCTGTTCGTCGAGAAGTTCGCCGCCCGCCCCCACGCGTGTCCCGGGGCCCGCCCAGCGGGCCAGCCGCACGGCGCGGGCGAGCAGTGGCGCGGCCAGCGCGTCCCGCGCCAGTTCCGCGTCCGAGGGCAGTCGTACCGGGGGCACGGTGGGGCGGTCTCCGGTCATCTGGTGGTTCTCCTCGCGGCGTACGGATTCACGGCGGCCCCCAGCGTAGACGCATTTGGACCCATCCCACCCGGTTCATGTACCCGACAGGTGGAGCGGACCGAGGCACCCTTGACAACTGGGCGGTCCAGCAAGGAGATTACGCGCGTAGACCAGCCCTCGCACGGCTCTTCCCCAAGTGGCCGGAAACCCTCGCACGGGGGGGCGTCGCATCCCGGGAACCGCGGCGGTCCGGCCGTACCCCACATACGGCCGGGCCGCCGCTCTCACCCCGCGGTGAGACTCAGCGCGGGGGTGTACCGCCGCACCGCGCCGCCGGTGAGTCCGGGGTGATTCCGCACCCGCCGCCATGCCGCGGTGTCCGACCCGACCCCGTCCCCCGGGGCGGCGAGCGCGTCCAGATGGGCCTGCTCGCTCTCCCACTCCGCGTAGTTCAGGACACGGGTCCCGTCCACACTGATGTGGAAGTGCGCCGAGATCCCGCCGGACGCCGGGGCCGGCTCGTCGTCGAGGGCCTCGAAGACGGCATCGACCCAGGCCTTCTGCCGCTCGGTGTCGGGGCCGTCGAACTCCGCCTCGACGAGCGCGACACAGCCGGGGACCCGGCGCTCGCCCGCGGCACCCTCCAGGCTGCGGTACAGCTCGTACGCGCCCATCCCGACCCGTTCGATCCCGGGCACGGCCGCGTCGATCTCCGCGTCACGCCCGTCGCGGTGGGTGCGGACGAACTCCTCGTACGCCTCCGGGCCGCTCCACTGCGAGTAGTGGAGCAGGCTGTCGCCGTCATTGCCGGTGAGGACGGAGTACGAGAGCGGACCGGCGTCCGGCCACTCCCGGCTCCGCCACGCGCGGTCGATGGCCTCGACCGCGGCCCGCCGGGCCTCAGGCGCGCCGAGGCGCCAGCGGCCGACCATGACGACCCCCACACCTGGGCGGGTGATCTCGGGCAGGGTGGTGGATCGCACGGACATGGTGGTACCTCCTGGGTGGCGCACCCCCGCGGTGCGCCTTCGCCACCAGCCTCGAAGATGAAGTGCGGTTGAGGTCAAACAGCTTCCGCGCCGGTCCCGCCCCGTCGCGGCCGGCACCCGGTCGCGGTCCTCGTCCTGACTCGGTCCCCGCCCGGTCACGGCTCCGTCCCGCCACGGACCCGTCCCGTCATGACCCCCGTCCTGCCGTGGTCCCCGTCGGACCACACCCGTCGAATCAGACCACGACGTCGAACCACGGCCGCCGCGAGGTGGCCCAGTGCGCCACCCAGCCGGCGAACCCGTCCCCCGCGGTGGTGTGGCCGAACGCCGCCCCGAACGGCGCCGCGCCCACATCGCTGATGTTCCAGATCCGGCCCCGCTGCGGGCCCGTGACCACGAGATGCCAGTACATCCCGCAGCCGTCCGTGCCCAGCACCACGCTGCCGTGGTTGCAGACCTCGTCGATGAGCGGCTCGATCTCCTCGTACGGCCGGGGGTCGTCCTCCCACACCCAGGCCTCGGTGAGCGGGAAGGGCTCCGAGAGCACCCGCTGTGTCTGCGCGCATCCCCAGTCGGCGGGCACCGCCGCCACGGGTATCAGCCCGTCGACATCGGCCGGGCCCTCGCTGCATCCGTCGCAGATCTCGGCGACCAGCGTGCGGTACGGCTCGGGCAGGACGATCCCCTGCCCGCGCTCGAAGGCGCGCACCGCGTCCCAGCCCAGCGGCGGCAGACAGTGCTCCGGTGGGAAGGCCGCGCGCAGCGCGTCGAGTTCACCCCGGTCGGCCGCGCCCGGATCGCCCGCGTCCCGGTCATCCCGGTCCGCTTCGCCCCGGTCTGCTTCGCCCCGGTGGGCGTTTTCGTTCTCCATGCTCTTCATGCCCTCCATGTCCCCTATTGGACCAGCACCCACTGACAGTCCGGCCCCTGCTACCCCGAAGCTCCCTCCGGCACGCTGTTGTCGGGAGCGCCGTCGCCCACGGGCGGCAGATCGCCCCGTTCGACCGGCGACGCCGGAGCCGTCTGTTCCGGCAGCAGCGCGTCGAGTTCGGCGTCCGTGGCGGGGCGCGCGGACTCCGCCGCGCGCCGCAGCGTCCCCCGGTCCACCGTCGCCCGCTCGCCGCTGACCCGTACGACAAGGCCGTCCTCGGCCCGCGCGTACTCGTGCGTACCTCCGGAAAGGCGGTACCAGGCGGTGCCGTCCCGCTCGCACTCCGCCCGGCCGCCCGAGACCCCGTGGAGCGGGACGTCCGGGCAGGTCGCCGCCGTCAGCGTCCCCCGGTCCACGGTCAGTTGGATGCGCGCGCCGTCGCGCGCCGATACGTATGTACTCCCGAAGCCGTCGCCGCCGACGACCCCGACCGACTGCGGCGCCACCTCGAAGCCGTCCATCTCGGTCACCCGGATCAGCTCGATCGCCGACTGCATGTACCGGGCGCGCGCCTCCAGTTCGGCGCGGTCGGCCTGGGCGCCCGCGTGCGCCCTCTCGTTCCCGCAGGCCGCGGACGCGAGGGCGAGGGCCGGTAACAGCAGAAGCAGCGGACGGCGCGGAGTACGCATCATGGGAGCATCCTGCCGCATTCCGAACGGACGGCCGATCACTGTTCGATGCCGATATACGAACGCCGAACGACGGACAGCGGAATACTGCCGATGGCAGACCCGGACCACTCAGGATGCCCCCGGGGCCACTCAGGACACCCCCCGGACCGCTCGCAACGCCCCGGGGCCGGTCCGAAGGGCGGGGACGAGGAAGCCGCCGGTCCCGCCGGTCGTATCGGCGGCCCGCCACCTCCTGCGTTCAGCGCTGCTTCACCCTCACTCCAAGCAGAACTAAGTAGACCTTCACAGTCGGGTGGACGGACACTGGCCGCCATGAGCACTCCACGCCCCTTCGGCCGCGCCCTCTGCGCGATGGTCACGCCGTTCACCGCCGCCGGAGAACTGGACCTGGCAGGCGCCCGCGAGCTCGCCGGTCATCTCGTGGCCGAGGGCTGTGACGGACTGGTCCTGAACGGCACCACGGGAGAGTCCCCCACCACCACGGACGCCGAGAAGACCGCGCTCGTACGGGCCGTGTGCGAGGAGGTCGGCGACCGGGCCCAGGTCCTCGCGGGCGTGGGCAGCGCCGACACCCGGCACACCGTCGCCCTGGCGCGGGCCGCCGAACGGGCGGGGGCGCACGGCCTCCTGGTGGTGGCGCCGTACTACAGCCGTCCGCCGCAGGAGGCCGTGGAGGCGCACTTCCTGCGCGTCGCCGACGCGACGGGCATCCCGCTGATGCTGTACGACATCCCCGGCCGCACCGGCACCCGTATCGAACCGGCGACCATGCTCCGCCTCGCCGGACACCCGCGGATCGTCGCCGTGAAGGACTGCGCGTACGACCTGCTCGGCAGTTCCACGGTGATCGCCACGACATCGCTCGCGTACTATTCGGGGTGCGAGGAGCTGAACCTCCCGCTGTACGCGGTGGGCGGCGCCGGATTCGTCAGCACGGTCGCCAATGCCGCGCCCCGCCGCCTACGGGCCGTTCTCGACGCGTACGACGCGGGAGCGTGCGCCGAGTCCGTACGGCTCAACCAGCTCACCCTGCCGCTGGCCACCTCGATGATGGCGTCGGGCCTGCCCGGCACGGTCACCGCGAAGGCGCTGCTCGGCGCGCTCGGCCTGCCCGCGGGACCGGTCCGTGAACCGCTGCTGCCCGCCGGCCGGGAGACGGCCGACGGGCTGCTGAGGACCTACGGGGAGCTCGCCACCGCGCCGCCGCGCTGGTGAGGCGCTCTCAGTTGTGGCTGTGGAGCACGTCGTTGAGACCGCCCCAGACCGCGTTGTTCGGACGGGCCTCGACGGCGCCGGTGACCGAGTGGCGGCGGAAGAGGATATTGCTCGCGCCGGACAGCTCACGCGCCTTGACGATCTGGCCGTCGGGCATCGTGACGCGCGTACCGGCCGTGACATACAGCCCCGCCTCGACCACGCACTCGTCGCCCAGCGCGATGCCCACCCCCGCCTCCGCGCCGATCAGACAGCGTTCGCCGATCACGATGCGCTCCTTGCCGCCGCCGGAGAGCGTGCCCATGGTGGAGGCGCCGCCGCCGATGTCGGAGCCGTCGCCGACGACGACGCCCGCGGAGATCCGCCCCTCGACCATGGAGGTGCCGAGGGTCCCCGCGTTGAAGTTGACGAAGCCCTCGTGCATCACGGTGGTGCCCTCGGCGAGATGCGCGCCGAGGCGTACGCGGTCGGCGTCGGCGATCCGGACGCCCTTGGGCGCCACGTAGTCCGTCATCCGCGGGAACTTGTCGACCGAGGTCACCTGAAGGTGCAGCCCCTCGGCGCGCGCGTTGAGCCGTACCGTCTCCAGCGCGTCGACGGCGACCGGGCCGAGCGAGGTCCAGGCGACATTGGCGAGCAGCCCGAAGAGGCCGTCCAGGTTCTGGCCGTGCGGCCGGACCAGCCGGTGGCTGAGCAGATGCAGCCGCAGATACGCGTCGTGGGCGTCCAGCGGCTTGTCGTCGAGCGAGGTGATGACCGTACGGACGGCGACGACCTCGACCCCGCGGCGCGCGTCGGGCCCGACGGCCCTGGCCGCGCCCTCACCGAGCAGTTCCACGGCGCGCTCGGCGGTCAGCCGCTCGGTGCCGGCCGGTCCGGGCTCCGCGGCGAGCCCGGGAGCGGGGAACCAGGTGTCCAGGACGGTGCCGTCCTGGGTGAGGGTGGCGAGGCCGGCGGCGACGGCGCCGGTGGTACGGGAAGAACGGGGCGAAGAGGTGTCGGTCATGCTCAGAATTTAACGTTCCCGACGGCACCCGGGCGAACCGGTCTCAGGTGACGGGCGCGCGCCTCGGGGCCGTGCCCCGGGTCGGATCTCCGGGGGCGGATCTCCGGCCCCGGGGCACCCAGGCCGGCTCGGCGATCGCCGGCGATCGCCGTCGGCCACCACCGCCGTCGACCGCTGCGGCCGTCGACCACTGCGGCCGGGCACCGCCGACAGCACCGCCGTCAGCTCAGCCGGTTGTCGTCCGTACCGGCCGCCGCGTGGTCGATGTCGTCCTCGGCGCGCGGCAGCGGGCGGTGTCCCTCCGAGTGATGGTTGACCCAGCCGCAGACACCGCAGCTGTAACGGCCGTCGAGACCGGCGATCAGGGTTCCGCACTGCCTGCACTCGGCGTAGGTGATCTCGGGCCCCTGAGAGGTGTTGCTCATCCGATCAACCTACCGTCAGGCGACAAGCCGGATTCATGGGATCAACCGCGCCATCATCTCGCGCGCGTACTCCTGGTCGTACACCGTGTCCGTGAGCAGCACCTGGAGACAGATCCCGTCCAGCAGCGCGACCAGCGCCCGCGCGGTGACGGGGTCGGTGCGCCGGGACAGCACCTCGGCGACCGCGGCACACCACTCCGCCGCGACCGGGCGCAGCGCGGGCCGCCGCAGGGCCGCGAGATACAGCTCGTACTCCAGCTCCACCCCCGTACGCTCCCCGGCGAGCCACTCCCCCATGAACCGCGCGAGCTCCCCGGCGACATCGCACTCCGGATCGGCGAGGGCGCCGCTCTCCTGGATGGCGGTGGCGAAGTTCTCGTTGGCCTGGCGCAGCGCGGCGATCAGCAGTTCGTCGAGTGAGGTGAAGTGGTACGTGGTCGAACCGAGCGGCACATCGGCCTCGGCGGCGACCGTGCGATGGCTGAGCCCCGCGATACCGGCGCGCCCGACCACCCGGATCGCCGCGTCGATGATGCGCCGACGCCGCTCGGGGTCGTAACGCCGGGTCATCAGTGGGCTCCTCCCAGGTTGAGCACGAGGACACCCGCGATCACCAGGACGATACCCGCCACTCGGGCCGCGTTCACGGACTCGTTCATGAAGAGCACGCCGATGACGGCGATGGCCGCCGTGCCCGCGCCGGACCAGATCGCGTAGGCGGTGCCCACGGACAGGGTCTTGAGGGTCTGCGCGAGCAGGGCGAACGCGACCAGATACCCGACAACGGTGATCAGCGAGGGCCACAGCCGGGTGAAGCCCTCGCTGTACTTCATGGCCGTCGTACCGGCCACCTCCGCCGCTATCGCCGCGGCCAGCAGTCCATATCCCATGCGTACGATCGTACACATAGGTATGTACGCTCGTACCTATACTCCCTGGCCAACCTCAGTGCGCGGCGGCTACGGTGTGCCGTCCGGAGGGGCGAGCGCGAACGGGGCGGGGTTGTGACGCACGGCACGGGGTGGGACGGAAACGATCCGCCGGGGAACGGCCCGGACGGTGGCGACGGCGGTCCGGGCGGGGACGGAGGAGGACCGTACGGCGGCGGTCCGTACGGCCCTTACGGAAACGGGCCCTACGGGAACGGCCCTCACGGTCCTTACGGGAACGGGCCGTACGGCCGGGGCGGCTGGACACCGCCTCCCCCGCCTCCCAGACCCGGGGTGATCCCGCTCGCACCGCTCGGTCTCGGCGACATACTGGGCGGCACCTTCGCCACCATGGGGCGCTACTGGAAGCCGCTGTTCGGGCTGGCCGCCCTGGTGTACGGCGCCGCCACCCTGGTGGTCGTCGCCGCGCTGGCGGTCGCCTACGCCGAGGTCGGCGACCATCTGCACCGGGTCTTCGACACGGCCTTCGAGACCGATCCGTCCTGGCACGACCTCCGGCCGCTGCTGATCGCCTTCGGCTGTGTCTGGGTCCTGGGAACGCTGGCGCTGCTGGCCGCCAACGCGCTGGTCCAGGCGGCCTGCCCGGCGATGGTCCAGAACGCGGTGCTGGGCCGGCGGACCACCCTGCGCGAGACCTGGCGGCGCGCCTCGGTACGCACCCCCGCGGTGCTGGGCACATCGGTCCTGAGCTGGCTGATCGCACTCGTCCCGCTGGGACTCTTCGTGGCGGCGTTCACCGCCACGCTGATCTCACTCACCACGCCGGGCGAATGGCGCCCGGCCTCCTGGCTGATCCCGGCCGGTTTCCTCGGCACACTGGTGGTCGCTCCCCCGGCGATCTGGCTCTGGGTCCGCTTCAGCCTGGCCCCCGCCGTCGCCATGATCGAGTCCCGTGGCCCGCTGGCGGCCATGAGCCGCTCGGCACACCTGGTACGCGGCGCCTGGTGGCGGATCTTCGGGATCTCCCTGCTGGCCTTCGCCATGGCGGCCCTCGCCGGACTGGTCTTCCAGCAATTCGTCGGAGCACTGGGCGTGTTCCCCGGTGTGTTCGACACGGCCGACGACAACGGCGATCTCACCGCGGGACTGGCCCTCGTCGCCCTCGTGGGCTATCTGGCACTGTCCCTGATCGGCCAGCTGGTCAGCCAGATCGCCGTGACGGTCTTCCCCCAGCTCGTACTGGGCCTGCTCTACGTGGACCAGCGCATCCGCACCGAGAACCTGGCCCCCACCCTCGCCGAAGCAGCCGCCACGACCACCCCTCCGCCCTAGCGGAGAAGGACACCCGCGCGCGGAAGCCCCATGACCCGGTTCGTGGGGCATGGGGCTTCTGTGGCGCGTCCGCTCGGGCTCCTCGGGTCTCAGACGTTGAAGCCCAGTGCGCGGAGCTGCTCGCGGCCGTCGTCGGTGATCTTGTCCGGGCCCCACGGCGGCATCCAGACCCAGTTGATCTTGAGTTCGCTGACGATGCCGTCCGTCGCCGCCTTCGCCTGGTCCTCGATCACATCGGTCAGCGGACAGGCCGCCGACGTCAGGGTCATGTCCAGGGTGGCGGTGTTGGAATCGTCGATGTGGATGCCGTAGATCAGGCCGAGGTTGACGACATCGATGCCCAGTTCGGGGTCGACGACGTCGTACAGCGCCTCGCGGACCTCGTCCTCCGAGGCCGGCTTGATCGTCAGGGTCTCGTTCTCGCTCATGCCGTCTCCTTCGTCGCACGGTCGCCCAGGGCCTGGGCCGTCGCGTCCTTCCACGCCATCCAGCTCAGCAGCGCGCACTTGACACGGGCGGGGTACTTGGAGACACCGGCGAACGCGATCGCGTCCTCCAGCAGCTCCTCCATCGCGTCATCCGGCTCCAGCTGACCCTTGGAGTGCATCAGCTCCAGAAAGGTGCCCTGGATCTTGTGCGCCTCGGCCAGTTCCTTGCCGACCAGCAGATCGTTCAGTACGGACGCGCTGGCCTGGCTGATGGAGCAGCCCTGGCCCTCGTACGAGACATCCGCGATCCGCGAACCTTCGTACCGCACACGCAGCGTGATCTCGTCACCACAGGTCGGGTTCACGTGGTGCACTTCGGCGTCGCCGTCCCGCAGACCGCGCCCGTGCGGGTGCTTGTAGTGGTCCAGGATGACGTCCTGGTACATCGAATCCAGCTTCACGGACAGCCTCTCAGTCCTCAGTCCTCATCCGAAGAATTGACGGACGTGCTCCAGCCCCTCGACCAGAGCGTCGACCTCGGCCGGAGTGGAGTACAGATAGAAGGACGCTCGCGTGGTCGCGGGAATTCCGTACCGCAGGCAGACCGGCCGGGCACAGTGGTGGCCGACCCGGACGGCGATGCCCTGCTCGTCGAGGACCTGGCCCACATCGTGCGGGTGGATGTCGCCGAGCGTGAAGGAGATCGTGGCGCCGCGGTCCTCGGCCGTCGCCGGACCGATGATCCGCAGGTCGGGGACCTCCAGCAGCCGCTTCACCGCGTACTCGGTGATCGCGTGCTCATGCGCGGTGATCCGCTCCATACCGATCGCGGAGAGATAGTCCACGGCCGCGCCGAGGCCGACGGCCTGGGCGATCGGGGGCGTACCCGCCTCGAACTTGTGCGGCGCGGGCGCGTACGTCGACGAGTGCATCGACACGGTCTCGATCATCTCGCCGCCGCCGAGGAACGGAGGCAGATCCTCCAGCAGCTCCTGACGGCCCCAGAGCACACCGATCCCGGTCGGTCCGACCATCTTGTGGCCGGTGAACGCCACGAAGTCGGCCTGGAGCGCCTGGACGTCCAGCACCTGGTGCGGGGCGGCCTGCGAGGCGTCGATGCAGACCAGCGCACCGACCTCCTGGGCCCGCCGGACGATCGCCTCGACCGGGTTCTGGGTGCCCAGGATGTTGGAGACCAGCACAAAGGAGACGATCTTCGTCTTCTCGGTGATGATCTGGTCGATGTCCGAGAGGTCGAGACGGCCGTCGTCGGTGATGCCGAACCACTTCAGCTTCGCGCCCGTACGCTGCGACAGCAGCTGCCACGGCACGATGTTGGAGTGGTGCTCCATCTCCGTGATGACGATCTCGGTCTCATGGTCCACCCGGTAGGGCTCGTCCGCCCAGCCGAGCATGTTGGCCACGAGGTTCAGCGACTCCGACGCGTTCTTGGTGAAGATCACCTCGTCGCGGCTGGGAGCGTTGATGAAGGCGGCGACCTTGTCGCGCGCGCCCTCGTACAGCGCCGTGGCCTCCTCGGCGATGGTGTACACGCCGCGGTGGACATTCGCGTTGTGCCGCTCGTAGTACTCGTTGAGCGCGTCGAGCACCTGGCGCGGCTTCTGCGAGGTCGCCGCGGAGTCCAGGTACACGAGCTTCTTGCCGTCGTGGATCACCCGGTCGAGGATCGGGAAATCCTTGCGGATCGCCTCGTCGAGCAGGCGGTCCGACGCTGTGAGAAGGCCCGGCAGCTCTGTCACGCGGGTACGCCACCCTTCACATATGCCTCGTAGCCCTCTTCCTCCAGCTTGTCGGCCAGTTCCGCGCCACCGGACTCGGCGATACGGCCCTGTGCGAAGACATGCACGAAGTCGGGCTTGATGTAGCGGAGGATCCGCGTGTAGTGCGTGATCAGCAGGGTGCCGACCTCGCCGGTCTCGCGGACGCGGTTGACGCCCTCGGAGACGACCCGCAGCGCGTCGACGTCGAGGCCGGAGTCGGTCTCGTCGAGAATCGCGATGCTCGGCTTGAGCAGTTCGAGCTGGAGGATCTCGTGGCGCTTCTTCTCACCGCCGGAGAAGCCCTCGTTCAGATTGCGCTCGGCGAAGGCGGGGTCCATCTGGAGACGCTCCATGGTCTCCCGGACCTCCTTCACCCAGGTGCGCAGCTTGGGGGCCTCGCCGCGTACGGCGGTGGCGGAGGTGCGCAGGAAGTTGGAGACGGAGACGCCGGGGACCTCGACGGGGTACTGCATCGCGAGGAAGACACCCGCGCGGGCGCGCTCGTCGACGGTCATCCCGAGGACGTCCTCGCCGTCCAGGGTCACGGTGCCACCGGTGATCGTGTACTTGGGGTGGCCCGCGAGGGAGTAGGCGAGGGTCGACTTGCCGGAGCCGTTGGGGCCCATGATGGCGTGCGTCTCGCCCTGCTTGACGGTCAGGTCGACGCCCTTGAGGATCTCGCGGGGGCCGGTCTCGGCCTCGACGGAGACGTGCAGGTCGTGGATTTCAAGCGTTGCCATGGGTGCCTCAGGACTCCTGGGTGACGGAGACGAGCACATCGTCCCCTTCGATCTTTACGGGGTATACGGGGACGGGGCGCGTCGCGGGCAGACCGGACGGTTTACCGGTGCGCAGGTCGAAGCTGGAGCCGTGCAGCCAGCATTCGATCATGCAGTCCTCGACCTCGCCCTCCGAGAGCGACACATTCGCGTGCGAGCAGATGTCGTTGATCGCGAACACCTCGCCCGCGGTACGGACGACGGAGACGGGCGTGCCGTCGAGTTCCACCCGCTTCGGGGTGTCCTCCTCCAGCTCGCCCAGTCCACAGACACGGACGAAGGCCATCAGACTGACGCCTCCAGCTCCGCGTCGATCTTGGTCATCAGCCGCTCCTCCAGGTCCGGCAGTCCGATCTTCTGGACCAGTTCGGCGAAGAAGCCGCGGACCACCAGCCGGCGGGCCTCGGTCTCCGGGATGCCCCGGGCCATCAGATAGAAGAGCTGCTCGTCGTCGAACCGGCCGGTGGCCGAGGCGTGGCCGGCGCCGGCGATCTCACCGGTCTCGATCTCCAGGTTCGGCACGGAGTCGACCCGCGCGCCGTCCGTGAGGACCAGGTTGCGGTTCATCTCGTAGGTGTCGGTGCCCTCGGCCGAGGCCCGGATCAGTACGTCACCGATCCAGACGGCGTGTGCGTCGACGCCCTGGAGCGCGCCCTTGTAGGCGGCGTCGGACTTGCAGTGCGGGGCGTTGTGGTCGACGAAGAGCCGGTGCTCCTGGTGCTGGCCGCGGTCGGTGAAGTAGAGGCCGAACAGCTCGGCCTCGCCGCCCGGCGCCGCGTACCGCACCTGGGGCGTGAGCCGTACGAGATCGCCGCCGAAGGTGACCACCACGGACTTGAAGGAGGCGTCCCGGCCGACCAGCGCGTTGTGCTGGGCGACATGGACGGCCCTCTCGTCCCAGTCCTGGAGCGAGACGACGGTCAGCTTGGCACCGTCGCCGATGAGATAGTCGACATTGGCCGCGAGCACGGCGTCGCCGGTGTGGTCGATGACGACGACCGCCTCGGCGAAGGCGCCCAGCTCGACGATCTGATGGCCGTAGGCCGTACCGCCCTCGCCGTGGACGGCGATCCTGATCGGCTCGCTCAGCACGGTCTCCTTCGGCACCGAGACGACCGAGGCCTTCTCGAACGAGGAGAACGCCTGGGCGGAGACGCGGTCCACCGGTGTACCGGCCTTGCCGATCCGCGGGTCCTCACGCCCGACGGTCTCGACGACGACGCCGTCGGGCGCGGTCACCTCGACCGTGACGCCGTCCGACGCGACGGCGGTGCCGTCGTGCAGCCCGCGCAGCCGCTCCAGCGGCGTGAACCGCCACTCCTCCTCACGGCCGTGCGGGACGGGGAAGTCCGCCACGTCGTAGGAGGGGGGCGCGCTCATGCGCGTGGCGACGGTCGACTCGGCGGCCACCGCGATCGAACCGGCGGTGGTGGAACCCGCCGGAATGTTCTGAGCCTCAGCCATGGCTGTCGTCGTGCTCTCTCTCTGCCTCTGCGTAAGGAATAACGGTCACTGGCCGAGCTGCCGGCCGGACGGGGATCAGCCGACGGATCAGCCGACGGAGCCTTCCATCTGGAGCTCGATCAGCCGGTTCAGCTCCAGCGCGTACTCCATGGGCAGTTCCTTGGCGATCGGCTCGACGAAGCCGCGCACGATCATCGCCATCGCCTCGAACTCGGAGAGACCGCGGCTCATCAGATAGAAGAGCTGGTCCTCGGAGACCTTGGAGACGGTCGCCTCGTGGCCCATGGACACGTCGTCCTCACGGACGTCCACATACGGGTAGGTGTCGGAGCGGGAGATGGTGTCCACCAGCAGCGCGTCACAGAGCACATTGGACTTGGAGCCCGCGGCGCCCTCGCCGATCTCGATCAGACCACGGTAGGAGGTACGGCCGCCACCGCGCGCCACCGACTTGGAGACGATGTTCGACGAGGTGTTGGGGGCCATGTGGACCATCTTGGCGCCGGCGTCCTGGTGCTGGCCCTCGCCCGCGAAGGCGATGGACAGGGTCTCGCCCTTGGCGTGCTCGCCCATCAGATAGACGGCCGGGTACTTCATGGTCACCTTGGAGCCGATGTTCCCGTCGACCCACTCCATGGTCGCGCCCTCGTAGGCGACGGCACGCTTGGTGACCAGGTTGTACACATTGTTCGACCAGTTCTGGATGGTCGTGTAGCGGCAGCGCCCGCCCTTCTTGACGATGATCTCGACCACGGCGCTGTGCAGCGAGTCCGAGGAGTAGATCGGGGCGGTGCAGCCCTCGACGTAGTGGACGTAGGCGTCCTCGTCGACGATGATCAGCGTCCGCTCGAACTGGCCCATGTTCTCCGTGTTGATACGGAAGTAGGCCTGGAGCGGGATGTCGACGTGCACACCCTTCGGCACATAGATGAACGATCCGCCGGACCACACGGCGGTGTTCAGCGAGGCGAACTTGTTGTCACCGACCGGGATGACCGTGCCGAAGTACTCCTGGAACAGCTCGGGGTGCTCCTTGAGCGCGGTGTCGGTGTCCAGGAAGATGACGCCCTGCTCCTCCAGGTCCTCACGGATCTGGTGGTAGACGACCTCGGACTCGTACTGGGCGGCGACACCCGCGACGAGGCGCTGCTTCTCCGCCTCCGGGATGCCGAGCTTGTCGTAGGTGTTCTTGATGTCCTCGGGCAGTTCCTCCCAGGAAGCGGCCTGCTTCTCGGTGGACCGTACGAAGTACTTGATGTTGTCGAAGTCGATGCCCGACAGATCCGAGCCCCAGCTCGGCATGGGCTTCTTGCCGAACAGACGCAGACCCTTGAGCCGCAGCTTCAGCATCCACTCCGGCTCGTTCTTCTTCCCCGAGATGTCGCGGACGACATCCTCGGAGAGTCCGCGCTTGGCCGCGGCGCCCGCGGCGTCGGAGTCGGCCCAGCCGAATTCGTACGTACCCAGACCCTCTAGCTCGGGGTGGGCGGTCTCCGTGGGGAGCGTCATTCGGGGTTCCTCCCGGCTGTGCTTTCAGATGCGTGATGGGTGGTCTCTTGGGTGGCGGCCGCGCGGGGGATGAACGTCGTGCAGACACCGTCGCCGTGGGCGATGGTGGCCAGCCGCTGCACATGGGTACCGAGCAGTTGGGAGAAGGTCTCCGTCTCCGCCTCGCAGAGCTGCGGGAACTGCTCGGCGACATGGGCGACCGGGCAGTGGTGCTGGCAGAGCTGCTCGCCCTGCCGGTTCGGCGCGCTACGCGCCGTAGCAGCGTACCCGTCGGCGCTCAGCGCCCTGGCCAGGGCCTCGGTGCGCTTGCCGGGCTCGGCCGACTCGACCGCCGAGCGATAGGCCTCGGACTGGTCGGCGAGCCGGGCCCTGGCGAAGGCCGCGACCGCCGCCTCACCCCGCTCCCCGCCGCCCGCGATCCGCGCGATCCAGCGCAGGGCGTCGGCGGCGAGCTGGTCGTACGACTGGTCGAACGCGTCCCGGCCGCAGTCGGTCAGGGCGAAGACCTTGGCCGGCCTGCCACGCCCCCGCGAGCCGTAGACACGCTGCTCGCGCGGCTCCACGACGGCGTCGGCTGCCAGGGCGTCGAGATGACGGCGGACGGCGGCCTGGGTGAGCCCGAGGCGCCCCGCCAGCTCGGAGACCGTGGAGGGGCCGTGGTCCAGAATGGAGCGCGCGACGCGGTTTCGAGTGGAGTGCTCACCGGTCGCGAGTTCCTCCTGGGGAGCCTCGCCAACGTATTTCACAACGCCATTGTTGCGTAATTCCGGCGGCCCTGACAACCACGGTCCGCAGCGGCCGACGGTGCGCTTCATCACTAAGGGTTACCTAACAAGCCGCGTTCCTCCGTATGGGACAAGGGCTTCCGGCGGGTGCGCGCGGTGGTCCGGAGAGCCGAGAACGAGCCGAGAACGGGTCGCGAACGGAGCGAAGAACGGTCTCCGCGCACTCCGCCGAGGGTGCGGATACGGCGGCTTCCGGCCCCCTGGGGGCCCCTTTCGGCCCCGCGGGCCGGGGGTCGGCGGGCCGTGCATACACTTCCCGCCATGCGCAGCGTCTTCCCGGGCGGCTCCCGGCCCGGCCGCGGTCCCGCCGCGGACCCCGCCCCCGGAGACCCCGTCGTCGAGGTCCGTGGCCTGGTCAAGCGGTACGGGTCCAAGGCCGCGGTCGACGGTCTCGATCTGGTGGTGCGCGCCGGTACGGTCACCGCCGTACTCGGCCCCAACGGAGCGGGCAAGACCACCACGGTCGAGATCTGCGAGGGCTATCGCAGGGCCGACGAGGGCACCGTGCGCGTCCTCGGTCTCGACCCCGTCACCGACGCCGCCCGGCTCCGCCCGCGCATCGGCGTGATGCTCCAGTCGGGCGGCGTGTACTCCGGCGCGCGCGCCGACGAGATGCTCCGCCATATGGCCCGGCTGCACGCTCATCCGCTGGACGTGGACACGCTGACCGAGCGGCTCGGCCTCGGCGACTGCGGCCGTACCCCGTACCGCCGGCTCTCGGGCGGGCAGCAGCAGCGGCTCGCGCTGGCGCTGGCCGTCGTCGGCCGCCCCGAGCTGCTCTTCCTGGACGAACCGACCGCCGGGCTCGACCCGCAGGCCCGCCGCTCCACCTGGGATCTCGTCCGCGAGCTGCGCGCCGACGGCGTCACCGCCGTACTGACCACGCACTTCATGGACGAGGCCGAGGAACTGGCCGACGATGTCGTGATCATCGACGCGGGCCGGGTGATCGCCCAGGGCAGCCCGGAGGAGCTGTGCCGGGGCGGCGCCGAGAACACCCTGCGCTTCACCGGCCGCCCCGGGCTGGACCTGGGCTCGCTGCTGAAGGCGCTGCCCGACGGCACGGCCGCCGCCGAGCTGACCTCGGGGGCGTACCGGATCAGCGGCGCGGTCGATCCGCAGCTTCTCGCCACGGTGGCCTCCTGGTGCGCGCAGCACGGTGTGATGCCGGACGGGATCTCCGTCGAGCGGCACACGCTGGAGGACGTCTTCCTCGAACTGACCGGCAAGGAGCTGCGTTCATGACCGCCGACACGAGCAGCGGCGCGGCGAACGGCACGGTGGCCGGTGGCGTCGCGGGCGCCGGTACGTACGCCCCGGCGCCCGGCGCCGCCCCGATGCTCCGCATGATCGCGGCGCAGACGGCGTTCGAGACGAAACTGCTGCTGCGCAACGGTGAGCAGCTCCTGCTGACCGTGATCATCCCCTCGCTGCTGCTGGTGCTCTTCTCGACGGTCGACATCGTCGACACCGGCGCGGACGAGGCGGTGGACTTCCTCGCCCCCGGTGTGCTCGCCCTGGCGGTGATGTCCACGGCGTTCACGGGGCAGGCCATCGCCACGGGTTTCGAGCGGCGGTACGGCGTGCTCAAGCGGCTCGCCGTGTCACCGCTGCCCCGGTGGGCCCTGATGGCCGCCAAGACGCTCTCCGTGCTGGTCACCGAGGTGCTCCAGATCGCGCTGCTGACGGTGATCGCCCTCGCGCTGGGCTGGTCCCCGCACGGCGGCCCGCTCGGCGTCGTGCTGCTGCTCGTACTCGGCACCGCGGCCTTCTCGGGGCTGGGTCTGCTGATGGCGGGCACGCTCCGGGCGGAGGCGACCCTGGCCGCGGCCAATCTGGTCTTCCTGCTGCTCCTGGTGGGCGGCGGGGTGATCGTGCCGCCGGACAGGTTCCCGGACGCGGCGCACTCGGTGCTGGCGCTGCTGCCGATCTCGGCGCTCTCCGACGGTCTGCGGGATGTCCTCCAGCAGGGCGCGGGGGTGCCCTGGGGCGATCTCGGGGTGCTGGCCGGCTGGGCCGTGCTCGGCCTCGGCGCGGCGGCGGCCTTCTTCCGCTGGGAGTGACCCCGTGACCGGCCTCCGGGAGTGATCCGTGACCGGTCTCCCGCGCGGCCGGACCCGGTCCTGGGCGGCCGGACGCGGTGGACGCACCCCTCGTGAAAACCTGCACAAGCTCCCGCCTACGATGGTTGCCGTGCTGACCCCCCTCGCCCATATCGCCCAGCGCTGGACACCCTCCCCCCGGACCGTCCGGCGTGCCGCGCTCACCGCCGTCGTGATGAGCGTGGTGATCGTCGTCACCGGCGGCGCGGTCCGGCTGACCGGTTCCGGCCTCGGCTGCGACACCTGGCCCAAGTGCACGGACGACAGTCTGTTCGCCACCCCCGAGCAGGGCATCCACGGTGCGATCGAGTTCGGCAACCGGATGCTGACCTACGTCCTGTGCGCGGCGGTCGGCTGGGCGATCGTCGCGGTGCGCTCGGCGAAGCCCCGGCGGCGCGGATTGACCCGGCTCGCCTGGTCCCAGTTCTGGATCGTCATGGGCAATGCCGTGCTCGGCGGCATCACGGTGTGGATGGGCCTCAACCCCTGGACCGTGGCGGGCCACTTCCTGCTCGCCACCACCCTGCTCACCGTCACCACCGTGACCTGGCTGCGCACCCGCGAGGGCGACGGCACGGTCCGGCCGCGTGTCCCGCGTCCCGTACGCAAGCTGTCCTGGGCCCTGACCGGTGCGGCGGTGGTCCTGATCGCGGCGGGTACGACGGTGACCGGCTCGGGCCGGCACGCGGGCGACAGCAGCGATGTGCCGCGCATGCCCTTCGACTGGGTGAACGCCGCCCATGTGCACGCGGTGTTCGCCTGGCTCGTCTGCGCGCTGGCCGTGGCGATGTGGCTGGTGCTGCGGGTGGTGGACGCGCCCGCCGACACCCGGGCGCGCGCCCGTGAACTGCTTCTGGTGCTGCTCGCCCAGGGCGCCATCGGCTATGTGCAGTTCTTCACCGACACCCCCGAAGTCCTGGTCGGCGCCCATATGCTCGGCTCCTGCCTGGTCTGGATCGCGGTCCTGCGGGTGGCGATGAGCCTGCGTGAGCGCCCGCACACGGCGGTGGAGATCCCCGCGCAGCCGGACCCGGCGCTCTCCGCGGTCAGGGGCTGAACCCTCCCGACCCGCGTCGGACCTACTCCCTGACCCCTCTCCCTGACCCCTCTTCCTGGATCCGCTGCCTGGACCTGCTGCCTGGACGTGCCTTCCGGCGCTCTCCGGGGTCACCCTTTCCGGGTCTCCTCCTCCCAGGTCTTCTCGTCCGCCGTCAGCAGTTCCCTCAGCCGGGCCGCCGGGGGCAGCGGGCCGTGGTCCGACACGACGCGGAGTGCCGACGCGGCCGTGAGATGGCCCAGCCGCAAGGCTCGTACGGGATCGCCGTCGGCCCGCAGCCCCGCCAGGAAGCCCGCCGCGAACGCGTCGCCCGCGCCCACCGGTTCGACCACCTCGACCCGTGGGGCCGGGACGGAGCAGGGCACCGCGCCGAGATAGGCCGTGGCCTCGCGCGCGCCGTCCTTGACCACCACGGTGTACGGGCCGGGCAGCAGGGCACGTACCGCGGCCGCGTCCGTCACCGCCGGGCCCCACAGCGCCTGGGCCTCGTCCAGACCCACGAAGACGAGATCCGCGCGGTCCGCGAGCGCGTGGAGGATCTCCGGCGCCGGCCGGCCGGTCCAGAGCGCGGCGCGGTGGTTCACATCGAAGCTGACCGGGCAGGGCCGGCCGGGCGCGAGTGCCTCCTCCACCAGGGCGAGGCAGCTCTCCGACAGGGCGGGGGTGATACCGGTGAGATGGACGAGTCCCGCATCACGGACGGCCGCCGAACGCAGCACCTCCGGACCGAGCGCGGAGGCGGCGGAACCGCGCCGGTAGTAGTGGACGCGCGTGCCGTCGGCGCCGGGGTTCTTGATCAGCAGGCCCGTCGGCCGCATGGGGTCCGTCCGTACGCCCGTGACATCCACGCCGCGGGAGGCCACCCGCCGCCGGATCCGCCCGCCGAGCGGATCGTCGCCGAGCGCGGACACCCAGCGCGCCGGTACTCCGTGGTCGGCCAGATACATCGCCACATTCGACTCGGCACCCGCGATGTCCAGGCGGAGCAGCTCCGCGTCGTCCAGGCCGAGCAGGACCGCGTGGTCGAGCGGCGCGACCGGTTCGGGCGCCAGCGCCGCCATCGTCTCTCCGACACAGACGACGGGCCCCGCCCCGATGAGCCGTGGTCCGGTAAACCCTGGTCCGATGAGCCGCGGTCCGTCGCCGCGCTCGGGTGGAGTGCTCGAGAGTGGAGTGCTCATGAGCCGCTTCCCGGGCCCGGACGGTAGGACGCCGTCGGCGGGCCCGGCACCCCGACCCGTACGGCGAAAACCGCGCCGTCGAGGGGTTCCGGCCGGGAGAGACCCGTACGGGCGCTCGTGACGAACAGCGTGCGGCCGTCCTCCCCGCCCAGGCAGACCCCGGCGGGCTGCGCCGCGGGGACCCGTACCACCTGGTCCAGGGCGCCGTCCGGACGGTAGCGATGGACCACGCCCTGGCCCCAGACGGCGGTCCACAGGCCGCCCTCGGCATCGACGGCCATTCCGTCCGGACCGCCCGTGTCCAGCGTCGTGAACACCGACGGTTCCCCCAGCTCACCCGTCGCCGGGTCGACCGGATACCGCCTGATGAGCCCCCGCGCGCTGTCCGCGAGGAACAGGGTCTCCCCGTCGCCGGAGAACGCGGGGCCGTTCGGTACGGTGATGCCGCTCAGCACCCGGGTCACCGTTCCGTCGCGGTCGACGCGGTAGAGGGATCCCGCGCCCTCGATGCCGTCGTACGCCATGCTGCCCGCCCAGAAGCGGCCGTGCGGATCGGCGGTCGCGTCGTTCATCCGCATCCGTACGGGCGCACCGTCCTCCGGACGCGCCAGCCACCGGATCCCGGTCCCGTCACCGGTCCCGTCGCTGGCGTCCGCACCGGCACCGGTCCCGTCGTCGGCGCCGGGGCCGCCGGCGGTGTCGAGCAGACAGATCCCCGGGCCCGCCGCCGCGATCCAGCTCCCGGGGCGCCCCTCGACCGGGGCCACCGCGCCGAGGGCCACGGGCAGCCGGGCCAGTTCGGCCAGGCCCTGTCCGGCCCGGTCTCCGGGCGGCGCGGCGAGCAGCCGGCCCGAGAGGATGTCGACCAGTACAATCCGGCCGTCGACCCAGCGGATTCCCTCGCCCAGTTCGAGGCGGTCCGGCCAAAGGACCTCGGTCCGGGTGCCGTGCGCCCCGGGGCCGTGCGCTCCGGGGCCATGCGCTCCGGGGCCATGCGCTCCGGAACCGCTCATCGCCGCTCCTCCGCCCGCTCGTGCTCGCGTTCGCGTTCGTGCTCGCGGACCACGGTGAGGAACTCCCGTGCCCGCGCCCGCAGTCCGTCGAGGTCGCCGCCGTCCGCCGCGTCCCCGATCAGCGGTGAGCCGACTCCCACCGCCACCGCGCCCAGCTCCAGATACTCGCGCGCGGCACCCGCGTCCACTCCCCCGACGGGGACGAACGGCAGATCCGGGAACGGCCCCCGCAGCGCCCGCAGATACGCCGGGCCCCCCGTCTGCCCGGCCGGGAAGATCTTGAGCGCCTCGGCACCGAGCCGCAGCGCGCCCAGGATCTCCGTCGGTGTCATCACCCCGGCGAGTACCGGCATCCCCAGCTCCCTGGCCACGGTGATGCCGTCGCCGACCGCCGGGGTGACGATGAAGTCGGCTCCCGCCGCGTGCGCGGCACGCGCGTCGCCGGGACCGAGCACCGTGCCCGCGCCGAGCGGCGCGTCCGGGCCGAGAGCGGTCCGGGCCCGCGCGATGACATCCAACGCGTTCCGGCCGGAGAGCGACACCTCGATCAGGGCGACGCCCTCCTCGGCGAGTGTCCGTACGGTCCTCAGCGCCGCGTCCGGATCGTCTCCGCGCACGATGGCGACCAGCCGGTGGGCACGCAGCGCGCTCAGCAGATCCACAGGGTTCCTCTCCTCGTTCCTGTCGGGTGATGTCAGATCGTGGGTGATGTCAGGTCGGGTGATGCCAGGTCGTGGGTGATGTCCCGTCAGGAGTGACGCCGCGCCGACAGCGTGAGCCGCCAGCGCACCTCGCCGGACGCGGACACGCGCGCCGCGTCCCGCTCCCCCGCGTGGGCCAGGTCGAAGACCCGGCCGAGCATCGGCTCGACACCGAGGGAGCGGTACGGCGCGTCCTCGGGGAAGCCCCCGAGGTTCCGCCAGAGCGCGACGGAGACCGGCTGTCCTCCCGCTTCGACCGACAGACGCAGCTCGTCGGCGCCGTCCCGTACGGACACCTCGTCCGTGTCGACCACGGCGCCCACGGCCGTACCGTCGGCAGGGCCGAGCCGGTCGAGCGGCACACCCGCCACCGTGGGCCAGCGGCCCGGGATCCAGCGCGCGCCGCCGTCGGGGTACAGCCGGACCGCCGCCCCTCGCGGCATCAGCGCCCGCGCCCGCCCGGAGAGTTCCAGCAGCGCGTGGGCGGCCCAGAGGAAGCGGTAGCCGGGCGCGGCGGACAGCCGGTAGTCCACGACCGTACGCGCGGGGTCCGTGGTGATCCGCCGGACCAGCCGGAAGTCCGGGCAGTCCACGGCCTCGGCGGCCGGCTCCCCCGGAGGCCGGTCATCGGCCCGCCGCCACACCCGGGACCACGCGTCACCGTGATCCGGTGTCCCCCGGATCGTGGGGACGCACTCCTCCAGACCTCCGGCGTCGGCGAACGCGTCCCCCGGGCGGACACCCGCCCGGCGCGGCTCGTCCCGGAACCAGAGCCACTCCCGGCCGCCGCCCCCACCGGCCCCGCCGCCCCCACCGGCCCCGCCGTCCTCACCGCCCCCGCCGCGCAGGGACGTCCAACGCCCGCCGCGCGCGAGGTCCGTGACGACAGCGGGCCCGGACACGGCGGAGGACCCGGACACGGACCTCTCGCTCACCATTCCGCGAACGACCCGTCCGCGTGCCGCCACACCGGGTTGCGCCACGCGTGCCCCCTGCGGTCCGCGGCCCGTACCGCGTCCTCGTCGACGGTGATGCCGAGGCCCGGCAGCCCGGTGCGACGCGCCTGCCCGGCCTCGAACCGGAACGGTTCGGTGTCGACGACGTACGACAGCAGATCCGCGTCCTTGTTGTAGTGGATGCCCCTGCTCTGCTCCTGGATGAGGAAGTTCGGTGTGCAGAAGGCGATCTGGAGGCTGGCGGCGAGCGCGATCGGCCCGAGCGGGCAGTGCGGCGCCAGCTGCGCCCCGTACGTGTCGGCGAGCGACGCGATCCGGTGCACCTCCGAGATGCCTCCCGCGTGCGAGAGGTCCGGCTGCGCCACCGCGATCCCGGCCGCCAGCGCGGGCAGGAACTCGGCCCGCCCGTAGAGCCGTTCACCGGTGGCTATGGGCACCGGGCTCGCCGCCACCAGCGCGGGCAGCAGATGTCCGTGCTCGGGCAGCAGGGGCTCCTCCGCGAAGAGCGGGTGCAGCGGGCCTATCTCCTGGAGGACCCGGCGGACCCCGGCCGGGCCAAAGCGCCCGTGGAAGTCCACGGCGACATCGCGGTCCGGGCCGAGGACCTCGCGGGCCGCGGCCACCCGCTCCACCACCGCGGTGGTCTCCGCGAGGGTGGTGATCGGTGACGTACGGCCCGCCGCGTTCATCTTGACCGCGGAGAAGCCGGCCTCGACCTGCTCGGTTATCTCCTCGGCGAGCCGCGCCGGTTCATCGCCGCCGACCCACGCGTAGACACGTACGGAGTCCCTCACCGGTCCGCCGAGCAGGGCGTGCACGGGCGCTCCGTAGGTCTTGCCCGCGATGTCCCACAGCGCCTGGTCGATGCCCGCGACGGCGCTGGAGAGCACCGGGCCGCCCCGGTAGAAGCCGCTCTTGCTGAGGATCTGCCAGTGGTCCTCGATCCTGAGCGGGTCCTGGCCGATCAGATACTCGGCGAGCACGTCGACCGCGGCCCGTACGACCTCGGCCCGGCCCTCGACGACCGGTTCGCCCCAGCCGACCACGCCCTCGTCGGTCTCGACGCGGCAGAACAGCCAGCGGGGCGGGACGAGGAACGTCTCCACGCGAACGATCTTCACTTGGCCTCGGGGCCCTTCTCCTCGGTGTCCGCGCGTGGTGTGTCGGCGTGTGGCGTGTCCGCGCGTGGTGTGTCGGCGTGCGGCGCGCCGTGCACCCTGTCGAGGTCGCGTACCGCCTGGTCGAGCAGGGCCCGCATGGCGCGCTCCGCCGCGTCCTGGTCCCGCGCCCGTACGGCGTCGAGGACGGCGCGGTGGCTGGGCACGGGGTCCTCGCCGTGCGGCGAGCTGTGCACGATCTGGTCGCGATGGGCCAGTCCGGACTCGATGACCATCTCCATGCGTTCCAGCAGTTCGTTGTGGGTGGCCGCGAGCAGCGCGCGGTGGAAGGCGAGGTCGGCCTCGACCGCGCGGGCCGCCCCGCCCGCCGCGCCGGCCGAGCCGGCCCCGTCGGTCCCGTCGGCCCCGTCCTCGTCATATGCCGTCGTCCCGTCCATCGCCGTCAGCGCCGCCTCCAGCGCCGCGAGGTCGGCGTCGGTGCGGCGCGCGGCGGCCAGCCGTACCGCGGCCGGTTCCACGATCCCGCGCACCTCGCCCAGATTGCGCAGCAGCCCGAGGTCGGCCTCGGAGCTGGTGCCGTCGGCGAACTGCCAGCGCAGCACGTCCGCGTCCAGCAGATTCCAGTCGGCGCGCGCTCTGACGAAGGTGCCTCTTCGCTGGCGCGCGTCGACCATCCCCTTGGCCCCGAGCACCTTCAGCGATTCGCGCAGGGCGGTCAGACTGACGTCCAACTCGCGCTGCAACGCCACGAGATCGAGTGTCGCCCCCTCGGGAATCTCCCCGCTGAGCACCCGGCGCGCAAGAATCTCCACGGTCTGGCCGTGCACTCCGCGGCGCGCGTACGGCGTCATGTCGTTCTGCCTTTCTGCTGGTCGGTCGTTGTCCGGCGGTCGGTGGCGCGGTGTCGGCGGGCCGGTGTCGGCGGCCCGGTGGTCAGGCCGACGCCTTCACCACACTCCAGCCGCCGTCCACGAGCAGGCTCGATCCGGTGATGTACGAGGCTTCCCCGGCGGCCAGGAAGGCGATCGCGGCGGCGACCTCCTCGGGTCTGCCGAAGCGGCGGGCCGCGGTCTCGGCGATGCTGCGCTCCCGGTCCGCCGCCGGCACCCGGT
The DNA here is from genome assembly GCF_053608565.1 of Streptomyces sp. NPDC055025. Taxonomy (NCBI): domain Bacteria; kingdom Bacillati; phylum Actinomycetota; class Actinomycetes; order Kitasatosporales; family Streptomycetaceae; genus Streptomyces; species Streptomyces sp. NPDC055025. Next base: position 65,723 of record NZ_JBSGVS010000050.1, read on the forward strand.
CCCAGGCGGCGGTCAGGATCGGCCCCGGCAGCACGGCGTTGACCCGCACCTCGGGGCCGTACTCCACGGCGAGCTGTCCGCTGAGCGAGAGCAGCGCGCCCTTGGAGGCCGCGTACGCGGGGTGTCCGGGGATGCCCTTGTGCGCGTGCACGGACGAGGTGAGGACCACCGCGCCGCGCCCCTCGCGCAGATCGGGCAGGACCGCCCTGAACCCGAGGAAGCAGCCGGTGAGATTGACGGCGAGCTGGCGTTCCCAGGCGTCGAGCGACATCTCGTGGGCCGGCGCGACCCGCACGGTGTAGGCGTTGCCGACAAGGACTCCGACGGGGCCGTAGGTGTGCGCGGCGGCCACGATCCGGTCCCAGTCGCCCTCGTCGGAGACATCCGCCGCGACGAACGCGGCACGGCCGCCGGCCGCGCGGATGTCCGCGGCGACGGCTTCCCCGCGCTCCTTCGCGATGTCCGCGAGGATCACGGCCGCGCCTTCGGCGGCGAGCCGTCGCGCGGTGGCGGCGCCGATGCCCGAGGCGGCTCCGGTGACCACGGCGACGCGGTCGGTGAAACGGGCGGTTCCGTTCATGGGGCGGGTCGACTCCTTGGGAGATGAGGGAGGTTGGCCGGGTGCCGGCCGCGGATCGGCGGACAGGACGGGCGTCCCGACTGTAGTGACTCTGCGGTCCCGCCCGGTCACTCGCGCAGCAGGACCACCAGTTCCGCGTCGTACCGCTCCGTCCAGGCGAACGGCACACCGGAATGGACGAGATGGGCCCCGCTGTAGGTGACGCCCGACGCCGGATCGCGATAGCGGGCCGCCGGGTCGAGTCCGCGCAGCCGCAGTCTGGCCGCGCGCCCCGGGACCAGCGGAGCGCCGTCCAGACGTCCGGTGTTCCACGCCGTGACGACGACCCTGCCGCCGCCCGGCTCCTCGTACTGCGCCCCGCAGGTGGCGTCCGCCGGGGAGTTCAGCAGCCGCGCCTCCCCGTGGTGGACGACATCGCGGATCTCCTTGTAGCGGGCGATCCATCCCGCCGCCTCCGCGCGCCGCTCCTCGGACCAGTGACGGATGTCGGCGCCGATACCGAGCACGCCCGCCGCCGCGGTGACGAAGCGGAAGCCGAGCGAGCGCGGGCGCGGGTCGAAGACACCGGGCGCGTCGGTGACCCAGGAGCTCATGGTGTGCGGGGCGTGCGCGTGGAGGTAGCCGTACTGGATGGCGAGCCGGTCGAGCGGCGCGGTGTTGTCGCTGGGCCACACCACATCCGTACGGGCGAGGGTGGCGTGCTCGATCCGGCCGCCGCCGCCCGCGCACCCTTCCACGGTGACCCGCGGGTGGCGCGTACGGAGATGGTCGAGCACCCGCAGATAGCCGGCGACATGCGCGGCGTCGAGGTCCTGTTCCTCTACGGGACCGCCGCCGGGCCTGCCGCGTTCGGTGGGCGGGCGGTTCATGTCCCACTTGAGATAGCCGATGGCGTGGTCGTCGAGCAGCCGGTCGAGCGTGCCGAGGACGAAGTCCTGTACGTCCTCGCGGCCGAGGTCGAGGAGGAGCTGGTTGCGTACGAGCGTGGCGGGGCGGCCCGCCAGCCGGTAGACCCACTCGGGGTGCGCCGCGTGCAGCTCGGACGCGGGGCTGATGGCCTCCGGCTCCACCCACAGTCCGAAGTCCATTCCCAGCTCGCGGACTTGTGCGATGAAGTGGTCGAGTCCGTCCGGGAAGGACGCCGGATCGGTGTACCAGTCGCCGAGCCCGCCGGTGTCGTCGGACCGTCCGGTGAACCAGCCGTCGTCGACGACGAACAGCTCGGCCCCCATCCCGGCGGCGATCCCGGCCAGTTCGAGCTGGGTCCCGGCGTCGACGTCGAAGCCGGTGGCCTCCCAGGAGTTGTAGAGCACCTTGCGGGGCCGGTGCAGCCGGTCGCCGGCGAGACGGCGCTCGTAGCGGTGCCAGACCCGGGCGAGTCCGTCGAGACCGTCCGGGCTGAAGGCGCAGGCGAGCCGGGGGGTGGTGAGGGTGCCGCCGGGGGCGAGCCGTACCGCGCCCTCGTGCGGGACACGTCCCGCCCGGACCCGGACCGCGCCGCCGGGCTCGGCGTCGGTGGTGATGTGCCAGTTGCCGGACCACTCCAGGGCGACGCCGTAGGTGGGGGTGGCCCCTTCGGCCGGTGACGCGGCGTCCTGGACGGCGAGCCAGGGCGCGTAGGCATGGCCGGGGACGGCCTGGGCGGAGGACATCCCGAAGCTGCCCCGGGCCAGTTCGAGCTGGGTGAGCTGGAATTCCTGGGACCACTGGCCGGTGAGGTACGTCAGCCGCGCGCCGCCTGTGACGGGGATGTTCACGGCGGCGGAGTCGAAGCGTTCCAGCCGCAGTCCGGTCTCGGCGGTGCAGGTCAGTTCGGTCCAGCGGAGGATCACATCGGTGCCGGGGACGGTCTCGTAGCACAGGGCCGTCGTCAGTCCGAGGGTCTCGTCGGTGAAGACCAGCCGCAGGGAGGAGTCGCCGTGACGGGTGGCCCCGGTGAAGGTCCACCAGGCGCCGCGCTCCTCGCCGGGCCGCTGGGCGACCAGATCGGCGCCGGTGAACGGCCGCAGCCCGTACGGGATGTACTCGGCGGGCGCCAGATCGGCCGGGGTGATGAAGTGCGTACGGCGTGACCAGTCCAGCGCGGAGGGTCCGGTCTCGGCTCCGTGCGGGCCCCACGCGGTCAGCTCGGCCCAGCGGCCGTCACCGGCGAGGGCGACCGCGTAGACGGTGTTCTCGGTGCGCAGCAGCCACCGGCCGTCCCGCCCGTCCGGGTCGTGCGCGTCCGGGTCGGGCGCCTTCAGGTCCCGCGCGTCCGGGGCGGGCGCCTTCGGGTCGTGCGTCGTCACTTGACTGCTCCCAGATTGAGTCCGGCGACGAAGTGCCGCTGGAACCGCAGGAATACGATCACGGTCGGGGCCGCCGCGATCACCGAACCCGCCGCGATGACGTTCCACATCGACACGTACTGGCCCTGGAGGCCGATGAGCGAGGCCGTGACCGGCATCTTGCTGCCCGTACGGAGCACGGTGATCGCCCACAGCAGATCGTTGAAGATCCAGGTGAAGGAGAGCGCGCTCAGCGCGGCGAGGGCCGGGGTGGTCAGCGGCATGATGATCCGCCGGTAGATCTGCCATGGACTCGCGCCGTCGATGACGGCGGCCTGCTGGATCTCGGGCGGGACGGAGCGCATGAAGCCGTGCAGCACGAAGACGTAGAAGCCGACGCCGAAGCCGACCTGGACACCGATGAGCGCGTACAGCGAGTCGTACAGCCCCAGTGACTCGCTGATCTTCGAGACCGGGATCAGCAGGATCTGCGGGGGCAGCAGATTGCCGCCGAGCATCAGGAGCAGCAGGGTGCGGCGCAGCGGCAGGTCGTAGCGGGCGAGTCCGAAGGCCGCGAGCGAGGCCAGCGCGAGCGACAGCAGCACGGTCGGCACGGTCACGAGCAGGCTGTTGGCGAGCGCGCGGGCCTGGCCGCCGTCGGTCCACGCCTGGCCGAAGCCGCTCAGGGTGAAGGAGTGCGGCAGGCTGCCGAGGCCGTTGGCGGCGATGTCGTCGAAGGACCGGGTGCTGGTGACGAGGACGAGGACGATCGGCACCAGCCACAGCGCGGACAGCGCGCCCGCGCCGAGATGGAAGCCCGCGGTGGACCACGCGCGGCGCCGGGACCGGGTCCCGCCGGGCGCCGGGGCGGGCGGCGCGGGCGGTGTGCCGTGCTGTCCGGCGGGCGGCGCGGCGGCTCGGGTGACGCTCATCAGTCGGCCTCCCGGAAGGCGCGGACGAGATAGGACACGATGACCCCGAAGGCCAGCACGAAGATCACGACCGCGAGGGCGGAGCCGTATCCCAGCCGCAGCGACTGGAAGGCGGTGGAGTACATGTAGGTGCTGAGCAGTTCCGAGGAGTGGTACGGACCGCCGCGGGTGAGCGCCCAGACCACGTCGAACGAACGCAGCGAGTCGATCACGATCACCGACAGGACCACGGCGTTGACGCTGCTGAGCTGGGGCAGGGTGATGTGGCGGAACCGCTGCCACCGGGTGGCGCCGTCGACCTTCGCCGCCTCGTGGAGCACCGGGTCGATGCCCTTGAGGCCGGCGAGATAGAGCACCATCACATAGCCGATCTGGCGCCACAGGGCGGGCACGATCACGGCGTAGAGGGCGGTGTTCTGGTCGGCCAGCCAGGCATGGCGCAGACCGCCGAGCCCGACGGCTTCGAGGGTGTTGTTGATCAGCCCGTCGGGCTGGTACATCGCCTGCCACACCAGGGCGGTGGCGGTGAGCGAGAACACCACGGGCAGGAAGAGGGCCGCCCGGTAGAAGCCGACCCCGCGCCGCTCCTGCTGGAGCAGCAGCGCGGCGCCGAGACCGAGGAGCGCGGAGAGCCCGCCGAAGAGCAGCAGCCACAGCACGGTGTCCAGCAGGGCCGTACGGAAGATCTCGTCGCCGAACATCTCGCGGTAGTTGGCGAGTCCGACGAACGACGGGGCGGAGACTCCGTCCCAGTCCGTGAGGGAGAGATAGAAACCCTGGACCGCCGGCCAGAACACCCAGAAGGCCTCGGCGAGCAGCGGTACGAGGACGAAGACGAGGACCACGGGCCTGACCCGTGTCGCGCCCCGGCTTCCCAGCGGCCCTCCGCCGCCCGGCCGTCCCCGTCCGCCGGATCCCCTGCCTCCCGGCGGTTTCCGGTCTCCTCGCCGCCCGGACCGCGGCTCGGTCAGCACCGCCACGTCACTGTCCCCAGATCTTCTGGGCGTCCCGCTGCCAGGTGGTGAGGATCGAGTCGATCTCCTTGGGCTTGGCGAGGAAGCGGGTGAGCGCGGTGTCCGCGGTGGGCTGGAGGGCGTCGCTGGAGTCGCGGTTGAAGAACTGGGTGACGTCCGCCGCGCTCTCGATCAGCGCGCGGCCCTTCTTGACCAGCGGGGTCCCGGTGTCCTTGGCCTTCGGGTTGGTGGGCAGCGCGGTGCCGGAGGAGCCCTTGAGATAGATCTCCTGCGCCTCGGCGGTGGCCATATAGGTCAGCAGCTCCCTGACCTCGTCCTCGCGGCCGGTACGGGCGCTGGCGAAGTAGCCGTCCGTGGGGCCCTCCTCGGCCAGGGGGACCTTCGGGTCGATGACGGGGAAGCGGAAGAAGTCGATGTCGTCGAGCTGGTCCTTGGGCGCGGAGTCCGCGAAGAAGGTGCCGATGAGCATCAGTCCCGTACGGCCCTGGAGCAGCGCGGTGGTGGCGTCCTGGAAGGCCAGGGCCGTGCCGTCGGGGTCGAAGTACGGCAGGGCCTCGCCCCAGCGGTCGAAGACCTTGCGGACCTCGGGGTCGTCGAAGCGGTGCTTTCCGGCGAGGAGGTCGCGGTGGTAGCGCGCTCCGTTGATCCGTATGTTCAGGTAGTCGAACCAGGAGGAGGCGACCCAGGCGGTGTTGCCGCCGGCGCCGAGCCCGATCGGCGCGACGCCCTTGGACTTGAGCGTGTCGCAGAGGTCGAGGAACTCGTCCCAGGTCTTCGGCTCCCGCACGCCCCACTTGGCGAAGTTGGACTTCCGGTAGAAGCAGCCCCACCAGTAGTACGTGGCCGGTACGAAGACCTTCTTGCCCGCCGAGGAGGTGCACAGCGTCTTGAGCGCCTCGCTGTAGCCCGACAGTTCGGGCTTCTCCCAGAGGTCGCCGATGTCGAGCAGCAGGTCCTTCTTCGCGTACGAGTCCGCCACCGAACCGGGGTACCAGGTGAGCAGGTCCGGCGGCTGGGCGGAGGTCAGATACGTCGGGAGCTGGGTGCGGAAGGTCTCGGAGGCCACGGTGTTGAGCGAGGCCTCGGCGCCGCCGCGCTTGTTGAACGCGGCGACGAGATCCTCCATGGCCTTCTTGGCCTGTGGCGAGGAGAGGTTGGACTGAAGGGTGACGGGGCCGCCGCCGGAGGAGGTCTTGGCGCTCGGTCCCGAGGTGACGCAGCCGCTCAGGAACGCGGCGGCGCCGACCGCTCCGGTGCCCGCCAGGAACCGGCGGCGGCTGGGGGCTGAACTGTTCATGGAAGTGCTCCCTGATGGTTCGGAAAGTCTGTGGGGGCGTGGACTGCGGGGGATGTGGACCGCGGGGCGCGGGGTGCCGGGCGCGGGATGCGCCGGGCACCACGCCCCGGACGGGGGCCCCACCCGGGGCGTGGTGCGATGCGAGGCGGTGTGGTGCGACGCGTGCGATGCGACGCGGTGGTGCGACGCGTGCGGTGGGGTCGTGGTGCGACGCGGTGCGGTCGTGGTGCGGTCAGAGACCGCTCTGGTGAACGCGGTCACCCACGCCGCGGAAGACGGTCAGCACCCGGCCGTCCGGACCCGCGGTGGCGCCGAGGGCGCCCCGGAAGACATCGCTCCCGAACTCGGTGCGCGGTCCCCAGCCGCCCCACCCGCCGGTGCCGTCCGCCTGGTACGAACGGGTCCAGAGGGTGTAGTCACCCGCCCGCGCGTAGAGATGCACGGTGCTCCCGGACGACACGAGGGTCGGACTGCCGCCGACGGTCCCGCCCAGCGAGGACCACGCCGACCAGACACCGGATCCGTCACGGGTCCTCGTCCACACCGCGTCGTCGGCGGTGCGTACGGCGAGATGGGTCAGGCCCGCCGAGTCGGTGACGGCGGAGGGGCGCCCGTACACCGTCAGGCCCTCCGGTGCCCCGAGCGGGGTCCACCGTGCCGAAGGACCGCCCGACGGTCCGCGCGAGGCGATGGTGCCGTCCTCGCCCCGGGCGAAGAGCGTCCAGTCGTCCGGGCCGCGGAAGGCGACACCCGGCGCGTCGGTGAGTGTGCCGCCGAGCTTCTGCCAGGGCCCCCAGTGTCCGGCGAGCGAGGTGCGCCGGTAGGCCGCGTTGTCCGTGCCGCGTACGAAGACGTCGATACGACTCCGGCCGCCCGGCAGCTCCGACGCGTACGCGGCGGGCTGCCCGAGGATCCTGCCGTGCGTCGGTCCGCCCAGCGAGGTGGCGCGGGCCGGCCAGTCGCCGTCCCGCCCTGTCTGCTGCCGCAGTGAGCCGTCCGTACCGCGCGTGAAGGCGGTCAGTACGCCGCCGTCCGCCACCAGCGCGGGGTCCGCCGAGGACCGTACGCCCAGCGGCACCCCGGGAGCCTCGTCCGTGCCGGACAGCCGGAGGAAGGCCGTGCCGTGCGCGGGGACCGTCACGGTGTACGAGCCGGTGTGCGTCCCCGCGTCCTTCCTGGCGCGCAGATCCCGTACCGCGACCGGGCCGCCCAGTCCCGCGTCGGCGAAGGTCACCGTGCGCTCGGCCGGCCGCTCGGAGCGGTTGAGCAGCACCACCGCGCGCTTGCCCGCGCCCTGGAGCACCTTGCTGTAGACGTCGCCGGTGGAGTCGGTGGCGACCCGCACCCCCTGGATGGCCAGCGGGTCCTGGTCGACGGCGATGATCTCGGGGTTGCGCAGTGTGTCGATCATCGACTGCGGAAGGGTGCGCGGGTCGGAGCCGATGACCAGGGGCGCGCCCATGACGGCCCACAGCACCAACTGGCTGGTGGACTCCTCCTCGTTCAGCTCGTACGAGCCGTCCGCGGTCCTGCGCATCGGGAGCAGATAGTCGGGGTCGTTGTAGTGACCGGGGCCCTGCGCCTCGGGGTGCCAGGCGTTGGCGTCGGCGCTGCGCAGGATGTTGGTCCAGTTGCCGGGGTAGGGCGTGCCGAAGGCGAGGTCCGTGCCGGTGCGCCAGGAGTCGGCGATCGTGGGGCCGTAGACATACGCGTTGTGCGCGTCCTGCGCCGGTGTGTGCGGCAGTCCCCAGTCGTCGGTGAGCGGGTTGCACAGGTTCAGCAGCATCCGCCGGCCGGATGCCGCGACCGCGTCGCTGAACTCCTTGAACGCGGGGCCCGGGTCGAGCTTCGCGCCGATACCGCAGAGGAAGTCGACCTTGACCGCGTCGATCTTCCAGTCCGCGAACTGCCTGGCGTCCTCGGTGTAGTGGCCGCGGCTGCCGAGGCCGCAGCTCTTGCCCCCGTCGTACTCGCCGGCGTCCGTGTAGATCCCGGCCCTGAGCCCGCGCTGATGGAGATAGGTCACCAGCGCGGGGATGCCGGAGGGGAAGCGCTCCGGGTGCGCGGCCAGCCGTCCCCGGCTGTCGCGGGGGCTGTCGGCCTGCCAGCCGCCGTCCAGCCAGACGATGTCGTAGCCGCTGCGCTTGAGGCCGCTGCTGACCAGATGGTCGGCGACGTCCTTCACCGCGCTCTCGGTCGGGGCGCCCAGACCGTAGTAGGTGTTCCAGCCCATGTACGGCGTGGGTGCCAGGCCGCTGTCGTAGTACCGGGGCGCGCCCTGGTCGTCCGCGGCGCGCGGCTCGTCGGCGGCGGGCGGCGCGGAGATCCGTGGGGCGGGGGCGTCCGGCTCGACGGCGTGCGCCATGGGCATCGCCGCCCCGGCCAGCGCGGCGACTCCGAGAACCGCTCCGGCCCGCCGGGCACGCACCATCCCTGCACGATGCGAAGTCAACTGTGTCTCCCGAGGATTGGGGTCCATGGGCGCCGCTCGCCGCCCTCCCGTCCCGGGGAGCGCGGCGGCGGCGCCACGACGAAGACTGTGACCCCGCGGCCCCACCCTGTCAACGATTATTACTAATTAATTGAAACAAGTCTCGACCGTCCTTCGTCGCCGGGTCCGCCCCCGGTCCGGCGAGGAAGTGATTCGCCGGCGCAACGCGTGCCGACGCGACGCGTGACCCCCGGATGACCCACGCGCGACCCGCGGCCCGTCAGTCGCCGAGGAGCCGGTAGAGACGGCGCGCGTTGCCCGCCGCGATCATCCCGGCGACGCGCCGGGCGTCCTCGGACGCCCATGACCCGTCGGCCACCCAGCCGCCGAGCACCCGCGCCAGCGCCTCCCGGAACACCCGCGCCCCCACCACATGCAGCTCGGGCAGCCCGCGCGCGCCGCTGGAGAACAGCAGCTTCCCGAACGGCGCGAGCTCCAGGATCTCGGCGAGTACGGCCGCGGCCCGCGCCCCCGTGTAGGCGAGCGCGGGCCCCAGATCCGCGTAGACATGCGGGAAGACCCCGGTGAGCTGGGCCGCGTGCCGGTGGTATGGATAGGCGCCGAGCAGCACGAGATCGGTACCGAGCCCCGCCGTGGCCGCCGCGAAACCGGTGAGCGGCAGCGGATCGGAGCGTCCCGCCGCTGGAAGGACCCCGGCGGTTCCCGTGTGCAGTTGCAAGGGAAGACCGGAGCCGACGGCGGTCCACAGGAGATGGCGCAGCAGTACGGGATCGGTGAGCGGCGCCCCGGCGGGGCGCCCGGCCAGCCAGCGGTCGGCCGCGCCGCGCACCTCACCGGGCCCCGGCGGCTCGGGGGCCAGCGCGAGACCGTGCCGGATCCCGGCGACGGAGCTGAAGGCGACGGCCGAGGCGGCGGCGGTGTGCACGGACTCGGCGAGACCGGCGAGAAAGGTGCCGACACCGCCCGTGACATCGGCGACCCGCTCGGCGAGGGGTTCGAGCCGGACGATCTCCCGGGCCTCGGCCGCGCCCGCCGAGGCGATCTCGTCGGGCCCGGTCAGATCGCCGGGCAGCCCGGTGTCCACGAGATAGGTGGCGATACCGGTGGAGCGCAGCAGCCGCCTGCCCGCCTCCATCACACCCAGCTCCCTGCGGCGGGCCAGATAGCGGGCCGGCGGGCAGTGCGGTTCGAGGCCGAGCACGGGCGGGCACCAGCGGCGCACCGCGAAACCGGTCTGGGTGTCGAAGAAGGTGGTGCCCGCGGCGGGCGGCCCCGCCGTCCTGCCCAACTGGGCCTCGAAGGTACCGAGGCCCAGCTCTCCGCGGAGCACACCGTGGCAGTACTGGTCGACCAGGGACGCAGTTTCGATCATCGGGATTCCCGTCGTGGACCGTACTCCTACACGTCCTAACGGGTAAGTCGCGATCGGGTGGCGCCCGGGTCCCGCGCGGTCGGCCGCCGCGCGGGCCGTTGACGCCTCACCGTTGACGTCCCGCCATGGACGCCGCCACGGGTGCCGCGGGGCCCGTCTCAGCCTCCGAGCTGGATCCCGGCCATCCGCTTCCACTCGTACGGACCAGTGCGGACCTTGGCCGCGAGATCTCCGTCGAAGGACTCGCGCAGGGTGAGCCCCGCCTTCTCGGCGGCGACGCGCGCGACGTCGTACGTGGGGGCGACGAGATCACCCCAGCCGCCGTCCTCACCGACGAGCACGATGCGGGTGCCGGCCTGTCCGAGATACGCGAGCTGCCCCTCCGCGCCGCCGTGCCGCCGGGCGAACGAGGCGATGCTCCTGGCCAGCCGCGCCGCCCCGCGCTCCGCGCGCGCGGCCCGCCGGTCCGGGGCCCGGCTCCCGCCGGCCCGGCCGTCCTCGCCGGCCCGGCCGCTCTCGTCGCTCTGGTCGCTCGGGTCCACCTGCTGGGTCTCTGCCATGAACTCGATGCTACCCACGGGTAGATCAACACGCGACGGGCGGGGCACGTGGCATCAGCCACGTGCC
>NZ_JBSGVS010000051.1:0-74895 GCF_053608565.1 Streptomyces sp. NPDC055025
GGGCGCGGCCGCCGCGGCCGATGGGGGGCGGGGGGCGCGTCCGGGCCCGGGGACCGCGGGGGGGGGGGTGCCCCGGCCCCCACGGCGTAGGTGCGCCGTGCCGGCGGTTCGGCGCGCCGTGTCAGCGCGCCGTGCCGGGCTGTTCAGTGATCCGTCACGACGTGGGCGCGTGGCCGCGGCCGTGGGTGCGGTGCTCGGCCGGGGCGCTCTCGGCCTTGCCGCGCGCCGGGGCGGACTCCTTCCGCGCCGGCGCGGAGAGGGAGCTCAGGTCGTGCGCGTAGGTGCCGACGGCGTTGGCGATGACACCGATGTTGGCGCCGAAGTACTTCATATTGATGTTGGACAGGTTGTCGCAGGCGGAGTGGTAGCACTTGTCGAACGCCACTCCGGCCTCGCCGCCGTACTTCCTGGCCTGGGCCTCGCTCTTGATGCCCTCGGCGCCGGTGAAGGTGCCGCCGGAGGCGATGCCCGCCTCCACGAAGGGGCCGTAGTCGGAGCGGCCGTCGAAGTCCGTGCCCTCGTGCGGGACGCCCCGGCGGTCGAGGAAGTCGGTGATGCCCTTCTCCAGCTGGGCGGAGCCCTCAGGGCCCGGTCCCGCGCCCGTGGCGTCGGAGTCGTCGCCGTCGTAGACGAACTGGGCGGCGTTGGGCGAGCCGATCATGTCGAAGTTCAGATACAGCGCGATGTCCGCGCGCTGTTCCGGGGTGAGCCGGGTGACATAGGACTCGGCGCCGAGCAGCCCCAGCTCCTCCGCCGACCACCAGGCGAAGCGCACCTTGTTCGTGGGCCGGTCGTGGGTCTCGGCGAGTTCGAGGGCCACCTCCAGCAGCCCGGCGGAGCCCGAGCCGTTGTCGTTGATACCGGCGCCCTCGGTGACCGAGTCGAGATGCGCGCCGAGCATGACCGTACGGTCGGCGTTGCCGCCCTTGGTCTCGGCGATCACATTGCGGGTGGTGCGCTCCTCCTGGAGCTGGCGGAGCTCCAGCGAGATGGTCACCGGGCCGGCCCCGGCCTCGGCGGCGAGCGCCTGGCCCTCGGCCTGGGTGATACCGCCGGTGGGGATCACCCCGGCGTCGGGGCCGCCGAGCGTGCCGTTGAGCGAGCCCGCGGTGTTGTTGTAGATGACCGCGCCGACGGCTCCGGCCGCTCCGGCCTCCCGCTGCTTGGTGGCGAAGTCGCAGCCGCCGCGCTGAATCAGCGCGATCTTGCCGGTGAAGGCCCCGGCGGCGTAGTCGGCGGGCTCGCAGCCCGTGGTCGCGTCGACCGGGACGGCGGCGAGGGCGGCCCGGGTGCCGCCCTCCGGGGTGGACTTCGTGTACGACATGGCCACTATGGCGACATCACGGGGCGTCGGCGCCGTGACCGAGAGTTTCTCGGCCAGCGTCTCGATGTAGGTGATGTCGAAGGTGTCGTAGGAGACCCGGTAGCCCGCCTTCTTGAGCTTGTCGTGGACATAGGCGGCCGAGGCGTCATGGCCGCGGGTGCCGGCGGCTCTGTGGCCGTCGGCGGCGTCCGCGATGGCCTGGAACGCCTTGAGGTGCTTGTAGGCGTCCTTGGCGGACGACTCGCGCACCAGCTTCTTGGAGAGTTTCGCGGCCTCCTTGCCCGGGTGGTGACTGCGTGCGGCGGCGGGGGAGGCGGTGAGCAGAAGCGGCGCGGCCAGCGCGGTGACGGCCGCAACAGCCACGAGACTGCGGGGAGTTGCCTTCACAAGGGTCCTTCCGGCGAGAACGGATGTGAGCGAGCGTGAGGAAAATTAGCGAGCGACGCGCCGTCTGTGAACTGATGTGTCGCAGGTCACACCGGATGGGGAGGGGTGGGCCGTGACCGGTCGCGGGTCGCGGGGCTCAGCGCTTGTCCGGGGGACCGGGGCTCTTCGCCGCTTTCGCGGCCCGCTTGGCCTCCTGCTTGAACGCCCTGACCCTGGCCAGCGATTCGGGTCCGGTGATGTCCGCCGCCGAGCGGTAGGAGCCCTCGTCGCCGTACGCGCCCGCGGCCTCCCGCCAGCCCTCCGGCCGTACGCCGTACTGCTTGCCCAGCAGGGCCAGAAAGATCTGGGACTTCTGGGTCCCGAAGCCGGGCAGCGCGTTGAGCCGCTCCCGTACCTCCGTGCCGGTGGCGACATCGCGCCAGATCGCGGTGGCGTCGCCGTCGTAGTGCTCGACCAGGTACTGGCAGAGCTGCTGTACGCGTCCGGCCATGGACCCCGGATAGCGGTGTACGGCGGGCTTCTCCGAGAGCAGCGCCACGAAGGCCTCGGGGTCGTACGCGGCGATCTGCCGCGCGTCGAGATCGTCACCGCCCATGCGTACGGCGATGGTGCGGGGGCCGGAGAACGCCCACTCCATGGGAATCTGCTGGTCCAGCAGCATGCCGATCAGCGCGGCCAGCGGACTGCGGCCGAGCAGCTCGTCGGCCTCGGGCTGCTGTGCGAGCCGAATTGTGGTGCTCATTCCCCGATGATCACCCCGTCCCGGGCGTGACGCACGTAGACCACACACTGCCGGTGTGTTCATATGATTAATTTGTGGCGCGAATGGCGCAACGGGCGGATGGGTAGATCTGGGCCGACCGGGTGACAGGACAGGGGGGCGGTCCACGTGGTGTCGGCATTCCTGATCGGCTCATTCCGGTGCAGGGACATATTCCGGAACCGTCGGGAAAGGCCGCTCGCCCGTGACACAGCCCTTTGAACTGCCGGATTTCTATATGGCCTATCCGGCCCGCCTCAATCCCCACCTGGAGGAGGCCAGGGAGCACTCCAAGAAATGGGCCAGGGACATGGGGATGCTGGAGGGATCGGGGATCTGGGAGGAGCACGACCTCGATTCCCACGACTACGCCCTGCTCTGCTCGTACACCCATCCGGACTGCGACGGTCCGGCGCTTTCCCTGGTCACCGACTGGTATGTGTGGGTGTTCTTCTTCGACGACCATTTCCTGGAGGTCTACAAACGGCCCCAGGACCGGGCCGGCGGCAGGGCGTATCTGGAGCGGCTGGCCGCCTTCATGCCGATGGATCTCTCCGCCGGATTCCCCGAGCCGACCAATCCGGTCGAGGCGGGGCTCGCGGATCTCTGGGCCCGTACGGTCCCCAGCATGTCCATGGGATGGCGTGAGCGGTTCGCGGAGAGCACCGAGAATCTGCTCAACGAGTCCGACTGGGAACTCGCGAACATCAACGCGGAGCGGATCGCCAACCCCGTCGAGTACATCGAGATGCGCCGCAAGGTCGGCGGAGCGCCGTGGTCGGCGGGGCTCATCGAGTACGCGGCGGGCGCCGAGGTCCCCGCGGAGATCGCCGGCTCCCGTCCGCTGCGCGTCCTCAAGGACACGTTCTCCGACGCCGTCCATCTGCGCAACGACCTCTTCTCGTACCAGCGGGAGATCGAGGAGGAGGGCGAGCTGAGCAATGGCGTGCTCGTCCTGGAGACCTTCCTCGGCTGTACGACCCAGGAGGCGGCCGAGGCCGTCAACGATCTGCTCACCTCGCGCGTCCAGCAGTTCGAGCACACCGCGCTGACCGAACTGGGACCGCTCTTCGCGGAGAAGGGCCTGGCCCCGGAGCTGTGCGCGGACACGCTGGCCTATGTGAAGGGCCTTCAGGACTGGCAGTCGGGCGGCCATGAGTGGCACATGCGCTCCAGCCGCTATATGAACGGCGGCGGTGCCGGACCGGGGGACGCCCTGCCCGGTGGCGTCCCGTCGCCCGGCGCGTCGTTCTCGATGACCCCGGTCGGTCTCGGCACGGCCGCGGCCGATATCGCGAGAGCGATCGGCGCGGGCACCCCGGCGCGGCTGCGCGGCTACAGCCACCGGCTGTTCCAGAAGGTCGGACCGTCCAGGCTGCCGGACTTCCACATGCCGTTCGAGGCCTCCCTGAGCCCGTATCTCGACCGCTCGCGCGAGCATGTCGTCGAGTGGTCCCACCGGATGGGGATCCTGGAGGCGCAGCCCGGTATCCCGGGCTCGGACGTCTGGGACGAGGAGCGGCTGCGCCGTATCGATCTGCCGCTCTGCGCCGCCGGTATCCATCCGGACGCCGCGCCGGAGGCGCTCGATCTGACCTCGGACTGGCTGACCTGGGGGACGTACGGCGACGACTACTACCCGGTGGTCTACGGCAACGCCCGCGACGCGGCGGGCGCGAAGGCCTGCAACGAGCGGCTGCTGCTCTTCATGCCGGTGGAGACCGACGCGATGCCGGTGGCGACGACCGGTCTGGAGCGGGGACTCGCGGATCTCTGGATCCGTACGGCCGGTCCGATGGACGCGGCGGCCCGGCGCACCTTCCGTGAGGCCGTCGAGGAGATGATCGCGAGCTGGCACTGGGAGCTGGTCAACCAGGTGCAGCACCGGATCCCCGACCCCGTCGACTACATGGAGATGCGGCGGCGGACCTTCGGCTCGAACATGACGATGAGTCTGTCCCGGCTCAGCCATGGCCGGGTGGTGCCGCCGGAGATCTACCGCACCGGGCCGATGAGGTCCCTGGAGAACGCGGCGCAGGATTACGCCTGCCTCCTGAACGATGTCTTCTCGTACCAGAAGGAGATCGAGTTCGAGGGCGAGATCCACAACGGTGTCCTCGTCGTGCAGAACTTCTTCGACTGCGACTACCCGACGGCTCTCGCGGTCGTCGACGATTTGATGAAGTCGCGGATGAGCCAGTTCCAGCATGTCGTCGCCCATGAACTGCCCGTGCTGTATGACGACTTCGACCTCGACGACGAGGCGCGACGGGTGCTCGACGGTTATGTGAAGGAGCTGGAGAACTGGCTCTCGGGCATTCTCGTATGGCACCGGGACTGCCATCGGTACAAGGAGTCCGACCTGCTCCACGACCGGGCCGGTATCACCCGCTGGATCCCGCCCGTGCCGAATGGGATCGGCACCTCGGCGGCGCGGATTTCCCTGCCCGGCTGGGAATCTGTGCGACTGGTCCCCCATATGGTGCAGTAACTCGCTTGCGCACCACGGCGTTTGGCATCCGGTCAATGTGAGTGTCTACCGGATGGGGGCCGAGGGTGGCGAGCGGATACGCACTGTACGGGCGCGCGGAGCGGCTGGCGCCGCGCGCCCCGGAGCCCCGGGAGGCCCAGCGGGTGCGTACGGCGGTGCTGGAGGGCGTCGCCGGATGGGTCCCCGGGGAACCGGTCCCCAATGAGGCGCTACCCGCCGCCTGGGGGGTCGACGACGCGTGGGTGCGTACGCGCACCGGTATCGCGAGCCGGCACCGGGCGGGCACCGGGGTGTCGACGGGGGATCTCGCGTACGAGGCGGCCCGGCGGCTGCTCGGCGTCGCGCGGCCGGGGGCGGCGATGGAGCCGGGGGCGGACTCCGGGCCGGCGAGCGGATCGGCGGGTGGGTCGGCGGGCGGGCTGGGGATCGGTCCCGTGATGGGTCCCGGGACGGGCCCCGGGGTCGGGCGGGCGATCGGTCCCGGGGCCGGGCCGGGTCTCGGACCGGGTGTCGGGCCGGTGAGCGGCGGCGCCGTCGGCCCGGCGGTGGATGTGGACGCCGTGGTGCTGGCCACGGCGACACCGGACCATCCCTGTCCCGGCACGGCCCCCGCGCTGGCGGCGCGGCTGGGTCTCGGGCCGGTGCCCGCGTTCGACATCGGCGCGGTGTGCAGCGGCTTCGTCTACGGCCTCGCGGTCTGCCGGGGCCTGGTGGTGTCCGGACTGTACGACCGGGTGCTGCTCGTCGGCGCCGATGTGTACTCGACCTGGCTCGATCCCCGGGACCGCGCGTCGGGCGTGGTCTTCGGCGACGGCGCGGGAGCCGCGCTCATCGGCGCGGGCCGGGCGGGCGCCCCCGGCGAACTGCTCGCCTTCGACCTGGGCAGCGACGGCGCCGGATACGACCTGATCACCGTGGCGGGGGGCGGGTCACGGGCCCGTGCCACGGACCGGCCGCCCGCCGAGGGGGACGAGTTCTTCCGGATGCGGGGCCGGGCCGTCTACCAGCACGCGGTCGAGCGGATGACCGCTTCCTGCCGCTCCCTGCTGACCACCGTGGGCTGGGACGCGGCCCAGGTCGACCACTTCGTACCGCACCAGGCCAACGCGCGGATCCTGCGGGCGGTCGCCGGGCGGGTGGGGATCGGCGCGGACCGCTGTGTCATACATCTCGACCGGGTGGGCAACACGGGCGCGGCCTCCATCCCGCTGGCCCTGGCCGACGCACAGGCCCGGGGGCGCCTGCGCGCGGGCGACCGCGTGCTGCTCACCGCCTTCGGCGGCGGTCTCACCTGGGGCACGGCGGCGCTCCGCTGGCCCGGTATTCCACGGGCCGCGGCCCACGACGGAAGGAACGAATCATGACGCAGCGGTACGGGACGGCCCTCGGCCGGGAGCCCGGACAGGGCGCCGGCCCGGTGGCGGTGACCGGACTGGGGGTGGTGACCCCGGCCGGCGGCGACGAGCGGTCCTTCTGGGCGGGGCTCCGCGCCGGGCGGTCCGTCGCCCGGCGGCGGGAGGAACTGGCGGGCATCCCGGTCGACTTCGCCTGCGCGGTCGACGGTCTGGATGTGGACGCCGCGGTGGGCGGGCGCTCGGTATGGCGGATGGCGAGGTTCGTGAAGCTGGCGCTGATCGCCGCCCGGCAGGCGGTGGCGGACGCCGGACTCGACCCCGCGGCCTGGGAGCCCGGCCGGGTGGGCGTGGTGCTCGGGGTGGGGGTCGGCGGTGTCTCCGTACTCGTCGACGGCGCGCTGAAACTGCGCGAGCAGGGACCGCAGTCGGTCTCCCCGCTGCTGGTGCCGATGATGATCCCGAACGCCGCCGCCGGGGAGGTCGCCATCGCGCTCAAGGCGCGGGGGCCGAGCCTGGCGCCGGTGACCGCCTGTGCCTCGGGTGCCACGGCGATCGCGCTGGGACGCGATCTGCTGACCGGCGGACAGTGCGACGTGGTGGTGGCGGGCGGAGCCGAATCCGTACTGACGCCCCTGGTGGTGACGGCCTTCGCGCGGATGGGCGCGCTGTCGACGCGTACGGACGACCCCGCCTCGGCGTCCCGGCCGTTCGCCGCGGACCGGGACGGCTTCGTCCTCGGCGAGGGCGCCGCGATGGTCGTACTGGAACGGGAGACGGACGCGCGGGCCCGGGGCCGGGCGCCCCGCGCGCTGCTGGCCGGGGCGGGCGCCAGTACGGACGCGTACCACCCCACGGCGCCGGAACCGCACGGCAGGGGCGCGCAGGCGGCGGTCGAGGCGGCGCTGCGCGACGCGGGCTGGAGCGCCCGCGACGTCCAGCACGTCAACGCGCACGGGACGTCCACCCACCTCAACGACGCCATGGAGGCGACGCTGATCGAGCGGGTCTATCCGCACCGGCCCCCGGTCACCGCGCCCAAGGGGGTGGTGGGGCACACACTGGGGGCCGCGGGGGCGATCGAGGCGGTGGCGACGGTGCTGACCCTCGAACACGGCGTGATTCCACCGGTCGCCAATCTGGACGCGCCGGATGTCGGGTTCGATCTCGACTGTGTGACCAAGGAATGCCGGCGGCACTGCGTGGAGACCGCGATCAGCCACTCCTTCGGCTTCGGCGGGCACAATGTGGCGCTGGCGTTCTGCCGCGCATGAGGACGGCGAAGGCGCCCCAGGGGGGCCTTTCGAATGAATGTTTTGAGGTTCGGGGTGGGGAAGAGTCGTTTCTTCGCCACTCCTTGATCGTTCTTTTCGCGTGAGCGTACTGATCGACCATGACGGTGTGGAGTCCACGGGAGCCGTGGACCCGACGGCCCCGGCGGACTCGATGGACACCACGGCGGCCCGGCTGACGCGTGTGCTGTTCGGAGAGGAGTTCTCCCGCGTGCACGGACCCTGGCGACGGCTGGTGGCGGCGGAACCGTTCCGCCGCCCGGCGGACGCCTCTCCCCGGGCGCGGGTCGCCCTGGCGTACGCGCGGCTGCGTACGCTCAACGACTCGCTCGACAGCCCGCTCGCGCTGGCGGCCGACCCCCGCAGGCTGGCGGCGCTGTACGAATGGCTGGGCCCGGTCGACTCCTGCCTCACGACCGTGGCCGGCATCCACTACAACCTCTTCCTCGGCAGTCTGCTTGATCACGCCTCCCCGGCCGGCGCGGACGGACGGGACCCGGAACCGGCCCGGGATCTCGCCGACTTCCTGGCGCTGCGCAGGGTGGGCACCTTCCTCTGTACGGAGGTGGCGCACGGCAACGACGCGGCGGCCCTGGAGACGACGGCCGTCTACGACCGCGACAGGGACGGCTTCGTCCTGCACACCCCGCACGCGGGGGCGCAGAAGTTCATGCCCAACACCAGCCCGGTCGGCGGCCCCAAGTCGGGTGTGGTGGCGGCCCGGCTGCTGGTGGACGGCGCCGACCACGGGGTCTTTCTCTTCCTGACCCCGCTGACCGACGGCGAGCGCGCCCTTCCCGGGGTACGGGTGCGCGGGCTGCCCGCCCTCCTCGGCAGCCCGGTCGACCACTCCCTGACCTCGTTCGACCGGGTCTTCGTGGCACGGGACGCGCTGCTGGGCGGCGCGCAGGGCCGGCTCGGCGGGGACGGAGTGTTCACCAGTGAGCAGAGCAACCGCCGGCGGCGCTTTCTGACCTCGATCGGCCGGGTCACCACCGGCAAGCTCTCGATGAGCGCGGGCGCCCTCGGCGGGGCGCGGGTCGCCCTGGCGCTCGCCGTGCGGTACGGCGGACACCGGCTGATCTCGGGTGCCAGGGCGGTGGACCGCGTACCGGTGTTCGCCCACCGCAGCCACCACGGTCCGCTGGTCTCGGCCCTGGCCACGGTCTACGCGATGAGCCTGCTGCACCGCGCGGCCCTCGACGCGTGGGTGGCGCACACCGAGGAGGACAAGGGCGAGACGGAGCGGACGGTCGCCGTCGCCAAGGGCTGGATCACCTGGCAGGCACGCGCGGTCATCCTGGAGTGCCGGGAACGGTGTGGCGCGCAGGGGCTGTTGGAGAGCAACGGGCTGGCCGAGCTGATGGCCGGGGCCGAGGGTGCCATCACGGCGGAGGGCGACAATCTCGCGATCTACGCGAAGGCGGCGGCCGAGATGCTGTTCTCGGCCGGGTCACCGGAGCCGGACAGCTCGGGGCGCGGCGGCTCCGGGCGCGGCGGTCCAGGGCGCGGTGTCTCAGGACGTGGCGGCCCCGGGCGCCGTGGCCCCGGTGAGTACGGCGGCTCGGACGGCGCCGACGAGGACGGACCGGTGGCCACCCGCGAACTCTCCGACCCCCGCTTCCTGGGCGCCCTGCTCGCCGGGGTCGAGGAGCTGTGGCTGGCGCGTGCCCGCCGCCGGATGAGCCAGGCACCGCGCGGCGATTCGCTGGCTCGCTGGAACACCGCCTCCGGTGCCGCGCTGCGGGCCGTCGAGGCCCATGCCCACCGCCTCGCGGGCGAGGCGTTCGCCGCGGCGGCGGCCGAGCCGGCGCCCGGCACCGCCGCCGATGATCTGCTGCGTTCGCTGCACCGGCTCTTCGCGCTCCAGTGGATCGACCGGAACAGCGGCGATCTGCTGGCCGCGGGCCGGCTGGCCCCGCGCCATGTCGACGGGCTCCCCGAGGCCGTCGAACGGCTCATCGCCGAACTGGCCGCTCACGCGCCCACCCTGGTCGACGCCTTCGCCCTGCCCGAGGAGATGCTCGCCGACTGGCCCATCGCCGGGGCCCGTTACGTCGACGCGTACGACGACGCGCAGGCCGCCTGGCACTCCGTACCCGCTTGACTCCACCGACCTCCAGAACCGGTCCCACCCACCAACAACGCAAGGACACGCCATGAGCGAGATCCACCCGCGGATCAACGAGGTACTCACCGAGACCTTCAAGGTGCCCGCCGCCGAGATCGTCCCCGAGGCCACCATGGACAGCCTGGAGATGGACTCTCTCGCCGTCGCCGAGTTCGCCGTGATCATCAAGGAGACGCTGGGTATCGACACGGACTCGGACACGCTCCTCAAGGGCGCCACCCTGGCCGAGATCACCGCGTTCCTCGACGATGCGGCCGTGAGCGTCGGCCGATGAGCGGACCCGCCCGCCGGCCGATGACCGGAACCGCCGTCGCCGTCACCGGTCTGGGCATGATCACCCCGGTCGGGAACGACACCGAGTCCACCTGGAACGGGGTGTGCGCCGGGGTCTCGTCCGCCCGTACGCTCCCGGAACTGCGGGGCTGTGCCGTCGACTTCGCCTGTACGGTCGACGGTATCGATCTCGCCGCCGCGGTCGGCGGGCGTACGGCCTTCCGTATGGGCAGATATGTGAAACTCGCGCTGATCGCCGCGGGCGAGGCGGTCGCGGACGCCGGGCTCGACCCGGAGTCCTGGGACGGCACGCGGGTCGCCGTCGTGGTCGGGACCAGCAGCGGGGGCTCCGCGAGCGTGGCGGAACAGGCCGTGGCGCTCGACCGGCGCGGTCCCGAGGCCATCTCGCCGGCGGGTGTCCTGCTCACGATCCCCAATATGCCGGCGGCCGAGATCGCCGTCAGGATGCGGGCCACCGGGCCGAGCATGGCGCCGTGCACGGCCTGCTCCTCGGGGGTGACGGCGCTCTCCGTGGCACGTGATCTGCTGGCCGCGGGGCAGTGCGACATCGCGGTGGCGGGCGCCACCGAGGCGATGATCTGCCCGCTCGCCATGACCGGGTTCGCCCGCTCGGGCGTGGCCGCCCTGGCCGGTCCCGGGGTCGACCCCGCCCAGCTGTGCCGGCCCTTCGCGGCGGACCGCGCCGGGCTGGTCATGGGCGAGGGCGCCGCGATCATGGTGCTGGAGCGGGAGAGGGACGCGCGGGCGCGCGGCGCGAGGCCAAGAGCGCTGCTGGCGGGCGCCGGGGCCACCACCGACGCCCATCACCCCACGAGCCCGCATCCCTCGGGCGCCGTCGCCCAGCGGGCGGTCGAGGCGGCGCTGCGGGACGCGGGATGGCACGCCGGTGAGGTCGAGCACGTCAACGCGCACGGCACGTCGACACCGCTCAACGACGCGACCGAGGCCGCGCTGATCAGCCGGGTCTTCCCGCACCGGCCCTCCGTCACCGCTCCCAAGGGCGTGCTGGGGCACTGCATGGGCGCGGCCGGCGCGATCGAGGCGGGGCTGACCGTGCTGACCCTCCAGCACGGGGTGATCCCGCCGATCGCCAATCTGGACGCGCCGGCGGCCGGGTTCGACATCGACTGTGTGACCAAGCGGCCGCTGCACCAGCGGATCGACCGGGCCGTCAGCCACTCCTTCGGCTTCGGCGGTCACAACGCGGTCCTGGCGCTGCGACGCGCCTGACCGTTCCCCGTAACGCGGTACGGAGTCTCACCGCGGTACGGACCCTCTTCGTACGCGACTCGTACGCGACGGATCCGCTGCCCTCGCGCGCGGTACGGACCGCTGGTCCGCTGTACCGCCGGCCCGCTGTACGGAACGCCGCCGTCGCCGTACGGGGCGCCCCGTACCGCCGTCGTGACCGCCGTCGTGCCCTCGCGCGGAACGCCGTCCCCCACCACCGGTCCCCCGGCGCCGGGGGACGGTCCACCGACCCGACGGGTCCACCGACCCCGACTGGAGAACGCTCACCCATGCGCGGACACCCGCCGCTTCTCGGCCGTACCGCCGTCGTCACCGGCGCCGCGCGCGGTGTCGGCGAGCAGCTCGCCCGCACCCTCTCCGCGCGTGGCGCGCGACTGGCCCTCGTCGGTCTGGAGGAGGCCGAACTCGCCCGTGTCGCGGCGTCGTTGACCGGCGAGGCGGCGCACTGGCACACGGATGTGACCGACGCGGACGCCATGGTCCGTACGGCACGGAGCGTCCAGGAACGTTTTGGCACGATCGATGTGGTGGTCGCCAACGCCGGGGTCGCGGCGAGCGGTCTCTTCCGCCACCGCGACCCCGACGTGTGGCGGCGCGTCATCGAGGTCAATCTCGTCGGCAGCGCCAACACCGCCCACGCCTTTCTCCCGGCGCTGCTGGACTCACGCGGCTACTACCTCCAGATCGCCTCGCTCGCGGCCCTCGCCCCCGCGCCGATGATGACGGCGTACTGCGCGTCGAAGGCCGGCGTGGAGGCCTTCGCGCAGACCTTGCGGAGCGAGGTCGCGCACCATGGCGTACGGATCGGGATCGGCTATCTGAGCTGGACCGACACCGACATGGTCAGGGGCGGCGAGCAGGTGGCCGCGCTGCGTGAGCTGCGCTCCCGGCTGCCCTGGCCGGCCGGGCGCACCTATCCGCTGGGCCCCGCGGTGGACCGGCTCGCGACGGGTGTCGAGCGCCGTGCCCGCAATGTCTACGGGCAGCCGTGGCTGCGGGCGGCCCGGTTCGCGCGCACCGCCCTTCCCTCCCTCGTGGTCCGCCATACCCGCGCGCATATGCCGGTGCTCGAACCTCGGGCCGCCGACGCGCCCGCGACGCTGCTGGGCGCGGGAGGCGCGGCGGACAGTACGAGTCGTCCGACGGCTCCGACGGCTCCGACGGCTCCGGTAGATCCGGGACCTCTGGCAGATCCGTCGGCACCGGCAGGTCCGGCAGGTCCGGCAGGTCCGGCGGGGCCGGCGGCACCGACGGTTCCGCATCCGCTGTCCGGCACGAGTCCCGTACCGGAAATATGATGAATGCGAGGTTTGTGCAGCCGCACGGACCCCAGGGGCCACAAGGCCCCACATGGCTACTTCGTAGCGAGGCGGTGCATGACCCGGCGTCGTCCCCCGCGCTCGACGAGCGCCGAGGATCTGCTCAGCACACTTGGGCGTCTCACCGCCCAGGCGCGGGAGGGGGCGGAGCTCCAGCACGCCCGGGTGGAGCTGGCCGAGGCCTTGCAGCGGGACATGCTGCCCGCGCGGCTGCCCGCGGTGCCGGGGTTGCGGACCGCCGCCCGGTACGCGCCCTCCCGCGACGGCCTGGACATCGGAGGTGACTGGTATGACGGCTTCGCGCTCTCCGACGGCTCAGTGGCGTTCTGCGTCGGCGATGTGCAGGGCCACGATGTCGAGGCGGCGGCGTTCATGGGACAGGTCCGGATCGGACTGCGGGCGGTCGCCGCCACCGCGCGCGACCCGGGCGAGGTGCTGAGCCTGGCGAACGATCTGCTGCTGTCGGTGGACTCCAGCCTCTTCGCGACCTGTACGTTCCTCCGCTTCGATCCGGTGCGATGGGAGATCCGGAGCGCTCGCGCCGGTCATGTCGCCTCGGTGTGGGCGACGGTCGACGGCTGGTCCGGATACGCCGAGGACGCGGGCGGTCCCCCGCTGGGCATCGTGGCGGGCGAGAGGTACCCCGTGACCCGCCGCGGGCTGACGAGCGCGGGAGCCTATGTCCTGCTCACGGACGGTGTCATCGAGGGTCCCTCCTTCCCGGTCGAGGAGGGGCTGGCCCGGGTGGCCAAGGTGGTCGCCGCCGGGGCCGGCGCCGATCCCGGGGAGCTGGCGGCGGAGGTGATGAAGGTGGCCGAGCTGACGGGGCACACGGACGACGCCGCCGTCCTCGTCCTGCGCCATGACGGGCCACCCCGCGCACCCCGGACATCATCGGTCGAGACCCGTACCTCACCGGTCGACACCTGTACGTCATCGGTCGAAACCCGTACCTCACCGGTCGGGACCCGGACATCGCCGGTCGGGACCGGTTCCCGCGCCGAGCGGACGGCCGTCCCGTCCCGTGGGTCGCCGGACGCGGCGGGACCGTACGCCGTCGTCCCGGACGCGCCGCTGCCCGACGGCGCCACGGCGCACAGGACCGGGTGACGTGCCGCGCCGGCGGTGCGGGGCGCGCCCGACCCGGGCGGGAGGCACTGTCCGATGGCTGCTGTAGTGAGCGGTGAGGCGATCCGACGGCTGTCCCTGACCGTTCTGCGGATCCTCGGCGTCGCCGTCGCCTACTACGCGGGCGGGCAGCTCGGTCTGCTGAAGCAGGTACGGATCGAGGGCGCGACCGTCACCCCCCTCTGGCCGGCCACCGGTATCGCCCTGACCGCTCTGCTCCTGCTCGGTCTCGACGTCTGGCCGGGGATCACTCTCGGCACCCTCTTCAGCATCGTGACGCTCGGCCCTTTCGCGCCCGCCGATGTGGCGATCCTGGCGGGGAACACCCTCGCCCCGGTCTGCGCCTGTCTGATGCTGCGGCGCGTGGGGTTCCGTCCGGAGCTGGACCGGCTGCGGGACGGGGTCGCCCTGGTGTTCCTGGGGGCCCTGGTGGGGATGCTGATCAGTGCGACGGCGGGCGCGGGGGCGATGGTCCTCGCCGGCAGACTGGCCCCGGGAGACTTCTGGGCCATCTGGTCGGCGTGGTGGGCGGGCGACGCCATGGGGGTGCTGGTGGTCGCTCCCTTCCTGCTCGCGCTGCGCAGGTTCCGGCTGCCCGTACCGACCCACCGCTGGCCCGAGGTGACGGCTCTGGTGATCACCGCCGCCGTGCTCACACCACTGGCCATCATGAGTTCGCTGACCCTGCTGTTCCTGGTCTTCCCGGTGCTGATCTGGGCCGCTCTCCGCTTCGAGCTGCCCGGGAGCGCGCCGTACGTGCTGTTCGTCTCCGTACTGACGATCTCCGAGTCGACCGACCCGGTCGGCGGGTTCGCCCATCACAACCTCATCGAGCGGATGATCGGCCTTCAGGCGCTCAACGGGTCCGCGGCGCTGACCTCGCTGCTGCTGGCGGCGATCATCACCGAGCAGCGGAACGTCCGGCTGAGGATCGAGCAGGCCTGTGACGCGTTGGCCGAGGTGGTGGAGCGGCTTGTGCCGGGAGAGAAGGCGGGCCGCTGGAGGCAGGAAGGAGGTCGTTGGAGGCGGGAGGGCGAAGGAGGCGAAGGGGAGCAGGAAGGGGAGCAGGGAGGGGACCAGGCAGGAGAGCAGGGAGGGGACGCGGGAGGGAAAGGAAGCGAAGAAGGAGGAGGGGGGATACGGGGGAGGGAAAAGCCCGGGGAGAGCCGGGGGAGTCCATGAAGGAAGCGAGCCATGCCCCTCACAGGAGCGATGTTCCTCGGCGCCGAGCGGCGCACCGGCCGGGAGCCGGTCATCGCCTCGGTCGACCCCCGTACGGACACGGTGCTGGAACCCGGTTACGGCTCCGCTGCCCCCGAGGACGTCGCCCGCGCCTGCGAGCTGGCGGAACAGGCCGCTCCGGCGTACCGGGCGACCTCCCCCGAGCGGCGCGCGACCTTCCTGGAGCGGGTCGCGGACCGGGTGGAGGCGCTCGGTGAGGAGCTGACCGTCCGGGCCATGGCGGAGAGCGGCCTCCCGTCCGGCCGGATCCGCGCCGAACGGGACCGCACGACCGATCAGCTGCGGCTCCTGGCGGCCGAGGTACGGGACGGCGGCTGGGTGGAGGCACGGATCGACCGGGCGCTGCCGTACCGCACCCCGCGCCCCCGTCCCGATCTGCGGGCCCGTCAGGTGGGGCTCGGACCGGTGGCGGTGTTCGGCGCGAGCAACTTCCCGCTCGCCTTCTCGGTGGCGGGCGGTGACACGGCGGCGGCGCTCGCCGCCGGCTGTCCCGTGGTGGTCAAGGCGCACAGCGCCGATCTGGGCACCTCGGAACTGGTCGGCTCGGCGGTGGCCGCCGCGGTACGCGAGAGCGAGCTGCCCGCGGGAGTCTTCTCGCTGCTCTTCGGCTCCGCCGTCGAGATCGGCAGGGCGCTGGTCGCCGATCCACGCATCAGGGCGGTCGGCTTCACCGGCTCGCGGGCGGGCGGTACGGCGCTGCTGCGTACGGCCGCCGCCCGGCCCGTACCGATCCCGGTGTACGCCGAGATGGGCAGCGTCAATCCGGTCTTTCTGCTCCCCTCCGCGCTGCGCGACCGGGCCGCCGCGCTCGCCCGGGGCTTTGTCGCGTCGCTGACGACGGGGGCGGGGCAGCTGCGTACGAAACCGGGGCTGCTGGTGGCCGTCGAGGGGCCGGAGCTGACGGAGTTCCTGACGGCCGCGGGCGAGGAGGTGTCCGCGTACACCGGCGAGACGATGCTCAGCCGTGGTGTCCGTGACGCGTACGAACGCGCCGTGGCGGCGCTCGCGGCGGTCGAGGGCGTACGGGAGAGGGCCGCCGGCCGGCCGGGCGAGGGCGCCAACACCTGTGTGGCCCGGCTGTTCACCGCCCCGGCCGAGGTGTTCCTCGCGCGGCCGGGGCTGCACGACGAGGTGTTCGGCGCCGCCGCGACGGTGGTGGTCTGCCGCGATCCCGGCCGGCTCGTCGAGGTCGCGCGGGCGTTGCGGGGGCAGCTCACGGCCACGGTCCACCACGGCGCGGGGGAGGCGCGCCCGGGGGAACCGCGTACGGGAGAGCCGCGCGTGGGGGAGGCGCGTACGGGCGAAGGGCGTACGGCGGAAGGGCGCGCGGGGGAAGGGCGTGCGGATGATCTGGACACCGTCCGCGCGCTGCTGCCGATCCTGGAGACCAAGGCCGGACGGATCGTCTTCGACGGCTGGCCCACGGGGGTCGAGGTCGGGCACGCCATGGTCCACGGTGGCCCGTTCCCCGCCGCCTCGGACAGCCGCTCCACCTCGGTGGGCACCCTGGCCGTCCGCCGTTTCCTGCGCCCCGTCTGCTACCAGGACGTACCCGCCGATCTGCTGCCCCCCGCCCTCTCCGACGAGAACCCGTACGGTCTGCGCCGCCGCCTGGACGGCACGCGGGAGCAGATCTGAGCGGCGCTCGCGAGCGGTCCGGCGGGCGTCAGGTCTGGGCCAGGCCGCCGTCGACGAAGAGTTCGGCTCCGGTGGTGAACGAGCTCTGGTCGGAGGCGAGGAAGAGGGCCATGGCGGCGACCTCCTCCGGCCGGCCCATCCTGCCCAGCGGTATCCCGGCCGCGAAGCCGTCCTTCAGCCGTCGTCGGAGCCGGGGGCCGCCGTCGGCCAGCCCGTCGATACCGGGTGTCTGGACGGGACCGGGGCTGATCGCGTTCACCCGTATGCCCCGCCCGGCCAGTTCGGCCGCCCAGCTGCGGGCCAGACTGCGGATCGCGGCCTTGGTGGCGCTGTAGACGCTCATCGCCTCCACACCGCGCGAGCCGTTGGTGGAGGAGAGCAGGATCACCGAGGCGCCGTCGGGTAACAGCGGCAGCGCCTTCTGGGCGGTGAAGACCAGTCCCTTGACGTTGACGCCGAAGGTCCGGTCGTAGTGTTCCTCGGTGATCTCCCCGAGCCGGGCGAACTCGCCGCCGCCCGCGTTGGCGACGAGGACGTCCAGCCGGCCGCTGCGTTCCTTGATCGTCGCGTAGAGCCGGTCGAGATCGTCCAGGTCCGAGACATCGCCCGGTATGCCGATGGCCCGCTCGGCGCCCGCCCGGCCGTTGACCGCGTCCACGGCCGCGTCCAGTTCGGGCTTGCGGCGGCCGGTGACGTACACCGTCGCGCCCTCGGCGGCGAAGCGGTCGGCGACGGCGAGACCGATACCGGCGGAACCGCCGGTCACGAGTGCTGTCTTGTTTTCGAGCTGTCCCATGTGTCTCCGATCCATGGACTACGTGGGCCGAGTGGACTCCGCTGTCGAAACGTATGAGTTGGGGACAGTGCCGGCGCGCGGGGACTCAGCGCGCCAGCCGCGCGGCGCGCGTTCTGAGATAGTGCGCCTCCGGCACGCTCAGTGTGCGCTGGGCCGCCAACTGGTAGGCGGCGCGGGCGCCTTCGGTGTCCCCCGTCCGCTCCAGGAGGTGGGCCCGGACCGCGTCGAGCCGGTGATGGCCCGCCAACCGGTCCGCCAGCCCCGCCACTTCGGCGAGCCCCGCCCGGGGGCCGCGCACCATGGCGACCGCGACGGCCCTGCCCAGTTCGGCCATCGGCTCGGGCGCGCGGCGTACGAGGTTGTCGTACAGCGCGAGGATCTGCGGCCAGTCGGTGTCCTCGGCGCGCGCCGCCTCGTCGTGCAGCGCCGCGATCGCCGCCTGCACCTGGTACGGACCGGCCGGACCCTGGGTGAGGGCCGCCTCCACCAGGGCGGTGCCCTCGGCTATCGCGCGCCGGTCCCAGCGGGTGCGGTCCTGCTCGTCGAGCGGGATCAGCTCGCCGTGCGGCCCGGTGCGCGCCGCGCTGCGGGCGTCGGTGAGCAGCATCAGCGCCAGCAGCCCGGTCACCGCGCCCTCCCGGGGCAGGAGCCGGCGTACCGCACGGGTCAGCCGGATCGCCTCGGCGGCGAGATCGGCGCGGTGCAGATCGCTGCCGGACGTCGCCGTATACCCCTCGTTGAAGATCAGATAGAGCACCTGGAGGACGACGGCCAGCCGCCGGTCGCGCTCCTCGGGCCCCGGCTGTCCGAAGGGCACGCCCCTGACCTTCTGTTTCGCCCTGCTGATGCGCTGCGCCATCGTCGCCTCCGGCACCAGATGCGCGCGGGCGATCTCGGCCGTGGTCAGACCCCCGACCGCCCGCAGGGTGAGGGCGATCTGCGCCGCCGGCGTCAGCCCGGGGTGACAGCACAGGAAGAGCAGGGTGAGCGTGTCGTCCTCGGACGGGGCACGGCTCTCCCCGGGCGGCGGCGTCACGAAGGCGTCCCGGGGCAGCAGCGCGGCGGCCGTCTCCTCACGCCCGCGCCGTGCCGTGTCCGCCCGCAACTGGTCCATGAGACGGCGGGAGGCCACCTTGATCAGCCAGCCGCGCGGATTGTCGGGCACGCCCCGCTCCGGCCACTGCCCGGCGGCGGCGAGCAGCGCCTCCTGTACGGAGTCCTCGGCGGCGCCGAAGTGCCCGTACCGTCGTACGAGGGCCCCGAGGACCTGCGGCGCGTGCAGGCGCAGCAGGTCCTCGATCCCGGTGGTGCCTCTCACACATCGCCTCCGCCGGCGTCGGGGATGGGGCGGATGATCACGGGGTAGGCGGGGACGCCCGCGGGCTCGGGACACCGTGCGACGCGCACGGCGATCTCGGTGACCCGCTCCAGGCTCTCGCAGTCCAGCACCCAGTATCCGGCGAGCAGTTCCTTGGTCTCGCCGTACGGGCCGTCCGTGATCACCGGGCGGCCGTCGCCGTCCAGGCGCACATGACGGGTCAGCGCGGGCTCCGCCAGCCCGTTCCCCTCCACCAGCTCACCCGTCTCGGCCAGATCGTTGTTGATCTCCCCCATGTAGACGTACATCGCCTGGAGGTCCTTCTCGCTCCAGGCCGGGCTATGCGCGGATCCCTTGCCTGCCATCCCGTCGTAGTCGGCCTGCGAGCCCTGCACCATCACCAGATACTTCATGATGTCGTTCCTCCATCGCGCGTCGTCGCCCCTCGTGGGCAACTCTCACAGGGGACGTCGGAGCCGGTGAAGGGTTCTCGACACGAGCTCGGAAGATTTCTCGGATATTCGTTTTCGCCGGGGACGTGCCTCGGTGTGTCTCGGCGTGCCTCGGCGCGTCCCCAGTGTGCCTCAGCGTGTCTCAGCGGGTCTCAGCCGGTCGCGTGCGTGGCGCGGTAGGCGTCGGCGCTCCGTACGAAGGTCTGGTAGAGGTCCTGTGTGGCCCGGGGCACGGAGTTCGCCGAGGGGCGTTGCAGCAGCAGAAGGACCTCGGTGCTGTCGCCGGCCAGCGGCCGGTAGGTGATCGCGCCGCACCGCTCCAGCGGATCGCCGATCACGCTGAAGTCGGGCAGGACCGTGGCGCCGAGACCCTCGGCCACCATCAGCTTGCCCATCTCCGCTCCGTCGGTCGAGTACGAGAAGGCGGGGTTACGGCCTTCGAGGATGCGGTGGACGAACCGGTGCATGACATAGCCGGAGCGCATGATGATCAGCGACTCGGCGAGCAGATCGTCCACACCGACCGCCGTCAGCGCCGTCAGCGGGCTGTCCGCGCGGACACAGACCACGGGACGGCCGCGCAGCAGTTCGGTGGAGTGGAAGCCCGGTGGCCGGTCGTCGCCCTGGAGATAGTTGACGAGCCCGAGATCGAGTCCGCCCTCCATCAGCTCGCGGTGGATCCGCTCCTGCCGCGCCGCCACGACCTCGACCTGGGTCTCCGGGTGGGAGGCGCGGAACTCCCGGATGGTGGGGACGAGCAGCGGTACGGTCGCGGCGTTGACCGTGCCGAGCCTGATCATCCGGCTGGTGTGGTGCTGGTCGTCGGCCGCGCGGCGCAGTTTGTCGACGGCGTCGAGGACTCCGATGATGTGCGGCAGCAGTTCGCGGCCCTCGTCACTGACCTTGGCGCCGGACCGTCTGCGGTCCAGTATGTCCACGCCCAGTTCGCGCTCCAGATTGCGGATCGTCTCGCTCAGGGCCGGCTGCGACAGATGCAGTGATTCGGCGGCCCTGCGCAGGGAGCCGAGGCGGGTGACGGCCGCGATGTATTCGAGCTGCTCGATTCGCACGGAGATCCCGCTGAATTTCGTTCGGTACTCGTCTGTACCCGATGGAAGGGAAACCCTATCACCGGCTCGAAGATGCCTGATGGACGCGTGGAGGAGGCCGCCGGTACGGTGGCGACGAAAGAGCCGCCGGTACGGCGACGACCGTTCGGAAGGGGTGACGTCTTGAGGCCAGGGCAGCAAGATCTCACCCGGCGTCGGCACGTCGATCTCGTACGCGTTTCCAGCGCCCTCTGTCGGCCGGGACGCTGAGAATACTCCCAGGTCAGCGTTGGTCGGGCGGCCGTTGCTCGGGCGCTGCCCGAGAGTGACGGCGTGAGCGATCCGAATGCCGGGATTCACGCCACGGATTCCCTCCGCACGGTGATCCGCGCCCCTCGGTCCTCGTGGCTCTCGGCTCTCGGGGCCCTCGCGGTTTTTCCGGCCTTCCCGTCCTTCCCGGTCTTCCTGATTTCACGGAATGGCCATATGTCAATACGCGGCCGATTCCACGGCTTCCACCGCTTCCACGGCGTTCACTGGTTCCACGGTGGATTCCGCCGAGACCCCATCTGGTATTCGTGGTCGTCCGAACCATCCGTCCGGTGTGCCGGGGCCGTCTCCGGCCCGCGCCGGGCCCGTACCTCTCTGGAGGCCGTACCGTGACCGCCGCACCCGCCCGCAATGCCTCCTCAGCCTCCTCGGACGGCTCCTCACCGGGCTCCTCGGACGGCTCCTCACCGGGCTCCTCGGACGGCTCCTCCCCGGACCGTGGCCCCGTCCGTACGGTGGCCGACGACGCGGAGGCGCTCGCCCTGGCCCGCGAGCTGGCCGACGAGTTCAGGGCGGAGGCCGCCGAGCGGGACAGGGAGCGCAGGCTGCCCCGCGCCGAGCTCGACCGGCTCTCCGCCAGCGGCCTGCTCGGGGTCACCGTGCCGCGCGCCCATGGTGGCGCGGATGTCTCCGCGCGCACGCTCGCCGAGATCTTCCGTCTCCTGGCCACCGGTGACGCGAGTCTGGCGCAGATACCGCAGAGCCACTTCGTGTACGTCAATGTGCTGCGGCGCCAGGGCAGCCCGGCGCAGCGGGAGTTCTTCTTCGGGGAGGTGCTGGCCGGGCGCCGGTTCGGCAACGCGCAGTCGGAGGCGGGCACGAAACACGTCCAGGACATCCGTACGCGTCTGACGCCGCTGCGGGACGGGGCGGACGCGGCGGGCGACGCGGGAGGAGCGGGCGACGCGGGAGGAGCGGGAGGAGTGAGGGCGGGCGACGCGGGCGGGACCGGTTCGTACCTGCTCAGCGGTGAGAAGCACTACTCCACCGGCGCGCTGTTCGCCGACTGGATCCCCGTCCTGGCCCGAGCCGAGGACGAGGCGCTGCATGTCGCGTACGTACCGCGCGATGCCCCGGGGGTGACGGTCCTCGACGACTGGGACGGCATGGGGCAGCGCACCACCGCCAGCGGGACCGTCCGGCTGGCGGATGTGGTGGTCCCGGCCGACCGGGTCGTACCGCACCATCTCACCTTCCAGGGGCCGCAGTTGCACGGGGCCGTGGCACAGCTCCTGCACGCGGCGATCGACGCGGGCATCGCGTCGGGGGCACTGGCGGAGGCCGTCGCGTTCGTCCGTACGAAGAGCCGTCCATGGTTCGAGAGCGGTTACGAGGCGGCCGCCGAGGACCCGCTGCTGATCCAGCGGTTCGGTGAACTCGCCCTTCAGCTACGGGCGGCGGAGGCGCTGCTCAACGCCGCCGCGGACGCGGTGGACGCGGCGTCCGCCGATCTCACCGACGACAGTGCCGCGGAGGCGTCGATCGCGGTCGCCGCGGCGAAGGTCCAGGCGGCCGAGGCGGCGGTGGCGACGAGCAGCGCCCTGTTCGAGGTGGCGGGTACCCGCGCGGCCCTGGACAGCCTCAATCTGAACCGGTACTGGCGCGACGCGCGTACGCACACGCTGCACGATCCGGTCCGCTGGAAGGTGCAGCACATCGGACGGTATGTGCTGAGCGGCACACGGCCACCGCGCCACGGTCTGCTCTGAGCCGACCGCGTCGGCGGCCGGTCCGCCCGGCCGTCCGCCCGGCTCCCTTTCTCCTGTCCCGCTCCTTTTCCCCCGGCCCTGTCCCGCTCCTCTTCTCCCGGCTCCTCGTCTGTTCGGTCCCCGTCCCTCGTCTGTTCGGTCCCCGCCTCTGCTCGCCCCTCCCCATCTGGTCATTCCCACCATCGGAGACACTCGTGAACCTCACCTTTCACTGGTTCCTGCCCACCTACGGCGACAGCCGGCATGTCGTGGGCGGCGGTCACGGTCTCCCGGCCGGCGCGGCCGGGGGCCAGCGGCCCGCCACCCTCGGCTATCTCACCCAGATCGCCAGGGCGGCCGAGCAGCTGGGGTTCGAGGGGGCGCTCACGCCCACCGGGGCCTGGTGCGAGGACGCCTGGCTCACCACCGCCATGCTGGCCCGGGAGACCGAGCGGCTGAAGTTCCTGGTCGCGTTCAGGCCGGGCATCCTCTCGCCGACCCTCGCCGCGCAGATGGCGGCCACCTTCCAGCGGCACGCTCCCGGCCGGCTGCTGCTCAATGTGGTGACCGGGGGCGAGAGCCATGAGCAGCGCGCGTACGGCGACTTCCTCGACAAGGACGCCCGTTACGCGCGTACGGGGGAGTTCCTCGCGGTCGTCAGGGCCCTGTGGCGCGGCGAGTCGGTGACGCTGGACGGTACGCACATCCAGGTCGAGGACGCCCAGCTGGCCAGGGTGCCCGACCCGGTGCCGCCGGTCTACTTCGGCGGCTCGTCCCCGGCGGCCGGCGAGGTCGCGGCCCGGCACAGCGATGTCTATCTGACCTGGGGCGAGCCGCCCGCGCAGGTCGCCGCGAAGATCGCCTGGATACGGGAGCTGGCGGCCCGCGAGGGTCGGTCCGTACGCTTCGGCATCCGGCTGCATGTGATCACCCGTGACACCTCGGACCAGGCGTGGGCCGAGGCGCGGCGGCTGCTGGACGGTTTCTCCGAGGACGCGGTACGGGCCGTCCAGGAAGGGCTGGCCCGCAGCGAGTCGGAGGGGCAGCGCCGGATGCTCGCACTGCACGGCGGAAGCACCGCGGACCTGGAGGTCTCGCCGAATCTGTGGGCGGGCATCGGCCTGGTGCGCGGTGGCGCCGGCACCGCACTGGTCGGCAGCCATGGCGAGGTGGCGGAGCGGATCGCCGAGTACCACCGGCTCGGGATCGACGAGTTCATCATGTCGGGCCATCCCCATGTCGAGGAGGCGTACTGGTTCGGCGAGGGAGTCCTCCCGCTGCTGGCGGACCAGGGCCTGTGGCAGCACCCGGGGGCGGCGGAGGCCCGGTCCGAGAGCGGTCAGGTGCCTTTCGTGAGTCGCTGACCCCGCCCGCCCGGCGCCGCTTCGGGTGGCGCCGGGGCACGGGCCGCGGGGCACGGGCCGCGGTGCGGCAGGGTCAGGGGTTCGGCTTCCGCCCCGACGCGAGGAAGAGACCGCCGACCATCACGAGGGCCGCGGCCCCGCCCCCGATGAGCGGGGCGATGCCGGTCCCGGTGTCGGCCAAGGCCCCGCCGTTCTGAGCGCCGGTGCTGTGGGTGCCTGTGCCTGTGCCGGTGCCTGTGCCGCCCTGTGCGCCGCCGCCACCCGATCCCGATCCCGATCCGCCGCCCGTACCACCGGTGCTGGTACCACCCGTGGCGCCCGTACCACCCGTACCGCCGGTGGCGTCCGTACCCCCGGTACCGGCGCCGGTCGCGTTGACGACCACGGCGGCCGTGTTGTTCCCCCGGTTCGTGTCGAACGGGAGTGTTCCCCAGCGGTGATCGCCCTTGACGAACGCCACCTTGCTCACGGCGTTGGTGACGGCCTTGTCGATCCGCAGCCGGAAGGCGTACGGAAGCTCGGTGTCCTCGTCGACGTAGCCGTACGGAGTCGTACAGCGGTAGGCCGACGCCCCGGCCGCCGCTTCGAGGGTCCTGCCGTCGGGGCCGGTCGGCACGCAGAAGTCCGGGGCCTTGGTGACCGTGGTCCCCTTCGGGATCCCGAACTCGAACACGCCGATAGGTGAGCTGACGTCATTGGCCACCCAGGCCGGGCCCTTGTTGGCGAATGTCACCTCCGTGGTGACGGTCCCGCCCACCGCGCCCTTGACGTTCGCTCCGGTGAGCGCGAAGTCCGCGGTGTTCCGCGCGGTGATGGGGACATCGAGCCGCTCGTAGCCGTAGACGGCGTCCGGATCGGCCGGCGGCTGCCGCTCGACGAGCCGCAGCACCGGATCCGCCCCGCCGCCGTGCTGCGTCCCTCCGGGGAAGGTCGGCACGTCCGCCTGGATGTCGAAGCTGAGGTGCTCGTACAGCGCGCGGTCCAGGACGGTGACACCCACCGGCTTCTCCGGCACGTACACGACGCCCGGCTCCAGGGTCTGCTCGATGTCGCAGACCGCGGTCACCTGCGCCGCTCCCTCGTCCTGGGCCGGGACCTCCTCGTACACGCAGTTCGAGTACTTCTCGGCGAAGGACAGCCCCTGCGTGCCGGTGAGGAAGAGCGCCACGCGGGTGGCGGGCCCGTCCCCCCTGTTCGTCACCGAGAACGAGATCCCGCTCGCGCTTCCGGGCCGTATCCCGTCGACCGGAGCGGTCCGCCCGAACGCCAGCTCGGGCGCCGCCAGCTCGCGTGCCGCCGGGTCGGCCGCGGCGGCGGAGGCCGCCGCCGGCCCCCAGCCCAGCCCCACGACGGCGACCGCGCCGGCCGCCGCCCTCAGCGCGCGGGCCGTTGACGCAGATCTCATGGTGCCCTCCGAGGTGGCGCGCACTCCGAGGTGGCGCGCATATGAATGACAGCTGAACAGCCGTGTGAAGGGAGACACCTGAGGCGCCGGAACGGTTGTACGGGCGAACGCTCGGCGGGACGGCTCCGCTCTATCGAGCCAATTGCCCGGGATCGAGCCAATTGCCCGGGAAACCCGGGTGCCGGTCTTCCGGGGCTGCCATCGTGACAGCGCTCTACAGCCGGTGCCGGGAGAGGCACCGGCTTCGCCCATTCGGTCGGGGTGGACAGCCCCTGTCGCAGAGGAGACCGCACCATGGACGCGTACATCCCTCCCGTGGAGCGGACATCGGGATCGGGAGAGCGCTGGGAGTGGACGCAGGAGCGCTACCGGAACGGGATGTTCAGCCATGGCATCAGCAGCGAGCGGCGACGGCTCGGGCTGCTGGAGTCCCTGCTGGACGGGGCGACACGCGCGCGCATCACGGCACTCGGACTGAAACCGGGGGACGAGGTCCTCGAAGTCGGCGGTGGCGGCGGGTCGGTGGCCCGCTGGCTGGCCGGGCAGGGTGCCCGGGTGACGGTGACGGATCTGGACACCCGGTTCCTCGAAGACCTGACGGACCACGGCGTGCGGGTGCTGCGCCACGATCTGTACACCGAGGACTTCCCGCCGGGATCCTTCGACCTGGTGCATGCCCGGTATGTGGTGATGCATCTGCCCGATCCCGACAAGGCGGTGGCCCGGCTCGCCGAATGGCTCAGGCCTGGCGGTGTCCTGCTGCTGGAGGAACCGGCGTCCTTCCCGGTGGTCGACTCCCCGCACCCTGCCTACCGGACCATCATGCGTGCCTTCCGCACCCATCTCGAACGGTCGGTGGGGTCGGACACCGCCTGGGCCCGTACCCTGCCGGTGCCGCTGAGGAGGGCGGGCCTCGTCGACATCGGACTCGACGCCCGGATCCAACTCGTCAGCGGCGGCGACGACGAGGCGGAGTGGTGGCGGCTCAATCTGGAGCAGTCACGGCAGGCCATCGTGGCCGCGGGCCTCGCGGACGACACGGCTTTCGACGCCGCGTACCGCGAACTGGCGTCCCCCGACTTCCATGACCTCTCCCTCGCCGTCCTTACGGCGTGGGGCCGGCGGCGGGCGTTCTGAGAACGGCGAGGCGCGCCCGCCACGACGGCGGGCGCGCCCCGACGACCTACGGCGTTCCGGCCTTTTCAGGCCGCCGCACTTCCGACCAGATGGTCGCCCGGGATGCCCGCCATGTCGGGGCCGTAGTACTCCTTGATGCCGGTGACCCAGGTCTCCCGTGCGATCCGATCGGAATCCGTCGGCCCGAAAGCGTCGAAGAGGACATGGATATTGGGGAGTTGGAATCCGATGGCCGTCATCAGCGCGACGAAGACAGGCCGCCGGATGAATCCGTCCCCTTCCAAGTCGCCCAGTGCGGCGAGCGATTCGGCGAATTCACCGATCGCCCCGTCGAAGCGCTCCGGGGAGAGGACACAGGCGAGGTACTCGTCGAGGCTGACCCTGCCGTCATGGTCGGAGTCCAGCTCGTCGACCACGGTCGTCCAGTACCGCTGAAAGGCGGCCAGCATCGCACCCTTCGCCGTGTCATCGGCCTCGGGCACCGTCTTGAGGACGCGTGTCGCCATGAGGTCGAAATCGTCGGCCTCAAGGAAGCCGTTCTCATTGACGTCGAACAGTGTGAAAACGAGCTTGGCCCGGTTGATCGCTTCGGTACGCAAGGTGTCTCGCCTTTCATCAGGCTGTGGCCAGGGAGACGTTTCGTTTCTCACTATGCGAGGCAGCGGCCCACGCGTCCGCGACCTTATGGACGTTCATGAGAAAGAGTGAACGTACGTATGCCCGTCCCCATGCCCTCCGTATGCCCTCCGTGCGGGGCGGTCCGGAAGGGCGCCGGCCCGGAACGCGTCAGTATTCGGCGGCGTGTTCGGCCCTGTGTCCGTGGTCGTGTCCGGCGGCGCTCTGCTCGGCGCGGTGCGGGGCCGTCGTGTTGCGCAGGGCGTCCAGCAGCCGGTGTACGGCGGGCTGGGCGGGTGACGGGTCGCGTACCGCCGCGTAGATCGTCCGGATGGGTTCGGGGTTGCGGACCGGGCGTACGACAACGGCGGGATGGCGGTTGCCGAGACCCATCTCCGGGATCAGGCTGATGCCGAGGCCGGCGGCGACGAATCCCTGTGCCGTGTCGTAGTCACCGCTCTCCACCACGAAGTTCGGGCTGAAACCGGCCGAGCCGCAGGCGTCCAGCACGGGCTCCAGGCAGGGGCCGGGCTGATCGCTGCCGACCCATGGTTCCTCGGCGAGGTCGGTCAGATCCAACTCCCTTTTGGCGGCGAGCCGATGGCCTTCGGGCAGCACCGCGGAGTACCGGTCGTCCAGCAGATGGACGAACCGGACGCCGTCGACCGAGAGTTGGTCCCGTGGCCGGACCACCAGGGCGACATCGGCCAGCCTGTTCCGTACCTCCGGCAGCGGATCGTTGGGGTCGCTCAGCTTCAACTCGACCTGCACGCCCGGCTGTTCACGACGGAGTGCGGCCACGGCGGGTGCCACCAGCGCCGCACCGGCGGTGGCGAAGTAACGGACCGCCACCCGGCCCGTACGCCCGGCCCGCAGCTCGGCCAGTTCGGTCTCCGCCTCGGTGAAGTGCCGGTCTATGACGGCCGCGTAGTCGGTGAGCACCCGTCCCGCCTCGGTCGGCCGTACACCGCGGCCGGTCCGCTCCAGCAGTGCGATCCCCGCCTCCTTCTCCAGTACGGCCATCTGCTGGCTGACCGCGGAAGGGGTGTACCCGAGATTCCGTGCCGCAGCGGTGACCGACCCACTGGTGACCACCGCCCGCAGCAACTGCATACGCCGTCTGTCCAGCATGTAGAAGAGCTTAACTCTTCCTTCGAATGTTTTCGCTTGTCTTACAGGACTTACCGGGGGACCGTACGACCAGAACGTACGACCACAACGCCCGCCCGGAGCAGCACATCTGACGGGACGTCCGACATGCTCGTACGCGGACCACACGCCAGGAGGCGGACAGTGCCCAGCGGCTCACGCGGAACCCTGATACGCATGGCCGTCCTCGCCTTGCTGTGGGGATCCGGCTTCCTCTGGATCAAACTCGCCCTGGAGGGCGGCCTCGCCCCCCTCCACATCACCGTCATCCGCTGCGCGCTGGGAGCGCTCGTCCTGCTGGTCCTGGCGCGCTCCGCCGGCCAGTCGTTCCCGCGCGACCGCAGGACATGGGGCCATCTCGTCGTGGCCGCCTTCTTCTGCAACGCGCTGCCGTTCTTTCTGTTCAGCGTCGGTGAACAGACCGTCGACTCCGGCGTGGCCGGCGTCCTCAACGCCACAACTCCCCTGTGGTCCTTCGCGATCGGTATCGCGATCGGCACGGAGCGCGGCTTCCGCCCGCTGCGTCTGACGGGTCTTCTGCTCGGCTTCGCCGGGATCCTGCTCATCTTCGCGCCCTGGCACCAGGCCGGTCTGACCGGCGGGGGCGCGCTGGCCCTCATGGCCGCGGCGGTCAGTTACGCCGTGGCCTTCGCCTATATGGCCCGTCATCTCATCGGCCGGGGAACGGCCCCGCTCGCGCTCTCGGCGGCCCAGCTCGTCATGGCGACGGGCCTCACCCTGCCCGTCCTGCCCGCAGCCTCCGCCGCCCCGGAAGCCCCCACCGCCACGGCGTGGATCGCCATCGTCGTTCTGGGCATCTTCGGTACGGGGATCACGTTCCACCTCAACTCCCGCCTCATCGCGGACGAGGGCCCCACCGCGGCCGCCACCGTCGGCTATCTGCTGCCGGTCGTCTCGGTGGTGCTGGGCGCGATCGTCCTCAGTGAGGAGATCGGGATCCGCGTCGTCGCGGGCATGGCGGTGGTGCTTCTCGGCGTGGGTCTGACACGAGGCAGGCAACAGGGCCGGACGCAGGGCCAGAAGCAAGTCGACCAGGAGCAAGTCGGCCAGGAGCAGGGCGAGAAGCAGGGCCGGGCGCAGGGCCGGGAGGAGGGCCAGGACCAGGAGACGGACACGCAGGCAGCCCCGCCCGTGCCCGATCCGGTGACGAACGCCCAGGCCGGACCGTCCCGCTGACTCCTCTGGGGCGGCCACGGCTCCCGTACCCACACGGTCCACCGCCCGGCGGCCGTCCTTGCCGCCCGGCTCGGCCAGGACCCGACGCC
Organism: Streptomyces sp. NPDC055025; assembly: GCF_053608565.1. NCBI lineage: Bacteria > Bacillati > Actinomycetota > Actinomycetes > Kitasatosporales > Streptomycetaceae > Streptomyces > Streptomyces sp. NPDC055025. Next base: position 29,199 of record NZ_JBSGVS010000051.1, read on the forward strand.
CTCTACGGCAAGCGACTCCTGAGGGTGCGGCCGGTAATCTCAGTTGCCGTCGCCGCCCTCGCTGTCCGATCCTGTGCCTTCGACGAGGAGACCAGGAGAGGGGCCGGGCGTGGGGCTGTGTCTGTTCCCGGACGACGACGATGCCACCGGCCCGGACATCTCCTGGTCCTACTCCGGCTTCGCGGCGTTCCGCCGGCGGCTGGCGGAGGCCGAGGGGATCACCCTCTCCCAGATGTGGGGCTTCGGCGGCGACGTCCCATGGAGCTCCGTCTCCACCTCGCTGGAACCGTTCCTCGACCACCCGGACGACGACGGTGAGCTCTCGGCCGCCGAATGCGCCGCGATCCTTCCGCGCCTGGAGGCGGTCATGGCCCAGTGGGAGAGCGAGACCACCAAGACCCCGCTCCTCCAAGCGCACATCGAGGACGCCCGCCAGCTCGTCATCGTCCTCCGCCACTGCGTGGAGAAGAACGTCGTGCTCCAATTCGCCTGACCCCAGCACCCCCAGCCCTCCCCAGCGCCGCCATCGTCCCCATCGTCCCCGGGAACCAGGGCGACCGGGGGAGCCGACAGCGGGGAGCGGTCACTTTCCGGCTTCGGGGCCGTACCACTGGAGTGCCTGACCGGTCACGGCGGCGATGCACTCGTAGTCGTGGTCCCGGTGCAGGAGCGTCAGGCCCTGTAGTTCCGCCGTAGCGGCGACGACCAGATCCACCGCCCCGGCACTACGGTGCAGGCCGCGCTTGGTCAGCGCCGCCTGAACGTCCCAGGCGCGGTTGTAGGCACGGTCGTCCACCGGTACCCATCCGAAGATCATCCGCATGTCCTCGACGCCCCGCGCGCGATCCTCGGCGGAGCGTGCACTGTAGAAGAACTCAAGCTCGGTGATGGGGCACGTCGCGATGAGACCGGCCGCCGCGGCCTGATCCCAGCCGTGCTGCTCCGCGTCACCGCGCATGAACCGTGCGAGGGCGCTCGTATCGATCAGGTAGTGCGCCGCGGTCATCGGCGATAATCCCTCTTGTTCTCGAAGATTTCGAGGTCGAAGGCCCCGTCGTCGCCGGCGGCACGCAGTCGGGTGAGAGCCAGCGCCCGTCGCCTGTTCTCCAGCACCTCCCGCAGAGCGGTGTTGACCGTCTCCTTCTTGGTACTGGTGCCGAGCGCCTGCGCGACCTCGGCCACGAGCTCGTCATCAAGATCGATCACCGTGCGGCTCATGAGAGATGTCTCCTTTGATATCGACTCGTATATCGAATATATCAAGGGCGGTCGATTGATGTCCTCCTTCGCGATCCCGACCGCGACATCTCCACGAGGAGTCGCCGCCATGTCGCGCCCCTCGTGTCGGGGGCGGAGGCGCCCTGTCGCTTGTCATGCGGTGAGAGCGGAGACGGATCCGCCACGAGGTCGCGGAATCGGACGGACATGCTGCGGGTGAACCTGCGGAGATCGCGATACGCCCGGGGTGAGGTACCGGCACTCTGCTGAGGGCCGATCCGAGTGGTGCTGGGCGGTCGTGGGGTTCCTGGGTCCGTCCGCGACACGGCCTCGCGGCGGGGGGCGCCGCGCCGGGGGAGCGGTGGGTGCGAGACGGAGGGGAACCGTGTGGTGACAGCAGGGGGCACAGGTGACCGCTGAACGGGTCGTGGGGACTTCCGCCCCGTCGTTGCCCCATACGTATACGCATGCGCGGACGGATACGCGGACGGATACGCGGACGGATACGTACGCGGGGGCCGATACGCGTCGCCCGGACGCCGAAGGCCGGCAGAGGAGCGTGCCGCGTCATGTCGCGTGTGTGATGGACGGGAACGGCCGGTGGGCGGCCCGGCGGTCGTTACCGCGTACGTCGGGTCACCGGGCCGCGGAGGCGACGGTGATCGACGTCATCGAGGCGGCGCGGACGACGGGGGTGGAGTGGCTGAGCCTGTACGCGTTCTCCACCGAGAACTGGCAACGTCCGGGCAACGAGGTCGACTTCCTCATGCGGCTGGTGCGCCGCGTCGTACGCAAACACGCCCCGCTGCTGCACGCGCGGGGCATCCGCTGCCGGTTCCTCGGCGTGGCGGACCCGAGAATTCCCCCGGCGCTGGCCCGGGACTTCGCCGACCTGATGACGCTGACCAGCATGAACCGAGGCATGACGCTGACCGTGGCGTTCGATCACGGCGGACGCAGGGACATCGTCGAGGCGGCGCGGTCCCTCATCCGCAGCGGGGTGTCGGCCGACGCCGTCGATGAGCGGCACTTCGCCGCTCATCTGCCCTTTGCCGACACACCCGATGTGGATCTCGTCATCCGGACCTCCGGTGAACAGCGCATCTCCAACTTCATGCTCTGGCAAGTGGCCTACGCCGAATGGATCTTCCCGCCGGTGCTCTGGCCCGACTTCCGCGCGCCGCACTTCTTGGAGTGCCTGCACACCTACCAGCAACGCAATCGCCGCTTCGGCGGCGTGACGCAGAAGGCGAACGGAGAACCTCACCAGTGACCGACACAGGCAGCAGCCACTCCAGGCGCACCGGCTCCAGCGCCACCGACCTCGACGGAGACCGAGACCGAGACGGCGCCGGGGACGGTGACGGTGACGGCGTTAGCGGCCGTGACGGCGACCGCGATCGCGCCACCGACCTCGACGCGGACCGCGACCGTGACGCCGTACAGCCGATCCCCGCGGCGCAGCTCGGGTCCCTGTTCGGCCCGGACTCGCAGTTCCACCGGTTCTTCAACGACCCGCGCTGGGCACTGGCCATGGTCCGGGCCACGGTGCTGGAGGCCGCCCACCCGCAGATCGGCGCGGCCCTGATCGACAACTCGACGTTCGTGGCGCACCCGTGGCGACGGCTGCGTAACACCCTCGTGAGCCTCCAGCGCATGTTCGGGGCCGACGACGACGTACGGCAGAGGGAGGCGGCGCGGCTCAACCGCCTGCACACGCGGCTGAGCGGAACCGACGCACGGAACCGGCCCTACGACGCGATGGACCCCCAGGTCCGCGCCTGGGTGGTCGCGACGCTGTTCGAGAGCGCCGTCACCATGTGCCGACTGAGCGGGCAGCCGCTCGAACAGAGCGCCATGGAGAAGCTGTACGCCGAATTCCAGGCCTTCCTCGCGGCCCTGGGGGATCAGGCCGGCCATCTGCCGCCCACGCTGCGGGAGTTCTGGCAGTACTACGACCACACGGTCCAGACGGAGTTGGAGAACACGCAGGCGCTGCGCATCATCCTCTACAAGCTCTTCGACCATCTCCCGGCGCCGCCCCTGCTGGACGGCCTGCCCACCGTATGGGCGGCCGGCCGCGCGCTCGCCGGACCGGTCATCGGCACGATCACCGTGGCGTCCCTCCCGGAACCCTTCCGCCGGCGGGCGGGTCTGCCCGAGGTCCCCGGCGCTCAGACACTGATGCAGAGTGTCTATATGGCCGCCGGGCTGGCGCGCTTCCTGCCCGAAGGCTGGATCCGGACGGAAGAGCTCTCCAGCCTGCTCCAGCTGTCCGCCGACAGCGACGATCCCCGAGCCGCGACGATCACGGCGCTGCGCGGCCGGATGAAGCGGGCCGGCGCGCTGTTCAGGCTGATCACGCCCTTTCCCGTACAGCCTGGTTCCGACGAGGGAGCGACTGGCCCCGACGAGGGAACCGCGCCGGGGCGGAGCGCGGAGGAGTTCTTCGACGCGGTGCTGGACCAGACCGGGGACGGCTCTCTGGACTGGCCCGATATCGCCGCCATGGCACGGGAGTTGTCGTCCCGCCTGGATCTGGACGAACCGGAGGAGACCAGGCTCTACAACGCGTACGCCGAGTGGTGGAGGGAACTCCAGGCGGCCCTCGACACCGACGGCGACGGCCGTATCAGCAGGGAGGAATACGCCGCGGCCGTTCCCTCTCTCGCCGGGCCCGCTCTGATCAGGGTCGCCGAGGTTCTCTTCGAGGTCACCGACACGGACGGCAACCAGTTCATCGACGCGGACGAGTACCGGGCTCTGTTCCGGACCGCGTTCCGGCGCACGGTGGCCGACGCGGACGAAAGGTACTCGCGCGGCGCGTTCGTGCAGGACTTTCTCTCGTTCATGTCGGGCCGTCGGCGTTCGAGCGCCTATGACCCGCTGCTCGCCGGGGCGTAGAACGCGCCGGACCGCGGACCGCGGACCGCGTGCTGGGTGCCGTGTGCCGGGTGCCGTGTGCCGTCACGGTGGCGTCGGCGTACGGGTAGGCGTACGCATCGGCGTACGGGCCGGACCGCGTGGGCCGACCCGTACGCCATGAGCCATGATCAGACGAGGTCGAACCGGTCGAGGTTCGCGACCTTGGTCCACGCCTTGACGAAGTCCGTCACGAACTTCTCCTTCGCGTCATCGCTCGCGTAGACCTCCGCGAGCGCGCGCAGCTCGGAGTTCGAGCCGAAGACGAGGTCGGCGCGGCCGGCGGTCCACTTGGTCTCGCCGGTGGCGGCGTCGCGGCCCTCGAACGTGTTCGCGTCCTCGGACGTCGCCTTCCACGTCGTCCCCAGGTCGAGCAGGTTGACGAAGAAGTCGTTGGTCAGAGACCCAGGGGTGGTGGTGAGGACACCGAGCCGCGACTGCTGGTAGGTCGCGCCCAGGACCCGGAGACCGCCGACGAGGACCGTCAGCTCGGGGGCGCTCAGGGTCAGCAGATTCGCCCGGTCGATCAGCAGGTACTCGGCAGGCAGCCGGCTGCCCTTCCCGAGGTAGTTGCGGAACCCGTCGGCGGTCGGCTCCAGCGCGGCGAACGACTCCACGTCGGTCTGCTCCTGCGACGCGTCCGCGCGGCCCGGCGTGAAGGGGACCTCGATGTCGACGCCGGCGGCCTTGGCGGCCTGCTCGACGGCCGCGCCTCCGGCGAGCACGATCAGGTCCGCGAGCGAGACGCGCTTGCCGCCGTTCTGGGCGGAGTTGAAGCTCTCCTGGATGCCTTCGAGGGTACGCAGCACCGTCGCCAGCTGGTCGGGGTCGTTGACCTCCCAGCCGCTCTGCGGCTCAAGGCGGACGCGCGCGCCGTTGGCGCCGCCGCGCTTGTCGCTGCCGCGGAAGGACGAGGCCGACGCCCACGCGGTGGACACCAGCTCGGACACCGAGAGGTCCGAGGCGAGGATCTGGCTCTTGAGGGAGGCGATGTCCTCGGCGTCGACGAGCTCGTGCGTCACCGCGGGGAGCGGGTCCTGCCACACCAGCGTCTCGGCCGGGACCTCCGGGCCGAGGTAGCGCACGATCGGGCCCATGTCACGGTGGGTCAGCTTGAACCACGCGCGGGCGAAGGCGTCCGCGAACTCGTCGGGGTTCTGGAGGAAGCGCCGCGAGATCTGCTCGTAGGCAGGGTCGACACGGAGCGCGAGGTCCGTCGTCAGCATCGTCGGGGCGTGGCTCTTCGACGCGTCATGGGCATCGGGGACGGTGTCTGCCCCGGCGCCGTCCTTCGGCCGCCACTGGTTGGCACCGGCGGGGCTCTTGAAGAGCTCCCACTCGTAGCCGTAGAGGATCTCCAGGAAGCTGTTGTCCCACGTCACCGGGGTGTTGGTCCAGATACCCTCCAGACCGCTGGTGATCGTGTCGCCGCCCTTGCCCGTGCCGAAGCTGTTGCGCCAGCCGAAGCCCTGCTCCTCGATCGAGGCGGCCTCCGGGTCGGGGCCGACGTTGTCCGCCGGGCCCGCGCCATGCGTCTTGCCGAAGGTGTGGCCGCCCGCGACGAGGGCGACCGTCTCCTCGTCGTTCATCGCCATCCGGCGGAACGTCTCACGGATGTCGCGGGCCGCGGCGAGCGGGTCCGGGGTGCCGTTCGGGCCTTCCGGGTTGACGTAGATGAGGCCCATCTGGACCGCGCCGAGGGGGCTCTCCAACTCCCGGTCACCGGTGTAGCGCTCGTCGCCGAGCCAGGTGGTCTCGGGACCCCAGTAGACGTCCTCCTCGGGCTCCCAGACATCCGCGCGACCGCCGGCGAAGCCGAAGGTCTCGAAGCCCATCGATTCCAGGGCGACGTTGCCGGCGAGAATCATGAGGTCGGCCCACGAGAGGCTCTGCCCGTACTTCTTCTTGACCGGCCACAGCAGACGGCGGGCCTTGTCGAGGTTCCCGTTGTCCGGCCAGCTGTTGAGGGGCGCGAAGCGCTGCTGCCCGGCCCCGGCGCCGCCGCGGCCGTCGCTGATCCGGTACGTGCCGGCGCTGTGCCACGCCATCCGGATGATGAACGGGCCGTAGTGGCCGAAGTCGGCGGGCCACCAGTCCTGCGAGGTCGTCAGCACCTCCGCGATGTCGCGCTTCACCGCCGGGAGGTCGAGGGTCTTGAACGCCTCGGCGTAGTCGAACTCCTCGCCGAGGGGGTTGGCCACGGCGGGGTTCTTGGCGAGGATCTTCAGGTTGAGCCGCTCCGGCCACCACCCGCGGTTTCCGCCGCCCTGCGTCGGGTGCGGGGCACGCCCGTGCGCGACCGGGCAGCCACCTCCGCTCTCCGTCTTCGCGTCTACGACGATTGCATCATGGTTCTCAGACATGGAAATCCTTCCGGACCAGGCGGATCACGGTGCTCAGGAACTGCGGGCGGTGGAACAACACGGTGGAACAACGCGGTGGAACAACTTGGGACAGGGGCTCAGCGGATGACTTCGGCTTCGTCGCTCAGGAAGCCGTGGCCGGCAGGAGGCCGTGGCCGGCACGAGGCGTGGGCCGGCAGGCGGCGTTGGCCGACGGATGCGCGGCGCGGCGCGGGAGTCCCGTGGCGGTGAGCGCGTCGGAAGTCACACATGAGCCCCACACATGACGTGAGGGGAGACATGACCCACGCGCTCGCGCCCCCCGGGCCCCAGAGGCCTGGACAGTCTCGGGCGGCGCGCCCCGGGCGGCCGTCACCCGCAGGCCGGCGCCGAACAGTTCGTCGGGGGTGGTCCCATCACGTCTCTGTCTCCTGCCGTACCGGAATCTTCCTGTCCCTTGGCTATCGCCGGAACCGATCCTACGATGGACGGAGTCCAAGTCAAGAAGCAGACCAAACGTATACTTAATTAGAATCCGGACGTCCACTGATAAATCTCGGGTATCCGTACAAACCTGAATAGGTGAACTGATATGAGCGACCTGCTGGAGCGACTGCGAGGACGTGGCTGGCGGATGACCTCCCAGCGGCGTGTCGTCGCGCAGGTCCTCGACGGCGACCATGTGCATCTCACGGCCGACGAGGTGCACGCCCTCGCGGCGCGGCGACTGCCCGAGATCTCCCGGGCGACCGTCTACAACACCCTGGGCGAACTGGTCTCCCTCGGCGAGGTCATGGAGGTCTCCACGGAGGGCCGCGCCAAGCGCTACGACCCCAACGCGCGCCACCCGCACCAGCATCTGGTGTGCTCCAGCTGCGGCACGATCCGCGACGTCCACCCGACCGGAAACCCACTGGCCGACCTCCCGGCGGAGGAACGATTCGGCTTCACGGTGTCGGGGGCCGAGGTCATCTACCGCGGACTGTGTCCGTCCTGCGGCTAGGGGTTGTCCGGGGCGTGCGGCTCGGCCTCACAACACGACGGAAACCTGGCAAGTAATTCTGACAACGCCCGGTCGACGAACTGTGTTCTGGCAAATGAAGACGTGGATGACGTCGCCGCAGGTCAGAGGGGTTGACGGATCCGCGGCGAAATCACCGGACCAACCGGCTCGGCAAGGTCATTCGTCCGGAACAACTGCTAATATCCGCTCGCTTGTTCGGGGGGTGGTGGGGCCCTCCGCGGGGAGGGGAACTAAGTGACTCGTCGTATTTTCGTGCGTGGCTCCCTTGCCGCCATCACGGGGTTGGCGCTCTCGGTGTCCGCCGTTCCGCTGGTAGCGCCCGCGCCCGCGCACGCGGGGACCGCGACGGAGATCATCGTTCCGGCCACCGTGCGCACGACTCCGCGCACGGCGTATCTGCAGAGCGCGGGGGCCTCCGGCTTCCTCGAGTACCGTTCGGCCACTGAGGGTGAGGGCTCCGGCCTCTGGTGGACCGGCTACGACGGCAGCCGAAAGCCGGTGGAAGGCGGCGAGGAACTCGGGCCGCGCACTCCGGGTGCGTACGGCACCGGTTCGGACGTCGTCGCCCTCCGCCCGTCCGGGAGCAGCGGTGGACAGGTCCTGCTCCGGGACCTGGGAACCGGTGCGACGGAGACCGTGACGATTCCGGCGGACCAGAGCTATCTGCGGACGTTCGGGCGCACTGTCCTGACCAGCCCTTCGACGGGCGGGGAACGGACTCGGCTCTTCCTGCTGCGCGACGAGAACGGCCGTACGGTGCAGAGGCCCGTGACCGGATTCCCGGACGGAACGGTTTTTCCCTTCTACCCCACGGGCGACGCCTCCGGCCTCCTCGTCAACTTCTACGGCCCGGACCGGGTCTTCCAGTACGCCTGGGTGGATCCGGAGACCGGCGCCGCCACGTTCCTGCCCCCGCAGGTGGCGAACATGGACACCGTGGTGGGCTCCGACTACCTGGCCGGTTGGTACACCACGTCCCGGGTGCGGGTGTACGCCAAGGGTGCCTACGACGCTCCCACGCACGAGGTTCTGTTCCCTCGCGACCCCGGGAACAGGATTCTCGGCGTCGTCGGTGACGCTCTCGTCGTCGCGCGGCGCGGCGACTCGTCCTACTGGAGCGTGTCCGCGCTGCCCTTCGACGGCTCCGCGGAACTGCCCCTGGCCAAGCGGACGGACGCCGAGGCCCTCGTCACCCCCGACGGCGGTCTGGTCCTCGCCGGCGGAGAGTCCTCCGTCGACTACGGCATCGCCAAGGTCGAGGTGGGGGCCGACGGGCTGCCCCGGACGCGCCGGATCGTGGACCTTCCGGCCGTGCCGATGGGGATCGAGTCGCTCGATCTGAGCGGCGGTGAGCTGATGACCTACGAGTCCGGCGACGGGGCGACGCACCTGTACAGCCGCTCGCTGACCGCGGACGGGACCCTGACGGCGGGCACGCGCACGGACCGGGGCCGGACCTACAGGTGCGGGGTCATGAACGAGGCCTGTCCCCGGCTCCTGGGCACGGGAGACGGGCGGGCGGTCTACCACAACCAGGCAGGGGAGATCCATGTCCTGGACCAGGGGCAGTCTCTCCCCGGCACCATGTTGGTCTCCGGCCTCCAGGAAAACCACGGTCTCGTGGACGTCGAGGGCCGGTACGCCTCCTGGCGGGGACCCGCGTCCGGGGGAGACGGGCTGATGGTGGCCGATCTGGGCACGCGGAAGACCGTGCTCACCCTCACGGGCTCGGCCGGTACGACCGCCGCCGCCCTGTGGGGGGAGACGCTGTGGACGCGGTCCACCGACGGCGCCGTGACGGCCACGGAGGTGCGTTCGGGCGACGCGATCACGTCGTTCCAGGTGGGCGGCGGCTGCGGTACGTCGGACTTCCAGGCGGTGGGACGCTGGGTGTACTGGTCCGGCTCGTGCGATCTTTCCCCAGGGAGCCGGCGGAAGGCCTTCGTGTACGACACCCGCGGGAAGACGCTCATCGCCGCTCCGGCCGGAGGAGAGAAGCGCCTGGGCGACGGCTTCCTGGTCACACGTGATTCCACGTCCGGGGCGCTGACCCTCACGGATGTCACAAGCGGCTCCGCGGTGAGCCGGCCCCTGGCCGCCCGGACCGGAAAGTGGGACCTCGACCCGTACACCGGCCTGGTCGGTTACGTGGACCCCGACTCCCAGGACGTCCACGTCGTACGGAGCGGTGTCCCCGCCTCGGACATCGCGGTCCTCGGAGCGAAGACGGAACCTTCGGTCAGTCCGGTGAACTCGTCCTCCTTGTGGGACGGCACATGGTGGCTGTCGGAACCGGCCGCGTCGTGGACGCTGGTGCTCAGGAACAAGGCGACCGGCGCCACCGTGCGCACCCTGTCCGGCGGCGCCGCGCACGACGCGGTCCACGCGTCCTGGAACGGCAGGACGGCGGCGGGCGCGTATGTGCCGAACGGCACGTACACCTGGACCCTGACGGCTGCCCCGGCAGACGGGCAGGGCACGTCGGCGACGGCGTTCGGCTCGCTGAAGCTGACGGGTGGTGCCGCCGTGAGACGCGACCACATCAAGTCCGACGGCATCGGCGACCTGCTCACGCTCACCCCTTCGGGCGCGCTCACCTTCCACCAGGGCGACGGCACCGGGAAGTTCCCGACGAAGACGACGGCCTCGGGCTGGCCGGCCTCGATCACCGCGGTGCCGTTCGGAGACCTGGACGGTGACCGCTGCAATGACGTGATCGTGCGGCTCAGCAGCGGTGCGCTGCGGGCGTACCGGCCGGGGTGCGGCAAGGCCCTGACGACATCCACGCCGTACACCACGCTGGGAACGTCGGGCTGGAACCAGTACGACGTGCTGACCTCACCGGGCGACCTCACCGGCGACGGCCGGGCGGACCTGATCAGCCGCCAGGCGTCCACCGGTGACATCTACCTGTCCAAAGCCACGAGCAGCGGAAAGCTCGCGGCCCGGGTGAAGATCCTCTCCAAGTGGTCCGGCTACAAGAAGATCATCGGCGCGGGCGACCTCAACGGTGACGGGTACGGAGACCTGCTGGCGCAGGACGCGTCGAACGAACTGTGGCGGTACGCGGGCACCGGGACCGGCGGCTTCAAGGCGCGGGCCAAGGTGGCCGACAACTGGGGTGCCTCCTCGAACGTCGTGGTGGGCGCCGGCGACATCACCGGGGACGGGAAGGCGGACATCGTCTCCCGCGACACCTCCGGCAAGCTGTGGCGCAGCAACGGCAACGGCAAGGGCGCCCTCGGTCCCCGCACCGAGATCACCACTGGCTGGCAGGGCTACAAGGCCCTGTACTGAACGGCCGATCGCCGAGCAGGAACCGCTCAGCGGCTTCCTGCTCCAGTTCTCCCTCTTCGAGGCCTCCATGGGCGCCGACTACCGCGCCCCGCCTCGCGAACCCACGGCACCACAGGTCGGGCAACTCACCGAAGAGCTGCGCCTTGTGCCCCTGCGTCCCTTCTGGCCCTGGGCAGCCACTCACTTCTATGCGGCCCCCGGCCTCGTCGTGCATGTCAGCAGTGAGGACGGCGAAGCATTCGATGTCTGGGCCGGCGCCACCCACCGAAGCGCCCTGGACCCGCCGGCCGACCTCCCTGTCGACTGGAACCGTTTCGATGGCTGATCGGTCTCAAGAGACCAGCTGACGGTCCGCCCTGGTGATCACCTCAGCTGCCGGACGGCCAACGGGGTCGTCGGGCCGCCCCCTCCGGGTACAGCGCGGCGACGTAGCGTACGGCGGTCTCATGGACGCGGCCGGGCTGAGTGCCGGCCGACTGCGCGATGCCCGTCACGCCGCCCGTCACGCCGTCGCCAAGGTCGGCGAACTCCTCAGGCATGAAGGTGGATCGGGTGAACGAGGGGGTCCGTTGTGCGACGGGCCCCCTCGGCACCTGGCCGCCTCATTTCAGACGGTGGCGGTGACGGTGATCCGGTGGACGGTGATCCGGTGGACGGTGAGCGTCACCGCACCGCACCGCACCGCGCCGCGCCGCGCCGTTAGTGCGGCCCGGCCACGTCGTCGCAACGGGGGTCAGTGCCCGTGGTGACCCCTCACCTCTTCGTGCCGGTGCCGGTCACGGCCGACCGTCACCGGCCTGGACTCGACTGTGCTCGACGTCCCGTTGGCCCATGTGCCGGTCACCCGAACGCTCACCTTGTCGCCGAGGTACTTTCCGGCGAGGTGGAACCGCGACCTGGTCGCGCCCGCCACCGGCTTGCCGTTCACGAGCCACTGGTAGCTGAACTTCGCGTCCGGGACCCACTTGCCCGGGTCGGCGGTCACGTACCCGCCGACCTTCGGCGAACCCTTGATGACCGGTGTGCCCGTCACCTTCAACCGGTAGTGATAGAAGGTGACGTTGCTGGGACCGTTCGGCTCCGGCTGCTCCCGGTTGAGGATGTTGAGGGTCAGACCGTTCCGTGTCTCCAGGAACGACAGGCCTTCGACCTCCTGGGCGTAGGGAACCTTGAGGTTGAAGAGGACCTGGACCTCGCCGGTCGTCAGGTTGGCGCGGGAGATGTTCTTCCCCGCGTCGTTCGAGGCGAAGTACATCCAGCCGTCATGGATCTTGCCGCCCTGGGCCTGGTCGATCGTCTGCGACAGCGGGATGTACTTCTTGAACGTCCAGTCGCGCAGGTTGTAGACGGCTATCTCCGTCGCGTTGTCATAGGCCATGCCGTAGGCGAGGCCCTTGTGCGCGTCGACGGCCACCCAGCTCGCGATGTCCTGCACGCCGTGCGGCGGGTTCAGGGCGACGGCGTGCCCGGTGAAGCTCAGCTGGGCGGCGTTGTAGACGGCGAACACCGGCGTGTCGTATCTGCTGCCGGTGACCGAGTCGCGCGTGCTGGTGTCGAGCGAGATGTAGAGCTTGCCGTTGGCGTAGTCGATGTCGCCGATGTGGTTCAGGCCCTTGTAGGCGAGCGGCGAGGGGTTGGCCAATGCGGCCGGAATGGCCGGCGAGCTCTTGAAGACGGTGTTGTACCGCATGTCCGTGATCTCCAGCCCGTTGCTGCTGGAGAAGTACCAGTGAGTGCCGTCCGTGGTGACGCCCTGGCCGCGCGAGCTCTCGGCCTCGCCGGTGAACACGTCCTTGCCGATGAGCTCCCACGTCTCGACGTCCCGCGCGGGTGCCGCCGTCAGGGGCGCTGCCGCCACCGGTCCCGCCACCAGGGGCGCTGCCGCCACCGGTCCCGCCACCACCGGCCCCGCCACCACGGCCGTACCGACCACGGCGAGTCCGCCGATGAAATTCCTTCTGGTGAAACTTCCCACGATGACTCCATCCGATCTGCCGACGGACGAGCTGTCCGCTGTGTCGGACTAAGTCCTACGAGGGCGAGTTTGCGCCGCCACGGCGGCAGCGTGACCGGGCGCTTAACCTCGATTCATCAGCGGCCATGAGCGCACGAGCGGGTCGCTGTTTCGCGACGCGCGCCACCGGGCTTCCGGCCCGCACCCGACGCCCGGTCACCATCCCGACGGCACAGGACGGCCATGGAGAGGGCCCCGGCGGATTCCTTCCGCCGGAGCCCTCCGTTTCTTCGGTGTCCGGTGAACGGGAGCACCGCCCCGTCCATGTCGTCAGCCGAAGGTGAGCTTGTTGGTGCCCCACGCCGCGGACGAGGCGACGACGGCCGTCGCGGCACCGATGGTGAGCTTGCCTCCCGCGTGCAGTTGGACACTGCCGTCCGCGGCGAGGGCCCAGATGTCGGGGATCCCGTCCCCGCTGACGTCCGGGGTGCCGCGGATGTGGGTGATGGGTGTGGTCACCTCGTTCCAGCCCTCGGCGTAGACGGTGTCGTTGCCGTAGAGGGAGGCAGCGGCAGTGGCGAACGAGGCGATGGTGGAGCCGCCGTTCACCGTGTCCTTCACGCCGTGGCGCAGGACGAGACGGTCGGAGGTCCGGGAACGGAACAGCAGGTCGGGAGTGCCGTCGGCGTTGTGGTCACCGACGGAGACGAGGTCGCGGTCGCCCCAGGTCGTGGCGGCGACCCTGGTGGCGGTGGTGAAACTGGTACCGGTGTAGCCGGTGAGGATCCAGAAGCCGCCGCCCTCGGTGCGGACGAACAGGTCGGACTGTCCGTCCAGGTTGATGTCCCCGGCGATCATCTGCGTGAACGTGGCCGGGGCGGGACCGTTCTCCGGCAGCAGCACGCTCATGCGCTGAGCGATGTCGACGCCGCCGTAGCCGTCGCCCTTGTAGACGTAGAGCTTGTCGTCGGGCATCCGGGCGAAGAGGTCGTTGATGCCGTCTCCGGGCTGGACGTCCCGGTCGTGGGTGAGCAGCGCGGGCTCTCCGGCCGCGCTCACCCAGTAGTCGGCGTACTCCTCGGGGTCGAGCGGGGTGCCGTTCCGGTGGGCGGCGGACAGGCCGACGCCCACGTTGCCGGCCGAGTTGCCGGGGTAGGTCCAGAGCTGCCTGTCCTCGTGGATACCGATCAGGTCGGGGTAGGTGTCGCCGGTGAAGTCGCCGGGTCCGTCCGCCTTGTCGCGCGGGGTGACGTAGAAGATGTACTTGGTGCCGGGCGAGACGTTGCCCCCGCTGTCCACGGCGCGGACGTAGAAGACGTTGGGACCGGCGAAGTGCGGTTTGAGGTCCACGGTCACCGACGCGCCGGCCGCCACGTCCTTGCCACCGAGATAGCTCGTCGTGTTGAAGGACCACTCGAACCTGACGACGTCCCCGTCGCTGTCGGGCGCGATGGTGAAGCCGCCAGCCGTGCCGAACTTCACCTTGGACCAGACGCTGCCGTCCTCGTCCGTCATGGGGAAGTCGGTGGAGGTCACGATCGGTTCCTCGGGAGCGTCGCTGTCGAAGAGGAAGTGGCAGAACGTCGGGGCCGTGGTCGGAGACCAGGCGGAGCCCGCGCCGCTCGCGTCAATGGCGCGTACGTGCCACCGATAGATCTTCTTGTTGTCGAACTCCGACTTGGCCACGGTGAGGGAGGCCTTGCCGGAGCTGTCCACGGTGACCTTCTCGTCGACGATCTTGTCGTCGACGTTGTCGCTCCGCCACACCTGGAAGTGCAGGTACTTCAGGTTCTGCTGGACGGAGGTGTCGTCCGGATCGGAGGACTTCGCCGACAGCACCAGATCACGCTTGCCGATGTGCTGGGCCGGCGAGGTGCGGTCGCAGCTCACGCCGCCGGGTGTCTGGTCCAGCGACTTGGGGGCCGCGGGCTTGCGGTTGTAGACGAGGTTGAGCCGCGGTGCGCCGTCGCCCTCGGCCTTGAACTTCTTCCACGGGTACGCCGACTTCTCGTCCGACGCCTGCAGTCCGAGGGTGAGCGAGGACCAGCCGTTGTCCGCGGCGTCCTGGGCGATCGAAGCGGCGTCGTAGGAGACGTACGCGTCCGGGCAGGAGGAGTTGTAGCCGTGCGCGAAGGACTTGGTGCCGATCAGGGACAGCCAGGAGGGCTGATTGCTCCAGGTGGTCTTGGAGGAGATGCTGCCGGTGTGCCACACCTCCATCGAACGGGCGGAGCAGGACCAGGCGTAGGTCTCGCGCAGACTGATCGAGGCGGAGGCGACCGTGGCGCCCTTGATGTTCCGGTCCCAGCCGAGGCGGAAGAAGGACCGGGAGGTGCCCCACGTGGTGGCCTCGTAGCCGACCCGGGCTTCTGTGGTGCCCGTGTTGTAGTGGGCGCCGTCGTAGAAGCTAGAGGTGGGGAAACGGTCGTAGGCCGTCGTCCAGTTCCTGGTCTTGCCGTAGATCGTCGGGTCGATGAAGACCGGGTACTCCGTGTCCTCGGCGGTCAGCAGGCCCTTGTCCGGGACGATGCCCAGGGTGCTGGAGGTGGTGCCGGGAGCGCTCAACTCGGCTTCCGCGACGGCGACATGGGTGTTCATGTCAGGTCCGGCGAGTCCAGGAAGGGCCCATACCTCGGCATCGGTCGGGGCGGCGGCCCGCAGCAGACCGGCCGGGACGACACCGCCACCGGTCCCGGAACCCTCGTACGCGGCGGCCGACGGATCGTCGGTGCTCGTGGGCTCGGGAGTACGGGACGGGCCGGTCTCGTCGGGCTCCGCGGTCGGCGTCGGGCCCTCGGTGTCCAGGGGCGGTGGCTCCGGTCCGTCGCTGATCTCCTCGCCCGGCTCCTCCGAGTAGGAGGGTGAGGGGTCTTCGGAGGGCTCGGCGGGTTCGGGGTCGTCCCCGTCGGTGACGGCCCGGGTGCCGGCGGAGTCCCACATGTAGGGGGTGGGGCTCACCGTGATCTCTTCGCCCTCGGCGTCCTCGCCGGTGACGACCCGAGTGACCGGGTCGAGCCGGAAGTACAGGTCCGGCGAGGACAGCCCGTAACTCAGCTTCTCCAGCGCCGGGTTGGCGGCGGCCTCGGCGTTGTGGACGATCAGCACATGGGTGAAGCCGCTGTCCTGGGCGGTCACCAGCAGGTCGACATCCGTGAACACGTTCCGGTACAGAGCGGCGGCCCCGTTGATGACGGGCTCGGGCAGCGCGCCCGGCCAGCTCAGGGTGACCTGGTGGCCGGCGGTGGTGAGGGTGGCCAGATCGGTGTACGTGGCGCTGCCGTCGGCCGCTTGGAGGGTGCCGCCGCTGTCGGTGACCCGGTATACGGCCGGGTGAGCGGACGTAAGGCTGCTCGTGGCTCCGGCCGCGCCGCTCGACCTTTGGGCCTCGCCGTCTCCGCCGCGGGAGAAGACCACCGGGTCGGCGGCGGCCTTGGGCGCCCAGCCGTCCTCGACGGCGGTGAGCGTGGTGTCGATCGGCTTCCAGACGCCGTCCACCTCGGCCCGTACGGGAGCCCCGTAGGCGATCAGCTCGAAGCTGCCGTCCGGCCTGGCGTAGGTCGTGGAGGTCTCGTTGCGCAGGGCCTCCACCTCGACGCGCTTGCCCGACGCGACGGCCTTCTCCTGTGCCGCTTCCTCGTCCAACGGGCCCGACGACTCCGCCGTCCCCGGGGTCTTGGGAGGGGCCGCCGCGGGCCCCGAGCCGTCCCAGCCGGGGGCGAGCAGCCCGATGCCGAGCGCGGCCGCGACGAGCGCGGCGACACCCGCCGCCGTACGCCGATGCCTGGGCGAGGACTGTCTCCATGACAGTCCGAAGCCATGACGATCCATGGTGCTGAGCCCCTCCCCTGGACGGCAGCACGGCACGACGGATGAATCCGTCGGCCCCCCTTCGGAAATTCGGTGAGGCTCCTGCGCGTGGCCTTGAGTTTCCCTCCGGAAAAGAAATGGCGACGCAGAAATCCTGCGGCCAGAGCATGGCTCAAGGAGGGCGAGGGGCGCTAGAGCCCAGGAACTCTGTGATGTGCCTGTGAAGCTTCGGTAAAGGGCTCGATGTGGGTGGGAGCAGGGAGCTTGTGTCCAATAGAGGCTGTTTGGCGGGGACTTGTGGATGCGATCTTCACAAGTTCGTCCCGGACTCTACGTATTTCCGATATTCAATGTCAAATGAGTCAGATATGGCGTGTGATCTAATTCACCACCTTCCGGTTGGCGTTGACGTGGCCTTTACTCGTGCTCATACATTTGGCCCGGTAATTCGGGGTGGTGGGCCGGTCGTGCGCTTCGTGAGGAGCGGCGGCCGGAATTCAGGTGAATCCGGGGTTAATTCAGGGTGAGGGTGGGGGGCTGCCGTCATGTGGCGACCGCTGTCGTGGTGTGGCCGGGGAAGGCTTCTCCGGCACGGTGCCTCGCGCCGAAGACGGGCTGCGGCACGTCGTTCGGTGATCGCCGCGGTCTTCGTGGCACTGCTGGTGGGCGCCCTTCCGTCGGCCTACGCGGTGCCGCCGCCGGGCAAGGACCGCACCGAGGTCGAGCTGGTGGACCTGCCGGACGCCGAGGCGCAACCCGAGGAGAACGATCCCGACAAGGCCGGTGAGCTGGAGCAGCTCACCACCGCCCTGGTCAAGGACCCCGACGAGTACGAGCCGGCGGCCACGACCGCCCCTGTGGGCGGCACCGCCTCCGAGACGCTCTCCGGGCTCGCCCCTGGTGACCTCGTACCGGTCGTCGGGGAGGACGGGCTGGAACTGCCCGTCGAACTCGGGGCACCCGAGGGCGTGACCACCGGTGAGGCCGCGGCCCTGGAGGGCGACTGGCAGGTCACCCTCGCCGACCAGGAGGACATCGCTACGTCCTCCGGTGCCGAGGTCGAGGGACTGGCTCTGATGGTGACCCCGCCCCCGGACGCCACCGGTGACGCCGTCGTCGCCCTGAACTACACCGACTTCGCGGAGCTGTACGGCGCCAACTGGGCGGACCGCCTCGACTTCGTGCAGTTCCCCGCCTGCTTCCTGACCACCCCCGAGACCGAGGGCTGCTCGGAACCCACCACGGTGGACACCGAGAACGTCGTCGAGACGGCCGCCGAGGGCGGCGAACGGCGCATCCTCGCCACCCTGGACGTCGCCGACCTCGCGTCCGGCGAGTCCGCCACGGCCGAGTCCGCCGCCGAGGGCAAGGGCGGAGTCGACGACGCCCTGTACCGCGAGAGCACGGCCGCCGGCCCGTACGCCGCCGAACGGACGACGCTCACCGCCGCCTCCGCCTCGGGCGCCTCGGTCCTGCTCGCCACCGACTCGGGCAGCGGGTCCAAGGGCGACTTCTCCGCCACCCCGCTGGCCAGTGCCGGCTCGTGGTCGGCGGGCGGCAACTCCGGGGCCTTCACCTACACCTACAACCTTCAGGTCCCCGGCGTGCCCGGCGGCCCGTCCCCGGCGATCGGCTTCGGCTACAACTCGCAGGGCGTCGACGGCCGTACGTCGGCCACGAACACCCAGCCCTCGTGGATCGGCGACGGCTGGGACTACAACCCCGGATCGATCACCCGCACCTACCGTGCCTGCCGGGACGACACCACGGGCGGCAACAACACCAACCGTAAAACCAGCGACCTGTGCTGGGGCTCGTACAACGCGGTCCTCACCCTCGGCGGCACGACGACCGAGCTGGTGCTGCCCGACGGCACCGACGCGGTGGGCGACAACTGGGTCACCTCCAGCGGCGACGGCTCGCGCGTGGAGCTGCTGAAGAACACGGACCTGGCCAACGGGGACGCCGACGGCGAGTACTGGCGGGTCACCACGCGGGACGGCATCCAGTACTACTTCGGGCGGAACAAACTCCCCGGCTGGGAGAGCGGCGACGCGACCACCGCCTCGGTCCTGGCCGCCCCCGTGGCCGGCAACCAGTCCGACGAGCCGTGCTACGCGACGAAGTTCGAAAACTCCTTCTGCACTCAGGCCTGGCGCTGGAATCTCGACTACGTCGTGGACCCGCAGGGCCACGCCATGTCGCTGTGGTGGGGGAGAGAGAACAACTACTACGCCCAGAACATGAAGTTCGCGGATCCGGTGCTCTACCACCGGGGCGGCTTCCTCCGAGCCATCAAGTACGGCCAGGACGAGAGCTCCCTGTTCGACGCCCAGCCCCTCGCGCGGGTGGACTTCGCCGTCGACGAACGCTGCTTCGGCGAAGGAGTCTGCGGCGAGGCCGACTTCACGTCCGGCGACTTCGACAAGAACCGCGTCTGGTACGACACCCCGGCCGATCTGTACTGCTCAGGTGCCGCCGACAAAGACTGCTTCGTCCCCGTACCGACCTTCTGGTCGCGCATGCGCCTCACCCAGGTCACCACGAAGGCCCAGCGCAACCAGGGTTCGACCGCGCAGACAACGGTCGACAGCTGGACACTCCAGCAGTCGCTGCCCGCCGACCTGACGGACGAGGGCGCCGCGCTGTGGCTGGAGTCCATCACCCGCACCGGCTACGAACCCGACGGCGAGACCACCAAGACCCTCAACCCGGTGCGGTTCGTCGCGAACAGCCTGTCGATGCCCAACCGGGTGCAGGAGGGCGCCGGCGACCCGAACCCGGTCTTCGACCGGTTGCGTATCGCCCGGGTCGTCAGCGAGTACGGCGGCGAGACTCTCGTCAATTACAAGGCGCCGACGGGCTCCTGCAGGACGGGCAGCGGCTTCCCGGAACCTGAGGACAACACCGGGCTGTGCTTCCCGGTCTACTGGCACCCGGACCCGGACAAGAGCGACGAGACCATCGACTGGTTCAACAAGTACGTCGTCGAGTCGGTCCAGGAGAAGCCGGCCGTCACCGGCGTCCCGGACGTCAACACGTCCTACGACTACGACGACGAGGGCGGCGGCGCCTGGGCGCTGAACCAGGCGGAGTTCTCCAAGAAGAAGACCCGTACCTACGACCAGTGGCGAGGCTTCTCCCTGGTCAAGACGGTCACCGGGGAGAACTCCGCCACCCCGTACACGAGCACCCGGCAGTCCCTGTCGGCGACCCGCTACTTCCGCGGGATGAACGGCGACCTGCTGCCGGAAGGCTCCACCCGCTCGGTGACCGTCGAGGACTCCGCGGGCCAGGCCATAGCCAAGGACGAGGAGGCCTTCCAGGGCCGCGTCGCCGAGACCCTCACCTACACGGGGAACGGCGGCGAACTCCTCACCCGCTCCGTCGACAAACCGAAGGCCACACTGCTCGCCTCGCGCACCCGCGGCGACGGGATCCCGCCGCTGGAGGCCTACCGCGTCCAGGACGCCGAAAGCATCTCCGTCACCCGTGCCTCGGACTCCGCGAGCGGGAACCCGACATGGCGGACCACGAAGACCGTCACCGAGTACGAGGACGACTACGGTCTGCCGGTCCAGGTCGAGTCGCTGGGCGACACCGCGGACCCGGACGACCAGACGTGCACCGTCATGTCGTACGTCCACAACACGGCCAAGCACCTGATCGGCCTGGACAAGCAGACGCTGACCACGGCGGGTACCTGTGCCCAGGCGGCGTCGGCGGAGGCCGAGGACTGGATCTCGGGTTCCCGTGTCGCGTACGACGGCGGGGAGTTCGCCGCCGCACCCGCGATCGGGCAGGCCACCAAGACCTGGGACGTCAGCGGCACCGGCGGCGGCTGGACGGTCAGCGGCACGATCACCTACGACGACTACGGGCGGGTGAAGACCGCCGACGACGCCGTGGGGACGACCGACACCACCACGTACGTGCCCGACTCCGGGCAGGTGTACGCGATCGAGACGGCCAACGAGCTCGGGCACACCGCCACGACCTACGTGGAGCCGGGACGCGGCACCTCGCTGAAGGAGACCGACGCCAACGGCCGTACCACCGAGTACGCCTACGACGCGCTGGGCCGTACGACGGCCACCTGGGGCGCCGCCACCGGGACCACCGCCACCGCTCCGGCGGTGAAGGCCGCCTACCACACCACGATCGGCCAACCGGTGTCGGTGGTGACATCCGCGCTGACCAACGAGGGCACCTACGCGGACAGCGTGGTGATCTACGACGGTCTGGGCCGGGAGCGGCAGAGACAGGAGCCGGCGGTCGGCGATGGCCGACTCGTCACGGACGTGCTCTACACCAGGAACGGCACGATCGCGCAGACCAACAACGCCTACTACGCCACCGGCGAGCCGTCCTCCATACCCTTCGAGCTGGACTCGGACTCCCAGGTGCCGAACGCGACGCTGTACGCGTACGACGGACTGGGCCGGGTGCTGACGGAGACGCCGTACGAGGCGGGCGTGGCGAAGCCGCAGAAGGCGTCGAGGAACGAGTACGGCTACGACAACTCGACGGTGATCGAACCCGAGGGCGCGGCGGCGCAGCGCAGTTACTCCGACGCGCTGGGCCGCACGGTCCGGGTGGACACCTTCACGGACGCGGCCCGCGAGACCTTCCGCAGCACGAAGTACACCTACGACACACGCGGTGACATGGTCCTGGCGAAGGACTCCGAGGGCAACGAGTGGACCTGGGCGTATGACGCGCGTGGCCGCCAGACCGTGGCCACCGACCCCGACACCGGCACGACGAGGACGACGTACGACGTGGCGGACCGCCCCGTGACCGTGGAGAACGGGCGCGGTGTGACGGTGTGGAACAAGTACGACGTACTGTCCCGCGTCATCGAGCAACACGAGGACGACGCCGCCGGCGAGCTTCTGACGAGCACCCTGTACGACAAGCTGCCGGGCGGTCTCGGGCTGCCGGCGTCGTCGACCCGGTACACGGACAACCAGGGCTACACGACGTCCGTGACCGGTTACACGGCCGACTACCAGCCGACCGGCAAGACGGTCACGCTGCCGGCGCCGCTGGCGGCCGAGTACGGGCTGAAGGAGTCGTACACCTACAGCTACGACTACTCGAAGGCGGGTCTGCTGACATCCGCGACGCTGCCGGCGGTGGGCACGCTGGACAGCGAGCGGCTGGTGGTCCGTTACAACGAGGACGGCCTGCCGGTCTCGACGTCCGGGGACGACTGGTACGCGGCGGAGACCACCTACTCGCCCTACGGCGAGGTGCTGCGCGCGACCAGCGGCGAGCAGCCGAACCGGGTGTGGACGACGAACCTGTTCGACGAGTCGAGCGGTGAGCTGAAGCAGAGCATCGTCGACCGGGAGTCGATCAGCGACACGACGACGGTGACCGATCACCGGGTCAACGCCCGTTCCTACGCCTACGACCCGGCCGGCAACGTCACCTCGATCGCGGACCGCGTCGACGGGGTGACGGACCGCCAGTGCTTCACCTACGACGCGCTGGGACAACTGGCCGAGGCCTGGACGGCGCCGTCGGCGTGCACCGCGCCGGGCAAGACGGTCGCGGCGCCGGAGTACGCGGACGGCACGGCCAACGTCACGGCCGCGGCGGACGGTTACTGGCAGTCGTACGAGTACGACGCGATGGGCAACAGGAAGAAGCTCGTCGAGCACGACCCCGGGCTCGTCGAGGCGAAGGACGCCACGACGACCTACGCGTACGGGGCCGAGGACGGCTCCCAGCCGCACACCCTCACCGGGATGTCGACCACGTACAGGGCCGACAGCGGTGCGCGGGTCACCAAGGCGGCGGAGCTGACCTACAACGCCGCGGGCGACACCGAGACCCGTACCTGGGACGGCGACGAACAGGCGCTGGACTGGACCTGGGACGGGCAGGTCGCGCAGGTCACCGGCTTCGGCGAGAACGGGGCGGGGGCCTGGGTCGGCCTGGCGGGCAAGTGTCTGGACCTGTCGTCCTCGTCCACGACCGCCGGCACCGCGCTTCAGCTGTGGCAGTGCAACGGGACGAAGGCGCAGCAACTGCGCGTCGACCGCTCGTCCTCCGGTTCCTCGGGCGATCCGGCCACGGGTGCGCTGAAGGTCCTGGGCAAGTGCGCGATGCCGAAGGGCGGGGGCACCGCTGTCGGGACGGCGGTGGTGATTGCCGACTGCACCGGGGCGGCCGACCAGCGGTGGACGGCCACGTCCGACGGTGCGCTGAAGCACGAGTCGTCCGGCAAGTGCCTGGACGTACCCGGCTCCGACTCGGCGAACGGCACCGATCTCCAGCTCTACACCTGCAACTCCGGCAGCTCGCAGACCTGGACGCCGAACGAGCAGACCAAGTACATCTACGACGCCTCCGGCCAGCGGCTGATGGCGATCAGCGCCAGCGAGCGCACCCTGTACCTGGGCGACGCGACGGTCACGATGAACGCGGACAAGTCGCAGTCCTCGGTCGAGCGTTACTACGCGCAGCCGGGCGCGCCCACGGTGATGCGGCACGCGACCGGCAGCGGTGCGGTGACGCAGTCGGTCCAGATCGCGGACCAGAACGGCACGGCGTACATCAACGTGGCGCTCGCCGAGGGCAACAGGGTCCAGTTCTCCAAGACCGACCCGTTCGGCAACGAGCGTGCCGAGAGCGGCGCCTGGCGCTCGGACCGCTCCTACGTGGGCGGTGACGACGACAACGGCAGCGGCCTGGTGCACCTGGGGGCGCGGGAGTACGACCCGGTCACGGGCCGTTTCCTGTCCGTGGACCCGGTGCTGGACCTGGCCGATCCGGTGCAGATGAACGGGTACGTGTACTGCGAGAACAATCCGGTGACCTTCGCGGACCCGTCGGGTCTGGCCTCGGAGAGTGTCGGCGGCGGGGGTGGCGGCGGCCCGTCGTCGGGCGACGAGGCGTGGGCGAAGCAGCAGTTGAACACCTCACTGTCGGACATCATCCTGTCCGTCGGCTGGGCCGCGCTGAAGGAGTTCGTCGGCTGGAACGACGTGGTGAGCTGCTTCTCCCGGGGTGATCTGTGGGCATGCGGCAGCCTCTTCGTCCAGGCCATCCCGTGGTCCAAGCTCTACAAGATCCCCTCGATCCTGAAGGCGGCGTCCCGGATCGCCGGGGCCGTCGACGCCTGGATGAAGGCCAAGGAGAAGGCCCGCAAGATCATTGAGTTGGCGCGGAAGGCCCGGGAGCTGGCCCGGAAGGCCAAGGAGGCGAAGAAGCGGGCGGCGGCCCTGGCCGCGCAGATAAGGAAGAAGGCACAGCAGGCCGCCACGAGACTGGCGAAGAAGGCCGCGCAGAAGACCGGCAACGCGGTCCAGAAGGCGAAGAAGTCGGCGGCCGCGAAGCCTCCCGCCAAGCCGCAGGCAGGAAAACAGTCGGGCGGAGGCGGCGCGAGCTGCCCGAGCGTCGACAACAGCTTCACGCCCGGCACGATGGTCCTGATGGCCGACGGCACCACCAAGCCGATCGAGGACGTCGAAAACGGCGACAAGGTCCTGGCCACCGACCCCGAGACCGGCGAGACCGCGGTGGAGACGGTCACGGCGGAGATCAGCGGGGAGGGCGTCAAGCACCTCGTCAAGGTGACCGTCGACACCGACGGCGCCCAGGGCGACCGGACGGCGACGGTCACCGCGACCGAGGGCCACCCCTTCTGGGTCCCCGAACTCAACGAGTGGATCGATGCCACCGCCCTGAGTCCGGGCCAATGGCTCCGCACCAGCGCCGGCACCCACGTCCAGATAACCGCGCTTGAGCGCTGGACGGCGCAGCAGGCCACCGTCCACAACCTCACGGTCAGTGACCTGCACACGTACTATGTGCTCGCAGGCGCCACGCCAGTGCTTGTGCACAATTGCGGTGGCGGCACGACGGTCTATCGCGGAGTTGCGGAAGTGAGCGGTGAAACCGGCGGCCCCAACCCCGCCTTTGACGACGCGGTGGAAGGAATTGCAGGACCCCGCGGTGGGGACTCGACGCCTGAGATGCATCATCTCGGTATGACGGATAGCGACTACACCAGTTGGACCACTAGTCCCGCTGCTGCTATTCGGGCGGCTACTAAAGGTGGGGGTAGCGGAGTCGTAATTAGGGCTACTATCCCCAGTGGGCGTTTCCATATTCATGTAAACGATCAGCCATGGGTCGAAGATGACCTTCGCGGCGAGGCCGAAGTGATCATTCAAGGGGTCATGCAAGGTCAAGTCAGGGCGGCATGGTCCGGCGCACGACTGGAAGATCTCGGGTTCGGATAGATAAGCTCTGGTGGGCGGTACCTTCGGGTGCCGCCCACCCTCGTTCTCAATGGAGTTGCCTTGGCGAGTGTGCGGGAAATGTCCAATCTGAAGATTGCGGAGCTGCTTCAAAAGGCAAAATGTCAGTCGCTGGCTTTGTTGCCGCCTACCGTTGTGTCGCGAATTCTTGAGGGGGTGTGTGGATCTATCCGTGTTGGAGTTGGGTCCAGGTCCACGCTTCGAGGAACGTATCGAGACCGTTATTCAACATTGAACGAGTTCCGGAAGAATAGATTTGGATGGGAAGGCTTCTTTGCGGTTCTCGATGAGGATGGTCCTCCTATTGGCCTTTTCGCGGTCCGAGGGAGTGGGTGGAGTTTGATCGCCCTTACTGACGAACCTGTCGGGGTTGTTCTCGCGGCTTTGGTATCGCCACCCCAGTCCTTTGAATGGCCGCAGGGTGCTGAACGTACCTGACAGACTCCAGCCCCGCTGACGGCAACGTCAGTGGACGACGGCTGTGGCAGGTGGGTTGTTAAGGCCGCTGCCGGTAGCGCTGAGGGCGTTGCCGGGGGTGTCGATTGCCTGACGCCGATGTGGGCATGTCCTAGGAGTTCTTTGATCACGACGAGTTCGGTGCCCGTTCCAGGAGGAGCGTCGGGGTGGAGCCTGGCCCGGCGGAGCAGGGGGGTGGAGTGCGGGGCGAGAATGGGTACCTCTTCGCCTCGGCGACCGGTGAGTGGCTCAACCCGAACACCCGCCACCACATGTGGGAGGCGCTGCTGGAAGCGGTCGGGCTGAGGGTCGGCCGACCACGACGGCCGTCGCACCGCTGGTGCTCTTCTGCTGCTCTTCGGGGTCTCAGGCACCGTCGTGGACGCGATCACGGTCTGGGAGTCCGGTCGGTCGGCCTGGATGCGCCGCCGGTACCAGTACCGCTGACCGACCGGGTCCTCAGGGACACGGCCGCCAAGGTCGGCGGGCTCCTCTGGACCAGGGCGGGCCAAGCAGCCCACCGCTGGCTGATCTCGGCAGCTACAACCCCCAACGTCGATGGGCCCCGCAGCACGCTGTGGGGCCCATCGACGAATCCCGGCGAGAGCAACGGCGGAGGACACGAGATTCGAACTGGTGAGGGGTTGCCCCAACACGCTTTCCAAATGTTCGTCCGGGGGTTCGGATAGGCGCGTCAGCGTTCTGACCTGACATGAAGCGCCTCGCTAACTGACTGTCGGACCGTGCTGAACGGGGCTGAATGCAACTGGAACTGCCGAACAGCGCGTTCTCCCTGATCGCGGCCATCGTTTGGGGTCACGTGCACCTTGGGCGGAGGACGAGACCAGACGAAGGCCGCCGCCACGTCCATCGTCGGACAGTTGCCGATGGTGTTCGCAGATTGTGTTCCAGGGCTTGAGCCGCTCGGGCAAGTACGTCACCGCACGCAGCTCCGTACCTGATGCAGAATCCCGTCGATCACGCGCCGTTAATCAGGCCACTGTCTGCTGGACAGTTCTATGCCGGTATGCGGGAAGGTCCCGTGGAACGGCACGTATGCCACCTCTGTCAGCGCGGCCCGAGCCGTGACCTCACTTCACGCCCCGGACACGGCGCCCCAGGGCTCATGCCTGCGATCTTGCCGCCCCTGTGCGGAAGAGTCATTGGCGTACACGGGAACCTTGCTGAACGAGTCACGCAAAGGTACGGCTCAATAATTGGGGCGGTGGGCCCGTGGCTGCTCGGTCTACGATCCCGCGCCGCCGCGCGCCTCGGCGACGCGGGGACGGCGCTCGCCGCCAACGATTCCGGCGGGCCGTCAGGTCGACCGGCTAGTGCTGTGTCCGGAAAGGTTCACCGGCTCGCGACGCCCGGCACGGCACCTCGCCGCGTTGTCGGAGTCGCGCGAGTACGTCCAGTACGAGCGCGATCCTCCGCCTTGCGATGCACCGCACCGGACGCCGCGAGCCCCCGGCAAACCTTTCCGGACACAGCACTAGCTTCTGTCTGTTCGGTCATCCGCGGTTCGGCTGTTGACGTCCGTGGTGGCTGCGACATGACCGGTCAGCCGCTCCCAGTTGCCGGACCCGATAGCGGCCTTCTCCTCCTGGGTGAACGGCGCCTGTTCGAGGAACGACCGGGCGACCCCTGCACTGGTGTCGAGGAAGGGGAAGCCGCCGGGCCGCGTTCCGAACGTGTACGGGTAGTCGGTCGAGTACAGCATGCGGTCGGTGCCGACGACCTCCGCCGTCCACCGCAGGTAGCGCTCGCTGACCGTGCCGCTTCCCGCCACCCAGAAGTTCTGGCGGAAGTAGTCGGCCAGGGGGCGCTCCAGCTTTGCCATGTCCCGCAGGATCCCGATGTGGTCCAGGTAGAACAGGACGACTTCGCCCCAGTGTCCCGCGATCACTTGCAGGTCGGGGTGGCGGTCGAACACGCCAGAGAAGATCATCCGCAGGTACTGCACGCCCAGGTCGTAGTACCAGCCCAGCCCGGCGGTCGCGAGCGCACGGCCCACTCCGTTCGGCAGCCCCGCGTAGTAGGCGTCCTGGACCGCCTGCACCGGGGTCTGCGGGTGGAAGTGCAGTGGAACCCGGAGTCGCTCGGCGACGGCGTAAAGGTCGTCGAACTCGGGCGCGTCAGCCAGCTTGTCGCCGGTGCGCCCGTACAGCATCGCGCCGCGGAAGCCGAGCTGCGTGACCGCGCGATCCAGTTCCGCCGCGGCGGCTTCGGGGGACGGCGTGGGGATGGCCGCGAACGCTTGGAACCGCTGCGGGTGGGCGCGGACGACCCCGGCGAGCGCGTCGTTCGCCTCACGCGCGACGCTCACGGCGTCCGCCGCCGTGAGGTTCTGCACCCCTGGTGTGGCCAGGGACAGCACCGCGACGTCCACGCCCTGATCGTCCATGTCGGCCAGGCGCCGATCGCCGACGTCTCGCAATCGCCGCGCGAACGGCTCGTCGCCGTAGCCGAGCTGCGGTATCCGCGGGACCCCCGCCCTTGTCCACGCATCGAGCAGGACTGGCAGAACCACGTGTTCCTCGATGCCTACGATGTGCAGCTTCCCAGGCATGGTGCACTCCTCTCGATTTGGTTTCCGGTGATACGCATTTGACGATAACGACGATAGCATCGATGGAAACGTTTCGGTGGTATCGTTGATTTATGCCTGATGGTTCGAAGGTCGACGCCATACCCGTCCCGGAGCCGGAGGTCGCAGCCGACGCCCGTGAGGTCACTCGGCAGCGGGTTCTTGAGGCCGCGGCGGACTTGCTCGCACGCGAGGGGCGCGACGCGGTGACCACCCGCGCGGTCGCGGCGGCCGCTGGGGCTCAGCCTCCTGCGATCTACCGTTTGTTCGGCGACAAGGACGGGCTCCTTGAAGCGGTGGCCGAGCACGGCTACGCCACGTTCCTCGCGGCCAAGCACGTGGACACCCATCCTCAGGACCCGGTAGAGGACCTGCGTGCGGGCTGGGACCTCGCCGTCGAGTTCGGGCTCGCCAATCCTGAGCTGTACGCGCTGATGTACGGCGAGCCCAAACGCGGCACGACGTCGGCCGCCTTCCAGGCGGGCATGCGGATCCTGCTGGGACGCATCCGTCGCCTCGCCGCCGGCGGCTGGCTCCGCGTCGACGAGAAGCTCGCGGCCGCTCTGATTCATGCCACTGCGCGCGGCGCCGTGCTCACCTGGCTGTCGCTGCCCGAGGATCAGCGCGACCCGGCCCTGCTCACCGCCATGCGCGAATCCATGGTTACCGCCGTCACACACGAGAAACCCGTCGTGCAAGACGCAGGCCCCGCCGGCGCCGCCCGAACCTTGCGCGCCCTCCTGCCCGAACAGACAGCGCTCAGCAGCGCGGAGCAATACCTACTCAGCGAATGGCTCGGCCGCCTCGCCGCGGACGGCTGAGGGCTGTTCCGCCCGACCGCCGTTACGTCATGCGCAAGACCCGCGCTGATGCCACCAAGGCTGTCCGCGAGCTGGAGCGGAAGCGTGACTCCGGCAGCGTGCCGAAGGCAGGCCGGACCTGGACAGTCGATTCCTGGCTGACCCACTGGGTCGAGAACATCGCCGCGCTGCACGTCTCCGAGAACACCACCGACGGCTACCGCGTCGCCGTCTACCACCATCTGATACCCGGCCTCGGCGCGCACCGCCTGGCGAAGCTGGAGCCCGAGCATCTTGAACGCTTCTGCAAGAAGACTCAGGACAACGGCAGTTCGGCCGGTACCGCGCACCAGGTCCACCGCACCGTGCGCGCCGCCCTGAACGAGGCCAAGCGGCGCCGTCACCGCACCGACAACCCGGCCACGATCGCCAAAGCCCCTCGCCTGGAGGAGGAAGAGGTCGTGCCGAACGTCGAAGGGCCCCACCGCGACCGGTGGGGCCCTTCGACGTATTGCCCGGTGAGAGCAATGGCGGAGGATACGAGATTCGAACTCGTGAGGGGTTGCCCCCAACACGCTTTCCAAATGTTCGTCTGGGGGTTCATGGTGGTTTGCGGGCGTCCTGACCTGGAGCCGACGGTTCGATTGCCAGGACTCGGACGGTGCTGAACGGGGGTGAATGCAACTGGAACTGCAACTGCCGAACAGCACATTCTCCCTGATGACGGCCATCGTTGGGGTCACGTGCACCTTGGGCGGAGGACGAGACCAGACGAAGGCCGCCGCCACGTCCATCGTCGGACAGTTGCCGATGGTGTTCGCAGACCGTGTTCCAAGGCTTGAGCCGCTCGGGCAAGTACGTCACCGCACGGAGCTCCGTGCCCGATGCAGAATCCCGTCGATCACGCGCCGGTAATCAGGCCACGGGCTGCAACGTGTGTCGCCAACCGGAATGAGCGGACGCAGCGGTTCCCGCTTCGTATCAGTCAGATCACTCTGCCCATGCCCGCATCAACGAACCGAGCACGGAGTGGTCCCATTGCCTGCCGGACAGTTCTATGCCGGTATGCGGGAAGGCCCTGTGGAACGGCACGTATGCCACCTCTGTCAGCGCGGCCCGAGCCGTAGCCTCACTTCATGCTCCGGACTGCTTGGCCCAAGGTGTACGGCTCTGACTCGTCTGTGCCAGGTGCGGACGCCTCCCCCGAACTCGGCCAGTGGTCCCCCGTGGCCGTACAGCAGGACGCACGGCAGCATCCCGCTGTAGGCCAGGTTCCCTTCACCGCACCCGTAGAGGGTAGAGGTACGGCTCGGCACCCGCGTCGCGGATCGCTGCGTGGGCCGCGGCCGACACGCTCCGGACCATGGCCCGCGTCCTGCGGGTGTTGGAGCGCCACCCGCACCATCAGGCACAGGCGGCAGCTTCAGGAGGTTCTGATTCGGTGGCGCTCGACCCGGATAACCAGAGTTCAACGTCGGCGAAGAGTTTCTCCGATCTTAATCTCTGGTACTCAAGGCAAGACATCAGAGCCAGCTCTAGCAATTCAGGAGTTTGCAGTCCCCTCCTCCGGCCCTCTTCTTTTGTGAAGACCCTTTTGCAGTTCTCCTTAAGAAACTTCACTATGAAGTGCGCAATATCGTGACCTCGTGCAAAGTTACGGAAATCGTCCGTGACTGCTTTCTTTAGTTCCTCATAGCGCTGTGTGAGATTATCGACTGGAAATTCCTTCACTTTTCCTTGGAGGGAGATGCGAAATACTTCACGGATGACATCGGGAGGGCAAGGGGATGCGAGGGGAATGCGGTCTACCGCCCTCGGTGATATAGCCGACCCTGTATTTGCTTCCCTAAGGCATGCTCCGATCAAAAATGAAGCAGTCAGCGGGTCTTTGATCGCCTGGAGGAGAATGGAAGCGGATATTTCTGCAGGAGCAGCGAATGTGACACGCAACAGCTTGTCAATTGTATGATTCGATAGAGTGTACGAC
This sequence comes from Streptomyces sp. NPDC055025, assembly GCF_053608565.1. NCBI lineage: Bacteria > Bacillati > Actinomycetota > Actinomycetes > Kitasatosporales > Streptomycetaceae > Streptomyces > Streptomyces sp. NPDC055025. Next base: position 59,872 of record NZ_JBSGVS010000051.1, read on the forward strand.
TCGAGTGACGCATAGTCTGTGAAAAGCAATCCTGGTATTTCGGGCTTTTTATCTAACGCTATGCTAGCGTAGTCTGAATCGGCAATCATCAGCGCCGAAGTGCAGTCTGGAGCCAGATTATTCAGGACTTCGGCGAGACGGGCTACTCTCCCACGCTCTCCGGCAACGTATCCTCCATCAAGGACCTCGCCGTCAGACAGGTATGCCCTGTCGCCTACTGCGTACACACGAACGAGCTTTCCTTGATGTTTGATATGTGAAAGATACCAGTCGAAGAATGCTTTATCGTTGCTTCCCTCGACAATTACGTCCCTGACTTCCGGCTCCAGCTCGTATAGAGTTACGAGCTCAGCAGGCTGGCGCCGCTCCATGTCTTCAAAAGGGTCTGTCATCGCTGTTGCCCCCCTGAGATTCCGTCGATTTCTTTCTGCTTCTTGGGTACCATCCGTGCAAGCGAAGCGCGATGTCCTGTAATTACCTCGATGGAATGTGTAGCGACGACGAATTGAACTGCGCTTCCTTCTGTGCATGCAAGCAGCGCATCCATCAACTGCCGTTGCCATTTGACGTTGAGGCTAATTTCTGGCTCGTCGATCAGGAAGAGCTTTGTGTTTTCACGAGCCAAAATTGTATTGAGCAGAAGTAGTAGGATCTGGCGCTCGCCCGAAGATAGCTGTTCGGGAGAAAGTCGATTATTTCCGGCTGATCGGACCTGGATTCCCCTGAACGTCTGATATGTAACCTTCTTTCCGCTGTTGCCGAAGAATCGGTTCATTTCATTGGTGAATGTCTGCACCAATGCAAAGACCCCGTTTAGGGCATCTAGGCGGGCTGTTTGAGAACTCAGAAAGGGATCGAGAACCGCCTCGGCAACGCCGAGCTCGCTGTCAGGAACGGCACGAACGGCGTCGATGAACTGATCCTTGTTGATTTTTGGCAGAAGTCCGTAACGGCTGTATACCTGGGTTCTTTCGGCTACTTCTTCGATTTTTCCAATTAGCTCGTTCTTCGTAACCTCTTTGCGAGATGCCTCAGTCTTCGCTACTCGGCCGAGAATGCCGAGATAGACGCTATTGGAACTTCGCGATCCTTGCTGACCACCTTTAATTACTTGATCCTTGACGAGCACGTCAACGCGCTCAATAGCCTGGGTGAGCTCGGCGGCTACTCCTCTCGTTGATTCGGCCGAGGGGTCGTCATCATCATCAATTATGACCCACTCTTCCTCTCGCGTGCTTGAATCGATCGCGTCGCCGTAGATCTGCCGATCATCCGCAAGCATGTACGGCACGGCTCCGAGCTCTTTCAGGTACGCGGCGAATTTGTCGCTGCCATCCCTGTATTCTTCGACGGGGCGTTGCATACGTGCCCGAATCAGTCGCAGTCGTAGCTCTCGTTCGTTCGATTCTGGGTTGTCTCCCAGGAGAGAGTCAGGGACTGCCGTTACACCCGCCGGTGTCACCATATATACTTGCTGAACGTTTGCCGACTCGCCGTCAACGGTGATGGAAAAAGCCCCAGTTAAACCATCATTCTTGGTTACCTTGATGGTGTCGCCAACGGATAAGCGAATCACTAGCGACCGGAATGGTGTTTTCGCAATTCGCTCGCGGTGGCCCTTGGTGGTGTCTGCGGAGAGTGTGTCCCAAAGTAGCTTTAGGATGGTCGTCTTTCCGCTGCCATTATTCCCGTAGAGTAGCGTAAGTCGCCGGCTACGCGATTCGGGTTCATTGGCGCCAAAGAAATCTAGATGATAGCTATACGTGCCGAACAAATCCTCGATCTCAACCCATGAGATGAGTGCGGCGTTCGTAACCTGCATGAGACCCCCGTAGGTGACGTGGCTGGGTGTCTGCAAGATACAGCTCGCGACTCGCCTTCGGGCACGTTTCCCAAGCTGGGAAGCTCCCGATTGCTTCCTCCGCTGACTCGCTCCCTGTCCTTCCTCCAGCCGACTTCGCATCCTCAGCTACGTTGCCCTCATCCAAGGCGTGCGCGCGGAGACACGTGCGGTCGGCGGAGCGGCTTCGGGGTGGCGCTGCTGTGGCGCGAGTGATCATGGCCCGTAAGCTTTCGGCGCGTCGGGCACGAGTTTCACGCCGTCGTGTGCGCGGATGGCCAGCGGAGACGCCGCGTCGAGTGCGTTCCGGATGCGGATCGCGTATACCTCGTCGGCGAGTTCGGAGACTTCTTCACGGTCAGCACAGAGGCGCCCTTGAATACCTCAGGTCTTCGAGGGCGCCTCTGCTATGCGCAGCTACGTCAGCACCGACGAGGAGACGGCCGTAGCGGCGCTGAACGTGACCCCGGAGGCGTAGGAGCCAGCCTCCGGGTGGTTGACCAGCTCGCGGCGGACGGTGCTGGTGGTGGGCAGGCCCTCGATTCGCTCCCAGCCTGGGTCTGCCAACGTCATCCGGCTCGCGACTACTACACCCCGAACGTCAACGGTCGTGTTCTGTAGACCTACGGCACTACCTGCTGTCCCGTGGGGGTTGCGGCGCTGCTCCGGATGACGTGGTCGCTGACGCGTATCGCGGCCGTCACCTTGTCGTGCAGCCCGGCAGGGATGGCGCCGGCGCCGAGCGCGCAGGCGTAAAGGAGGGCATGGCAGTCCTGCGTTTCTTGATCGGTCGCGAGGGCGGTGAACGAGGGGTGCGCGAGGAGCTCGCGGGCGGCGTATCCGTCGGTCGTCTTCGTTGCCCGGCGGTGGAGGTCCGCGACTACCAGGCGTGCGGTTGGGTCCTCCGTTGAGGCGATCGCGTCCAGCACCGTGAGACCGAGCCGGGTGTTGAAGACGGTCATGCCCGGCTCGTCCGCGCGGTCGAGGTAGGTGGCCACCAGGTCGTGCAGATGATGGTGGAGCGGTCGGCCGGTGGCCCGGCGGGTCAGTACGGTCAGGCAGCTCGTGACGGCGTCCTCCCACGGCTCCCCGGGCTCTGTGCGGGCCAGGAGGTCCTCGGCGGCGGGAGCGTCGCCGGCGGTGAGAGCAGCGAGGACGGCGACTTGGCGGCCGTCGAGCATGCGCCGTCCGACGCCGCGGTGCGTCTCGACGTGGACGAGCGCTTCGGCCCAGCGGCTGGCAGTTGTCAGGGTTCGCGTTCCGTCGGCAAGGAGGACCCGCCATAGCCAGGCGCGGATCTCGTGCCGGTCCTCCGGGGCGGCGGTGAGGCCGGCCGGGACGTGGATGTCCTCGACGTTGGTGCCGGTGCCGGTGGTGACGGCGTCGTACAAGGCGAGGAGATGACGGCGGCCGTCGTCGGCGTGCCCGGCTCGGATCTGAAGGCGCGCGAGGTTGACGACGGGTTCGAGGGCCCGGATCGCGGTCACGCCTGGCAGAGGGCAAAAGTCGAGGTAAGCCGCAGCGTGCTGGTGGCAGATTGCGCGGGCGATCGACGGGACGCCGACGTCGGAGGCGATCAGGGCGGCCTGGTTGTAGACCGTGGAGGCCACGCTCGCGTTGCGTTGTTGCACTGCGGTGCTGGCGAGTTCGGTCAGCGCCTGCACGCGCTGGGGCAGGGGGAGGCAGGCGGGGCGGGGGCGCGCGACGAGTGGGAAGCGTTGCGCTATGGAGTCAGGGAGTTTCCGCACGGTCCGCGGCGCTCCTCTCGGTGGTGGGGTCGGGGCCGAAGATGACGGTCTTCGCGGCGGCCGTGAGCGTGGCTTGTGTGGCGTAGGGGAGGCCGATTCGGTTCCAGGCGAAGATCACGTGGTGGGCCAGGACGTCCCGCAGGCCACGGTGGAGTTGCCCGGATGCTGTGAGGTCGGCCAGTTCTCTTCCGGCGGTGGCGTAAGCGCGGGCCCAACCGGTGGCGCGGGCAAGCGGTCCGCCTGGCTGCATTGCGTACTGCGGGTTTACGGAGAGCAGGCGGCGTACGGCGGTGTGCAACTGGTCGCGGCCGTGCGTCTCGGCACCGACGGGTACGGAGCGGTGGGTGGCAACGCGGGCCCAGACGTCGCCCTGCTCGTACCAGTCCAGTCCAGCGGAGCGCATCATGAGGCTGCACAGCATGAGGGATGTCTCGCGGCGGTGTTGGCCGGCTTCGCTCTGGAGGAAGTCGATGATGATGCTGCGGCTGTCGCGGTGGAAGAGGCGGTGTGCGGATGCCATGGCTTCGGCGCCGCCGAAGGCGTGGACCTCGGGTTCGTAGATGATCTCCGTCCAGCCCTTGATGTGTCCCTCGGCCGTCAGCACGTCGAGGCCGCGGCCGATGCGGTCCTGCCCGTCGGAGGTGGGCTGGTAGCGCACGCGCCAGCAGGGGTGCTTGCGGACGATGAACCACGCGGTGAGGGCGCCTTCGTCCTCGGCTGCGCGTAGAAGCGGGGCGAGTTTGGCCAAGGCGGTGATCTCGGCGCGTTCCCAGTTCCGGAAGGCGACGTTCACCTGGCGCCAGGCGGGTGGGTTCATGGTGCGGCCTCCAGAGTTCACGCCAGGGCGAGGAAGGTGTCCCAGTGCGGTGCGGGCGCGTGGCCCGTGCCGACGGTGTGCAGGGCGAGGGCCGCCCCGGCGGCTCCGTCGAGGAGTTCGGGTTCGTAGTCGTGTCGGTCGAGCTCGGCAATCAGACGGTTGGCCAGGCGCGGCAGCTCGGCGGTGATCTCGGGGTTGTCCGTCTCGGTGGCCATCCGCCATGCGGCGTGCAGCAGTCCGGCCATGCCGTGGCACAGCCCGATCTCGGGCAGCTTGGCCAGTTGCAGCGGGTCGCGCAGGGTCGCGAGGAGCGCGTTCTCGGCGGCCTGTACGCGTGCCGGGTCGCCAAGAGCGAGCCCGGCCAACTGCTGGGCGCGGGCGGTGCCGCTGACTCCGTAGCACCAGGAGGGGCGGGGGCGAAGGGTGGAGTGGACGTGGTTGTCGGTTGCCTGTTGCATCGAGATATAGCCCGGCCACCAGAAGGCGGTCTCGTCGCCTTGGCGCCAGTGGTCGGTCCAGGCGCAGATCCGTTCGACGGCGTCGGCCATGCCGGGCACGGGCAGACCATCGAGCAGGGCCTTGGACAGCACGGACAGGGTGGAGCCGATGCCGTGTGCGAGCCCGAAGTTCCCATGGCCGCCCGGGTAGTCGGCGTGGGGTGCGCCGGTGGGCGCGACGTTCATCCACCAGGGCGGCAGCCCGGCAGGGTCGGGCAGGGGCTCGGTCAGGCGTACCAGGTGGGCCAGGACATCACGCGTGATCTCGTGATGGGGTTGGCGGCTCAGGTGGTAGGCGCCCAGCCCGGAGAGGCCCTGGATCAGGTCGAATTCCTCCATCGGGGGCCGCTCGGCGCGGGTGATGCGCTGGTGGGCTGCGGCCAGGCGTTTTCGGGTGACGGTGATGGTCGCCGTATCCAGACGATCAAGGACCTTCAGGTACCGGCTCGATGCGTCGGTGGCGCGGTGTGTGATGAACGCGAGGGCCGGGGCGCCGAAGTACAGGTTCGCGTTGGCCGCCGCGCTGATGTCGCCGTGCAGGGCTGCGGCCAGCCAGGTGTGCGCGGTGCCCCAGTCGCCGTGACCGGTCCGGGCTCGCTCGATGTGCAGCAGGGCGATGCCCGAGGCTCCTCCGGCGAGCGACTGCGGCCAGGCCCGGCCGCCGTCGGGTCGGCCGCCGGGCCACACGGTGTGCGGGTCGGCCAGTGCGTGGGCCAGATGGTTGGCGGCGGACAGTGCGGTGGAGGCAGGAGCTGTCGTGGTCACGGTGTCCTCCTTGCTCGTGCTGCCCAGCTCAGGGCGGCGGCTCTGGCCAGGTGCAGGTGTGTGCGCTCCTCGGGCAGATCCGGTCCGTGCACCCGGACCTGGTGGAGGTGCAGCAGGTCCGGCAGCAGATCGCTGGGGTGTATGTCCGCGTCCGTGAGCGCGCGGCCGTACGCGGTCAGTGCCTCGTACCGCGCGGACCAGGCCGCAATGACGCGCTCGTCCAGGCCCGCAGGGTGGTTGGTCACCAGGTCGACGGCTTGGCGGTAGACGGCCCGGGGTGGAGCGGCTGGGGAGGTGCGAGTGTGTTCGATGAGCCACTGCATCGCCGCGGCCCGGTCACCGATCAGACCGGTGGCGATGTCGACCATGCTCGCGGCTGTCATCGCGTGGGCGTCCGCCCCGTCCGTTTGTGCGGCGAGTTGAGCCAGGGCGGCGGTGGCGTCGGCGGCGAAGTACCGCTCGGCCGCGTCGATGGCGGTGGGGCCGCCGAAGCGCGCGGTCTCCGGGTGGTAGGTCTCCACGCCGACGTGGGTGATCAGGCCGTGGCGCCGGAGCCGTCGGGTCCACTCGCCGATGTGCTCGAAGACGCTGCCGAGGGCACCGGGTGCGCAGGTCAGGCGGACGCGAAGGTGGTCGGCAGGGTCTCGGTAGCGGACGAACCACCAGGCGGGAGCGCCCAGTTCGTCCAGCAGGATCGGCAGGTGCTGGATCAGGAGAGAGTTCTGCCGGTCGCGGTGGCCGTGGAACTGGAGGTAGATGCGGTTGTCGCAGCCGGGCAGGTGACCGTGCTCGCGGTTGACGGTGTGGCCGGAAGTCCGGACGGGGGCGATGTTCTGGTCCGTGGCCAGGGGGATGACGACTTCGTGTGCTCGGCCGCCGGTCCATCCCAGGCCCTCGGGCTGGGGAGCGGGGCGCAGCGTCACGGTGCCGTCGCGGTCCACATGGGTCCGCAGCAGGGCCCGGTGGGAAGGCTCCGTCAGGTCCAGGGCCATGGACTGGTCGGCCTCGCTCAGGTACACCCGCTCGGGCAGGCGTACGTCGTGGCGCCATCGGGTCAGGGCCTCGTCCCATTGCGGCCACGGCGCCGGCGCGGCGGGGAGGTCTTCGCTGGTGAGGAGCCAGCGGGCTGGGGACAGGATTGTCCGTCCGTAGCGGAGCGCGGGCAGAAACGGCAGGTTGGAGGCGGCGGTGCCCCACATGAATCCGGTGCAGGGAACGGCCAGTGCGACGGGCGCCTCGATCAGGAACCGGGCCAGCGGATGGGAGTGGTGGCCCAGGTCCACGGCATTGAGCAGCAACGTGTGCACCGGGCGGTGGCGGGAGAGCGAGACCAGGTGCAGGCGTTCGGCGTCGGCGGTGACCGCCAGGTCCGTGACGGGGACGAGGCTGGTGTCCGGGCCCTGGTAGTCGCCGAGCGAGACCACCAGCTCGGTCGCCTGCGGGGCGCGTGCGACGTTCTGGGCGCGTACGGATAGCGGAGTGGAGCTGATCTGGGCGACGAGCGAACCTTGATGCACCCCGGCCAGTCCGGCGTACGCCTCGGTCATACGGTGGCGGTCCTGGTCGTCCAGCAGGCCCAGGAAGCGACCGGTGGTCGCTCCGGCTGAGCGAGCCACCCCCACGACGTGCAGGGTGAACTCACCCTGTTGAAGGGCGTCGACGCTCGCGGCGTCGATGCGGACGGTCAGCTCAGTGCTCGGCTGGACGGGGTGGCCCGGATCTGTGGTCGCCAGATCCTCAATCGCGGCATCGTCGAGCTGGACTTCGAGTCGGCGCTGCATCCCGGCGGCGTGGGCAAGTCTGATGAGGCGGCCGTCGCGGTCGGGCAGCGGGGCGGGCGCCGGCGCGGTGGTGGCCCCGAGGAAGCCGGGCGGGTATCCGAGCGCGTCGATGGCGTCCAGGACGGGGACGATCGCCCGCGGCCCGTACCGCTCCAGGAAGCGGCCGTGCCACTCGGCCCAGCCGGTCAGCGCGGCTCGGGGAGCGAGGCGGGTGAGCGCCTTGGCCGCCGCTGCCGCCTCATGGGCGACCGTCGTGGGTACGGTCAGATCCCAGTCCACCCGCAGGTCGAACGCGGTTTGGGGAGCCTCGTGCAACTCTGCTGCCTCAGCAGGCCCGAGATGCCGTGTGTGGGTGAGGAGAGTGGTGAGCGGGTCGGTGGCCGTCATCGCCGGGCGCAGACTGGTGATCAGGAATCGTTGCCGGACCAGTCCCGCGAGTAGCTTCTCAACCGCGGCGAGCGGCGCGGTCGGGAAACTGATGGAGAGCTTTGCCGCGAGGTCGCTCCACAGGATCGGAGTCTGCGCGCTGCCCAGGGCTTCGCGGACCGGTCCTGTCACGCGTATCTGTACTTGTTCGGGAGCGCCGACACGTGTACCGCGTGGGCGGTGCTCGATCACCACGTCCCCATCGCGCTCGACGACGAGACCGGAGGTGAGCAACATCAGATGGGGCCGCAGTCCGCTGTGCTCCTCGAAGCGGTCGACGAGGGCTGTGGTCCATGCCGCGTCGGGTCTGGGGGATGCCCGGTGCTTGGTTCCCATCCGTACCGCGGGGGCGGCACCTATTCGCGCGGCCGCGACCCCGGCGAACAGACCGAACGGCGTGGCGCGCGTGCGGGCCCGCAGCAGGTAGCGCAACACGGAGAGCACCGTGCGGCGTACAGCGGGCGTCGGCAGCGACTGGCCGGCACAGACCTGGCCCACTCGACTCGCCAGGCCCGGGCTCGCGGCCTCGACGGCAGTCGCGAAGTCCGCCCACTCCCAGGTCTGTTGCAGCCACGCCCGCCACGACGCCGTGTTCGCGTACGGGCCGGTCAGCTCCGGCCAGACCATTGGACGGTCGCAATCCAATGCGGTCGCCCGTACCGCTGCTGCGTCAACGTAGCGATACACACACCCCTCCTGTGGCCGGGTGGTGCCCGGCCGAGCCCATGGGGCAGGCGCGGCCGGGCACCGAGATCAACGCGGTCTGGTGCTGCTACGGGCAGCTCGTGCACGCGGACGCGCACGTCGAGCCGCATCCGTCGCTCGTCAGACGGATGAGCTGGTCCGCGGCGGGGCCGCCTTCGACGATGGTGATGTCCAGCTCGAAGTCGTCTTCGAAGTCGTCCTGTTCGGCGACCGGCTGAGCAACCGGGCGCTCCAGTTGAACGGTCATCAATGCCTCCTCGGCAGTAGGTGATGGTGCGCGGTCCCGGGGCCCGGGAGCGGACCCCGGAGTCTTAGCGCCAGGACACCGCGAGAATGCCGTGCCGCTTCTGCACGGTGACCTGGGGCGGGGCGGACGGGGCAGGACCCGGCAGGTATTTGATCGTTGCCGCTCCCCGACGGCGGTGGTTCTCGGCCCAGCGCCGGAGGAGTTCCACGTACTGGTCCGCGAGCGCTTCGGCCTGCGGGCCGTGGGCGACTACGCCGCTTTCGAAGCCGCCGGTGTCCCTGTTCTCGCGGCGGGTGCGGTAGACGATGCTGTCCTCGCTGACCAGTGCCGGTACGCCGAGCAGGGCCGATGCGTCCACGAGCCCGCTGTCGACGACATCCTTCGACGCGTGCAGCCGGGCGACGCTCGGCAGATTGAGCGTGAGGTACAGCTCCAGCTCGTCGGGCAGGTCGAAGGCCGCTCCCGACCAGCGCTGCATCCTGGGACTGTCCAGGGCGCGGTTCAGGGCCTCCGCGTTGAGGGGCACCCGCGCGTCGTCGGTCTGCACGGCGACGCCGTCTCGCAGCAACGCCTTGCGTTCCTTGACAGCTCCCTCGCCCTGCATGGGCACGAAGCGCGCCAGACGGTAGGAGTGGCTGACGAGGCCCTCGCCGTCGCGGTCGAACGCGATCGAGCGGGTCGTGCCGTGCACAGTCAGCGGGACGACGAGCCGGCCGTTCACCGTGAGGCCGCTGATCCACGACGGGGGGATGTCCCATGCGGCCGCGGTGACGATGATCCGGTCGTACGGCGCTCCATCGGGAACACCGGTTTCGCCGTCTGCGAGGACCGTCTTCACCTGGCCGTACCCGGCGTCGTCCAGGCACAGACGGGCGCGGTCGATGATGTCGCGGTCGATGTCGACCGTGGTGACCGCCCCGTCGCCGCCCACGAGTTCCTGAATGAGCGCGGCGTTGTACCCGCCTGATCCGATCTCCAGCACCCTCATGCCGGGCTTGATGCCGGCCTGCTCCAGCATCACGGCCTGGAGGTGGGCAGCGGACATGACGCTGATGTCCAGGCCGGTCTCGTCCTTCTTGACCGGCACGGTGCGGTGGAGGTCGTAGGCGAGTTCCAAAGGCGCGTCCGGCGCGAACCGGTGCCGGGGCACTGCGGCGAAGGCAGCGGCGACAGGCTCGGACGTGATCCCGTCCTGATCACGGAGTGCGCGGACCATGTCCGCGCGCAGCGCGTCGGGATCGCGAACAGTCGAGTCGCTAGCAGTAGTCATTCCGTTACCTTCATTTCCTTTGTGATTTCTGGTCGGTCGGGGATGGCGAGGAGCCGGTGGGAAGGAGGCTCCTTCCTGTGCGATACGTCCGGCGCCGAGCCGTGTTCCGGGTCCGGCTCGGTGTGCTCGGATTTACACAGCAGGCCCGTGCGCAGATTGTGCGTGCGTCCGCTTTTCAGTTCGTAATGCTTGGCCATGGACTCGATCAGGTCCAATGAATCAGATGGTGAGAGTGCGCTTGCGCCAATCAGGCTGAACGCGAATTCGTACTGTGCCACTGCGGCTGGATTGTCAACTAGCAGGCCAGACGCGAAGCATTTCAGATAGGCAAGTGTTGGTGCATCAGAGAAGGCCATCAGTTTCAGCGCGCCGTCAATTGCTGGGTGTCCGCCGGCCGCGAATGGCAATACCTGCACGACGATGCGGCGCCGACGCCCCAGCTCGGTGATGCGGCGCAGCGCCTCGGCCATTACCGCAGGGCCGCCGATCATTCGGTGTAGGACAGCCTCGTCGAGTACGGTCCACACGGTTGGCTCTGGGTGCTGGAGCATCTTTGTGCGTTCGAGCGTTGGCGTAATGAGTTCATTGATTGCCGCATCGGTTGCCGTTGGGAGGCCGGAATGGACGACTGCTTGCGTGTAGGCTTCTGTCTGTAAGATTCCTGGAATATGCTGCGGGGCATACTCCTGAATACGCTTCGCGCTCTGTTCGGCCTTGACTGCTTCAATGCTTTGGTCCGGCTGCCGTAAATCCTTGAGTGCTGCACAGGTCCGGAAGAAATACCCTTCGGAGTCGAGGAGTTCGTCGAGCTTGAGCGCGATTTCGGGCCGCATTCTGCGCGTACCTGACTCCAGCATTCCGATGAAGGCGCCGGTCAGGAACAGCAGTCGTCCTACCTCGTTCTGCGACATTTCTTTCTTTTCGCGGTGGTGTCTGAGCTCTGCGCCGATCAGGGCGTGGACTGACGGTGCCGTGTCCAGCGGCTTGGGCTGCACGAGACTCCTCGGACTTGCGAACGATGACAGGGCGGTGGAGCGGATTATGCGGGCTTGTCTGCGGGGCCAAAATGGAGCCGGGACAGGAGGAGCGGTCCGTTCGGTAGAGCGCTCATGACAACGTCTCCACCAGCAGATCAACCAGGCCGAGGACGGCGACGGCCAAGCGACGCGTCTGCCCGCGTATGCGAAGAGCGCCGCCGGATCGGGCCTCGGCCCACACGGTTTGCACTCTGTCTACGGCCTCGGTGACTGCTGGGCCGGGGCGCCAGTCGGCGACGCGCACAAGCAGCGGCAGCACGGTTCTGAGCTGCGCATCAGCCTGGTCGATCTCCTCGGCATCCGGATCGGCGTATTCGCCGAGCACCGCCTCCAGAGCGTCGCAAAGAGGGTTGAAGACGGGCATCGCAACAGGGGCGTCCGACTTGGGTTCTGCGGGGAGAGGACGGTGCAAGTCGATGGTCAGCGGCGCCAAAAGCCCAGCTCGCCCGGTCACCGTGCGGACGGGAACGCCGAAGTCGGCAGCCGGCTCCGCCACCATCACTGCGGACGTCACGGCGTCCCCAGCGGAATCCTGCACCAGGTCTCCGCGCCGCCGTCGCTGGTCCCCCAACTCCCGCCGGCCCCTTCTACCAGGCTTTCGACGAGTACAAGGCCGCGCCCCGACACGGCGTTGTCATCGGCGTGCCTGGGGGTGGCGCGGCCCGGCATGCCGTCGATGACGGCAATGCGCAGGAAACCGTCCCGTACGACAAGGCGCAGGCAGATCTCCGTGGTACCGCTGTGCACTATTGCGTTGGTGACCAGTTCGGAGACGAGCAGCATCACCATGTCGGTCAGCGCTTCAAGGCCGCAGTACTTCAGTTTCGCGGCGGCGATTCGGCGCATGACGCCTACCTGGCAGGTGTCCTCAGCGCGCGGCGGTCCACCACCGCGCTGGGGAGAGATCTTGATGTGCTCGGTCATCACTTCCCCGTCGCGGCGGTGGCGCGCGCGAGGTGTCCGTACGGCTGTCGTCGTCATCACGTCCTCTGGGGGTGGCGGGCCCGCCGATACAACGGGCCACTGTCCAGCGCGCTCGTTTGGACGCGCTCAGCGAGGCTGTTGATCAGCGTGGTCGCCTATGCCATGCCACCGCCATGTCAGGGAGCTGCCGTTTCGCTGCCGCCAGGACCGCGGTCTGACACTTGACTGCCAGCCAACTGCTATCTGCCGAGAATGTGTTGCACTGGTGAGCGGCTGCGGTATCCCCTTTGTGCAAAGGGATCGATCGTAGGCGGGTTGCCGAGCCAACAGGCCAAGGCTTGATTAGTGGGGGCGATGTGACGGAACAATCCGAGACGCTGCTCAAGCTCCTGTGTGAGAAGCGCAACTTGAGCGCCCCCGACTTCGTGGAGCTGTTCGACAGGACCGCCGACGAGGTCGTGGGAAAGGGTGTCAACAACCCGACGTGCAGCGAGCGGACGGTATTCCGGTGGAGAGCGGGACGGACCCGCCCCGAGTCGCTGTCCGCTGATACCCGTCGCGTGTTGCAGGCCATGTTCGGCTGTGATGTCGCGGCGCTGTTGACTCCTCCCCCGCTCGCCGAAGATTCCCCGGCACCCGCGTTCAATCTGGAGCACGAGATCAACATGACCGCACGCGATGCTCAGGACGACGCCAGCGCGACAGCCGCTGCGTCCGTCTCCGACACCAGCCTCGACCAGCTCACCGACGACGTGGCGTCGCTCGCGCACGCCTATGCTTCCCTCCCGCCGATTGAGGCATTTCGGCGCGGCCGGGTGCTCCAGGAAGAGCTTCAGAGCCAGCGGGATCGCACGCAGATCCCCGCCCAGCAGCAGCGTCTCCTCGAATTGACCGGCCAGACGATGGCGCTGCTCGCCGCGGCGGCCTTCGACCTCGGCTCCTTCACCAACGCTCGCCGCCTGGCCCGTGCGGCTGACCTCTACGGGGAGAGTGCACGCTTCGAGCCGCTGCGGGCGTACGCGGACGGCATCCTCGCGTACGTCGCCTACTTCACGGGCATGCCTGCCGAGGCTGTCAGCAAGGCGCGACGGGCCCAGACGTACGGTGGCCTGGGCGACATCGCCCGGCGCCGGCTTCTGGCCATCGAGGCGCGCGCACACGGATACCTCGGCGACACCGATTCGGCCCGCCACACTCTCCGGCTCTCCCTGGAGGCCGATAGCGGGACACGCGACGATCTCCACGACGGTGTCGGAGGCGAATTCGGGTTCAGCGCTGAGCGCTTGGCCATGTCCAGCAGTTCGACCGCACTCTTGATCCACGACGGGGACCAAGCCGAGCAGTCGGCACGCCGGGCTCTCGAACTCATCAGCCGGAAGCCGCAGGCCAGCCGCTCGGCGCACGTCCTCGGAGGTGCCGCTGCGGACCTCGCCATGGCCCGGCTCCTGTCGAACGACATCGAGGGAGCGGCAGACGCGCTGACGCCCCTATGGAACATCCCAGGGGACCAGCGCGTGACCGGGGTTCTCGTACGGACGGGCCAGATCCAGCAGTTCCTCACGCAACCGGCGTACCGCACCTCGACGCTGCCGCGCGAACTGCGCGACCGCGTCGAGGACTTCACCCGCACCGCGAGCAATCACCAGCTCAGCACACGCTCAGCGTTGCTCCAGTTGGAAGCCTGACTCAGACCAGAGAAGCGAGGATCTTCGCCTCCTTCTCCGGGGCGATCCCGTGGTCCGCCCACCTCGGGTGGTCCACGGGACGCCCGTCGGCGGCAAGCCACGCCCAGGTGTCACGGATGGAATCGGCGATCGGCCGGCACCGCAAGCCTGCGGCGACCGCCCGGCCGGAGTCGACCGACCACACACCCGCGTGCGTGCGCCACAGAGGCAACTCGGTCCACTGCGCGACGCCGTGACCGGCCAGGACGCCCGGTTCCACCCACTCCGGCGTCCCGACCCCGCCGGTGACGGCCAGGCACTCACCGAGAAAGTCGGCGAAGGTGATGCCATCGGGGTGGGTGACGTTGTACCCGCCGCTCATCTCGCCGGCCGCCTGGTCGAGTGCGAACTCGGCGACATCGCGGACATCGACGGGTTGGATGCGCTGGCCGCCCGGAGCGGGCGCCAGAATCGTCCCGCCGCGCTTGGCCCGGGTCAGCCACCAGGGGAGTCGGCCGACGTACTCGCCGGGCCCCAGAATGACCCCGGGACGCAGAAACACCGCCGAGTCACCGAACACCTCGGTCACGGCCTGCTCTCCGCCAGCCTTCTGGAAGCCGTAGACGGTGGGGCTGCCGTCCTCGCCCGTGTATCCGTATGTCTCGTCCGCGTCCGCGGGGCAGTCCAGCAGCGCCGAATGGTCGGTGAGGGCTTGGTGCGGCCAACCCTGGTAGACGGACACGGTGGAGATGTGCACCCATCGCCGGGCCACAGCACGGAGGGCAGTGGTAGCCAGGAGCACATCGCGGGGCGGGAAGTCGGAACTGGATGTGTCGATAACGGCGTCCCACGGCCCTTGCAGGGCAAGGCGCTGGAGGTCATTCCGGTCTGTACGGTCCCCGTGAACGGGCTCGACGCCTTCGACGTCGTGTCCGGACCGCCCCCGGTTGAAGGTGGTAACTGTCCACCCTCTCGCCAGTCCTCCTCGCGCGATGTGCTTCCCGAGGAACCAGGTACCGCCGATAACGAGAATTCGCATACCTGCGATTTTGCCGCCCCTGCGCGGAAGAGTCATCGGCGTGCGCGGGAACCTTGCTGAACGAGTCACGCCCGGTACGCCTCAATACTTGGGACGGTGGGCCGTGGCTGCTCGGTCTGCACGCCCGCGCCGCCGCACGCCTCGGCGATGCGGAGATGGTGCTCCTCTGGACCCCGCCGGACCAGCGGCCTCCCGCCGCCTGGTCTCGGCAACTGCAACAGCAACTACGAACGTCGAAGGGCCCCACCGCGACCGGTGGGGCCC